>NZ_CP135971.1:4956641-5260783 GCF_032463525.1 Pseudomonas sp. DTU_2021_1001937_2_SI_NGA_ILE_001 | reverse complement strand
TGCCGTCGGAGCGCCAGCATCGCCTGGATGACCCGGATGTCGGCCGTTCAGCGCGCCTCGACATGCAACAGGCGCTGGAGCTGTCGGTGCAGAGCCGCGACCGACCCCGCTGAGTGCGCGGCTTGTGATCACTGGCCCGATTGTTGTGCCCGGCGGCCAAGGCGCTTGGCAGCACCGCGACGGGGTACTTCAATAGCGTGCCATCCCTTGCTCGGATACTCCGATGCCCGCCTTCGCTCGATCATCGCGAGGTCGGCCAGACGCCTGCCTCACAAACACACGAACCGCACGCCCGGCCGCGCCCGCCAAGGCGGCGCAGCCATGAACCGCTGGCGCTGGTTCCTGCCCATGTGGCTCGTGCCCCTGGCGCTGATGGCCTGGAGCACCCTGCAAAATCATCGAGGCGAGTACCCGATGGCCACGCTCAGCTACTGGCTGGCGGTCGCCGCCCTGCTGGTCGGCCCGGCCTGCTGGCTGAAACTGCGCCTGGATGCCTGGCGCGCGCGTCGCTCGCAAGACTTCCTGCACGAGCATCTGGCCAGCAGCTGGCAGGCGCTGGGCCGCTGGTTGAGTGCCTATGTCGGGTTGCTGGTGATGTCGCTGGGCTGTGGATTGCTCTATGAGCTGCACTGGGGCTGGAACCACCTCAAGGACGGCGGCTGGACCATCCTCATCTTCGGCATACCGGTGGTCTCCGGGTTGCTCATCGGCGTCCGCCTGGTCCAGCGCCTGCGCCAGCGCTGGCAGGCCCTGGGTGAGCCGGGGTCGAGCTTCCTCGGCCGCCGCCTGACACGCGAACAGATGCCTCAGGTGTGGCGCTGGGTAGAGGCACTGGCCGAGCGGGTCGGCGCCCCCGGGCCTGAGCACATCGTGGTCGGTATCGACCAATCGTTCTTCGTCACCAGCGTGCCGGTGCTGCTGCAACCCAGCGGCGAACAACTGAGCGGACGCACCCTGTACCTGCCACTGACCTACCTGTCCTCAATGAGCCAGGCGGAAAGCGCGGCCATCATCGGCCACGAACTGGGGCATTTCCGCCACCAGGACACGGAGCGCAGCAGCGAGGTGTCGGCGCAGTTCAGGCTGATGTCCGTGCATTTCGCCAGCCTCCTGGACGACGACGGCCACCCGCCGGGCTGGTTCGAACGCCCGGTCATGTGGCTGGCCGGGGAATTCCTGCATCACTTCCAGGTGGCGGTGCATCACTGGCGCCGCGCCCAGGAACTGCTGGCGGACCGCGCGGGCGCCGAAGTCGCCGGCGAGCGACTGTTCTGCCAGGCCCTGCTGCGAGTCATCGCCCTCGACCGGGTCATCGACCAGCTGCTGGGCGAGGGCCGCCAGGGCAACCTGGTCCAGGCGCTGAGCGAACACTTGCGGCATACACCGCCAAGTCTCGACCAAAGCCTCATGACGCAGGCCCTGGCCCACCCGTTCGACACCCATCCGCCTACCCAGCAGCGCCTGGTGGCGCTGGACATCGCACTGGACGAGCCGCTGCTGGCCGAAGCCACTCGCCAACCCACCGATGCCGACCGCCAGTGGTTCGCGCAACTGACCGGGACCTGGCAACCGGCGGAGGACACCCCTCGACACGGAGCCCCTGCATGATCCGCCGCGATGCCCGTCTGTTCGACATGGCCGAGTCCCTGACCGAGGCGTTCGCACAGCACAGCGTGGAACAGCTGCACCTCGCCGCCGCCGAGCGCCAGCGCGTGCTGGCCACCGTGCCGGACGTCACCACCCTGGTGCTGACCCGCCGTGTGCAGCGGAAGCTGCTGTGCGTCACCTTGTTGATGTTCGTGCTGGGCGGCCTGTGCCTCGGTGAGGCGAACAGCCGCCTGCTGGGCGGCGCTTTCGTGGTCTGCGGCCTGTTCTTCTGCGCCGGTCTCTGGCAACAGCGCCATGCGAGCCGCCAGCCGCTGCTGCGCCTGACCCCGAACAGCCTGTGGTTTCGCAACCTTGATAACGAGCTGGCGTTGCGCGACATCGTTCAGGCACGGGTCAAGGGAGGCCGCCAACTGAGCATCACCCTCACCTTGCGTGAAGGCACCGCCCTGCCCTCCTGCCACAACGCCTTCGGCGCCCTGCAGCCGAAAGCGCGTGTGCGGCGTGCGCGGCGACCTCAGGTGCAGCTGTCGATGCCCGGCCTGGAATACCGTGGGCAGTGGCTCGACACCCAGCGACTCATCAACCTGCTGCTGTCCTACGGCGCCGCGGCTCAGGCCAAGGAAGAGCTGCTGGCCATCCGCATACTGCAGCCGCGCTGGTAGTCAGCGCGCCTGCAGCGAGCCGATGACGAACAGCCCCAGGCCCAGCAGGCAGACCGCAGCCTGGGTAGCGCCCAGCGTGGTAACCGGTGCGTAACTGAGCACCGAGCCCAGCCAGGTGGTCAGTGCGCCGCAGCCCATGGTCAGGAAGCCCAGCAGCGCTGAAGCCAGCCCTGCCTCCTTGCCGAACGGCCCCATGGCAATGGCGGTACCCAGCGGGTTGGCCAGGCCCATGCCACAGAGAAACACCACCATCGAGGTGCTGTACCAGGCCAAGCCCGGCTGGCTGGGCCCCCACCACAGCAGGCAGGCAGCCAGCAGCGCGGTGGCCAGGCCCAGGGTGGTGATGCTCCGAGCACCGAAGCGCCGTGCCAGTCGCGGTGCGGCCAGGCCACTGCCGAACACCATGAACACCGTGGCGGCAAAGTACCAACCGACCTGCAGCGACGACAGGCCGATGCCGGTCATCAGAATGGCCGGTGCCGCCGCGAACGAGGCGAACAGGCCACTCATCAGCAGGCTGACGGCCATCGCCGGGAAGAAGAACCGCCCGTCTCTCAGCAGTCGCAGATAAGCGACGATGACCTGCCCTGCCGACAGCCGTGTACGACGTTCCGGCGGCAGGGTTTCGCCCAGCCTGCGCCAGTAGAACCAGGCGGTGAGCAACGCCGCCAGGCCCACGACGACGAAGATCGCCCGCCAGCCCAGCGTGGCGTTCAACACCCCGCCCAGCAGCGGTGAAAAACCCGGCGCCATGGCCGTGGCGATCATGGTCAGCGACAGCGCGCGGGCCAGGGTGTCGCCCTCGAACAGGTCGCGGGCAATAGCCCGGGCCAGCACCGCCGCCGCACAGATGCCCAGGGCCTGGATGATCCGGCCGACGATCAGCATCTCCAGGGTCGCCGCACTGCCGCCCACTGCGGTACCGATGACGAACAGCAGCAACCCGCCCAACACCAGGCGCTGGCGGCCATGGCGGTCAGCCAGGGGTCCGACCAGCAGTTGCGCCAGGGCGAAGGTGAGAAAGAAGCTCGACAGGGTCAGGCCCAGCTCGCGGGCTGACACGCCCAGTTGCGCGCCCATGTCCGGGAAAGCCGGGATGATGATGTTGGTGGACAGAATGCTCAGCGCCGACAGGCCAGCCAGCAGCGCGATGATCCGGCCATTCAGGGTCGGCCCGTCAGCGCGCTCGGCGTTGCGGGCGGCAGTCTCCAGGGCGGTGTTCATCAGGCCCCCTCCCAACGGCGGAACAGCACGCTGGCGTTGACCCCGCCGAAACCGAAGCCGTTCGACAGGGCATGAGTGATCGCCATGTGCCGCGCTTCAAGGGCCACCAGCTCCAGGCCTGCGGCGGCCTCGTCGGGCTGCTGCAGGTTCAGGGTGGGCGGCACCACCTGGTCACGCAGCGCCAGCACGGTGAAGATCGCCTCGATGCCGCCAGCGGCGCCCAGCAGGTGGCCGATGGCCGACTTGGTCGAACTGATCGCCACCCCGCTGCCGGTGCCGAACAGCGCACCAATGGCCGCCAGTTCGCCCTTGTCGCCGACCGGCGTGGAGGTTGCGTGGGCATTGATGTGTTGCACCTCGGCAGCACTCACGCCGGCTTGCTGCAAGGCCGCCTGCATGGCCCGCCGGGCACCGTTGCCATCTTCCGGGCCGGCGGTGAGGTGATAGGCATCGGCGCTGGTGCCATAGCCCACCAGCTCGGCCAGCGGTGTCGCCCCGCGCGCCAGGGCATGCTCCAGCGACTCGATGACCAGCAGCCCGGCGCCTTCGGCCATGACGAAACCGTCACGCTCACGGTCGAACGGCCGCGAGGCCTGCTGCGGGTCGGCAGAGGTGGACAGCGCACGCGCGGCGGCGAAGCAGCCGAGGGTGACACGATCAATGGCCGCCTCGCTGCCGCCGCACAGGGCGATGTCCGCTTCACCGCTGCGGATCATGCGCGCCGCATCGCCAATCGCCTGCACGCCTGCGGCGCAGGCGGTGACCGGCGCGCCCAGCGGCCCCTTGAAGCCATGGCGGATCGACACGTTGCCAGCCGCCATGTTGGCCAGGAACGACGGTGCGGTGAACGGCGACAGGCGTCGCGGGCCGCGCTGGTCGGTGGTGCGCACCGACTCGGCCATGGCCCTGAAGCCCCCCACGCCCGAAGCAATGAGGGTCGCGGTGCGCTGCTGCTCGGCCTCACCCTGCGGCTGCCAGCCGGCCTGGCGCAAGGCTTCGTCGGCGGCCACCAGGGCGAACTCGATGAAGCGGTCCATCTTCTTGCGTTCCTTGGCCGGGATCACCGCGTCCGGGTTGTAGCCAGCCAGCGGGTCGTCGGCCAGCTCCGGCACCTGCCCGCCGACGCTGACGCCAGTGCCCTCGGTGAAGTGCTCAGGCAGCCGAACGATGCCCGACTGCCCGGCCAGCAGGCGCTGCCAGGCGTGTTCGACGCCACACCCCAAGGGGCTGACCAGGCCCATGCCGGTGACCACGATGCGTGTGTGCTGCTGATTGTTCATTGCCATTTCCTCGTCGTCACTCAACTCGAACCTGTTTGTCTTGGCCGCGTTCACCCTGTGGGCGGATGCGAAACCAGATCGCGTACATCGCCGGCAGGAACACCAGGGTCATCGCCGTTCCCACCAGGGTGCCGCCGATCAGGGTGTAGGCCAGGGTTCCCCAGAACACCGAATGGGTCAGCGGGATGAACGCCAGGATCGCTGCCAGCGCGGTGAGCAATACCGGCCGGGCGCGCTGCACCGTGGCCTCGATGACCGCCTTGAAGGGATCCAGGCCGTCGTGTTGGTTCTGGTGAATCTGGCCGATCAGGATCAGGGTGTTGCGCATCAGAATCCCCGACAGGGCGATCAGCCCGACCAGCGCATTGATACCGAAGGGCTGCTGGAACAGCAGCAGCACCGGCACCACACCGATCAACCCCAGCGGCGAGGTGAGGAACACCATGACCATGGCCGAGATCGAGCGCACCTGGAGGATGATGATCAGCAGGGTCACCGCGATCATGATCGGCAGCAGCGGCAGGATCGCCTGGCTGGCCTTGCCCGACTCTTCGATGGAGCCGGCCATCTCGATGCGGTAGCCGACCGGCAGGCGCGCGATCAGCGGTTGCAGGTCTTTCCACAGCGCAGCGGAGACATCCGGCGGCTGCAAGGCTTCGTCGATGTCACCGCGCACCGTCAGGGTCGGCGTGCGGTCGCGACGGCGCAGCAACGGGTCTTCCATGCGCACCTCGACCTCACCGACCTGGGCCAGCGGGATGCGCTGGCCGTTCGCGCCGGCCAGGGTGAAGTCAGCGATCCTCGCCGGGTCCAGACGCACGTCGCCGGCGGCACGCCCGGTCACCTGCACCGAACGAATGTCTTCGCGCACCGCGGTGATCGGCACGCCGGACAACAGGAACTGCAGCTGCTGCGCCACCTCGGCGGAGCTCAGGCCCACCGCCTGCAGGCGGTCCTGATCGAGGCTGAAGTGCAGGGTCGGCACGCGCGGCCCCCAATCCATGTTGACGGTGCGCATCATCGGGCTGGCCAGCAGCAGGTCCTGCACCTGGCTGGCGATCTCGCGCAGGCGCATCGGGTCCGGCCCCATCACCCGATAGGCCACCGGGTACGGTGAGTACGGGCCGAACACCAGTTGCGCGACGCGCACCCGCGCCTCGGGGGCCAGGCCTTCGGCCACCGCCTGGCGCAAGCGCTGCTTGAGCACTTCGCGGGCCTGCTCGCCGGAGGTCAGCACCACGATCTTGGCAAACGACGGGTCGGGCAGTTCCGGCGCCATGGCCAGGAAAAAGCGCGGCGGACCCTGGCCGATGTAGGTGGTGACGATCTGCGCCTCCTGCTGCTCGCGCAGCCAGGCCTCGACCTTGATGGCGGCGGCCTGGGTCTTCTCGATGGAGCTGCCATAGGGCAACTGGATATCCACCAGCACCTCGGGGCGGTCGGAGGTCGGAAAGAACTGCTTTTTCACCGCGCCCATGCCCAGCACGGCGGTCACGAAGAGGCCCAGCACCGCCCCGGCGACCAGCCACTTGCGCGCAATGACCTTCGTCAGCACCCGGCGGAAACGGTTGTAGCGCGGGGTGTCATAAATGGCGGCATGTCCACCCTCGACCCTGGCGATGTCCGGCAGCAGCTTGACCCCCAGGTACGGGGTGAAGGCCACCGCCACCAGCCAGGAGGCGATCAGCGCGATGCCGACAATCCAGAACATGTTGCTGGTGTACTCGCCGGCGGTCGACTGGGCGAAACCGTTGGGCAGGAAGCCCACGGCGGTGACCAGGGTCCCCGACAGCATCGGTGCGGCGGTGTGGCTCCAGGCATAGGCCGAGGCACGCAGGCGGTCATAGCCCTCCTCCATCTTCACCACCATCATCTCGATGGCGATGATGGCGTCGTCCACCAGCAGGCCCAGGGCGAGAATCAGCGACCCCAGGGTGATGCGGTCGAAGTTCTTGCCGGTGGCGGCCATCACCACGAAGACCATGGCCAGGGTCAGCGGCACGGCGGCCGCCACCACCACGCCTACGCGCCAGCCCATGCTGAGGAAGCACACCAGCATCACCACCAGCAGGGCGACGAAGAACTTGATCATGAACTCGTCGACCGCCGAGCTGATGTTCACCGCCTGGTCGGTGACCTTGCTCAGGCTCATGCCCAGCGGCAGCTCGGCGTTGATTGCCGTGCTTTCGGTCTCCAGCGCCTTGCCCAGGGCCAGGCCGTTCCAGCCTTCGCGCATCACCACACCAAGCAGCAGCGCCGGCTCGCCGCCATTGCGCACCCTAAAGGTCGCCGGGTCTTCATAGCCGCGCTCGACGCTGGCTAGGTCGGCGAGTTTCAGGGTACGCCCACGCACATTGATCGGCGTATTGCGGATCTGCGCCAACTGATCGAAGGCCCCGTCCAGACGCAGCACCACCTGCGGCCCCTGGGTTTCGATGGAACCGGCCGGGGTCAGGGCGTTCTGCCCGTTGAGGGCGGCGAAGATGTCCTGCGGTGCCACGCCCAACGTGGCCAGGCGATCATGGGCAAACGACACGAAGATGCGCTCGGCCTGTTCGCCGATGATGTTGACCTTCTTGACCCCGGGCACATGCAGCAGCCGCTGGCGCAGGGCTTCCGCCTCGCGCACCAGCTGACGTTGCGGCTCGCCCTGGGCCTTGAGGGCGAACAGCGCGAAGGTCACGTCGGCAAACTCGTCGTTGATCATCGGCCCGATGACCCCGGCCGGCAGGTTGCGGGCTTCGTCGCCGAGCTTCTTGCGCGCCTGGTAGAACTGCTCCTGCACCTCGCCCGGTGGCGTCTTGTCGAGCAGCGATAGCATGGTGAAGGCCAGCCCGGCCCGGGTGTAGGTTTCGCTACGGTCGTACCACTTCAGCTCTTGCAGGCGCTTTTCCAGCGGTTCGGCCACCAGATCCTGCATCTGCTGCGCGGTGGCCCCAGGCCAGGCGCTGATCACCGTGAGTTGCTTGACCGTGAAGGGTGGATCTTCAGCGCGCCCGAGCTTGAAGAAGGCCAGCACGCCGGCCACGCCGATCAGCACGATGAGAAACAGGGTGATCGAGCGCTCGCGCACCGCCAGCGCCGACAGGTTGAAACGTCCGTCGCTCATGGCCGACCCTCGGCGACGCTGAGCGTCTGGACCGCTGCCAGACGCACCTCTTCGCCTTCGCGCAGCAAATGCGCACCCAGCGCCACCACCGACTCGCCGACCTTCAGCGCGCCACTGACCCGCGCCGTCTCGTCACCCAGCCCGAGCACCTGCACCGGACGCCAGCTGACCTTGGCCGGGTCGCCTGTCACGACCCACACGCCCGGCCCCTGGCCGGGGTCATGCAAGGCTGCGATGGGCACCTGCAGCAGCTCTACCGCCGGGCTGTCGGCGACGATATCCAGGCTGACCGTGGCGCCCAGGGGGGCATTGGCCAGCGGGCCGTCGAGCACATAGCGGGCCTCGAACGTGCGCGTCGCGCTGTCGGCGGCATCCGAGAGCAAGCGCAATCGCGCCATCACGGCCTGGCCTGGCTGGCCATAGAGGCGCGCCTGGGCGCCAGAGTCCGGTGCGGGGCGCAGCGTCTCGGGCAGGTGCACCAGCGCCTCGCGCTGCCCGGCGCGGGCCAGGCGGATCACCGGCTGCCCCGCCGCGACCACCTGGCCCGGCTCGGCCAGGGTGTCCATCACCACGCCGTCGGCGTCGGCCAGCAGCACCGCATAACCACTGGCGTTGCGCGCCACGTCGGCCTGGGCCTGGGCGGCACTCAACTGGGCCCGCGCTGCATCAGCGGCGGCCTTGATCTGATCGTAGGCTGAGGCAGACACCGCGCCGGCGGCCACCAGGCCGCGGTAGCGCGCTTCGTCGTCGGCGGTCTGCCGAGCGCGGGCCTGAGCCGAGGCGACCGCCTCCTGCTGGGCACGCGCCTGCAATTGCAGGTCGATGGGATCCAGACGCGCCAGGGGCTGGCCACGGCGTACGCTCTGTCCGGTGTCCACCAGTCGTTCCAGCACCTTGCCAGCGACCCGGAAGCCCAGGTCACTCTGCGTGCGGGCAACCACCACCCCGGTGAAAGACCGACCGACGTCGGTGAAACTGCCGACCGCTGCGGTTCTCACCAAGGGCGGTGCAGTGCGTGGGTCACGGCTGACAGAAGAGTCGCCACAGCCCGCCAGGGCGAGGGGCAACAGGCAAACGGCGAAAGTGGCAAGCGGAAGGCGCATGGGGTCCTACTCGAAAGCAATACGGAGGACCCCATTTTTAGATTAGTGACCAATTCTGTCAATGGTCACAGAACTTTTAAACGCACGACCTCAAGGTGCAAGGCTGCGCAGGATCAGCGCCGATAACTGCACCGCAGCCTCTGGCGCCGAGTCGAGGTTGTATTGCAACTGCGCCGGGCTGACATACGGACGCATGACCAGGTAGATGGCATTGGTGGTTTCATCCAGCGGCGTCTTGCGCTCGAACTCGCCACTTTCACGCCCTTCCAGGAGGATCTGCTGGATCAGCCCGCGAATGCGCTGTTCATGCCCCTGCACCGAAGGCCACTGCTCGCGAGAGGCCACCGCTGCGATGTCATAGAGCTTCCGGTCATGGAAAAACAGCTCGCTGCCTGCCTCGGTAATCGAGCGAAACAGCCGTCTTAGACGCTCCGAGGCGGTGGGGGCATCGGCTATCGCGGCATCCACGACCTGCATGATCATCGCCAGGCGGTTGCTGCAGATCACCCCGCCGATGGCCTGCTTGGAATCGAAGAACTTGTAGATGTAGGCCTTGGAAAAACCGATGGCCTTGGCCAGGTCCGAGACCGTGGTCTTTTCATAGCCGTAGTGGCCAAAGTAACGGGTCGCCGCCTCGATGACCTGCTCGCGCACGCCATGCTCGGAGGGACCGCGCTCGGGCGAAGGAGAACTGACATGCTCGTTCATGCTGTTGCGAAACTCCGTAGTGAGCTGATTGACAGCTTGTGACCAAAATATAATATGGTCACTATTCATTCAGTCAAAGAGAAACCTCATGCCTCCCTTTCGTTTGCTGGCCTTGGCGCTGGGCGCAGGCCTGGCGGCCGGCTGCACGGTCGGCCCCGACTATCACCGACCCGACGCCCCTCTGGTACAGCGCTACCTCGGCCAGGACGCCGTGGACCGGCGCACGGCCAGCACGCCGGCAGCCCTGGACACCTGGTGGAAAGGCTTTGGCGACCGTCGCCTTGATGCCCTGGTGGATCAGGCGCTGGCGCAGAACCTCGACCTGGTCCAGGCCCGGGCGCGCCTGGCACAGGCCCGCGCGGCCGTCGGCGCCGCCAACGCGGCACTGCTCCCGTCGGCCAATGTGGACGGCCAGGCCGCACGCGCCTACCAGTCGGTAGAAACGCCCCTGGGCCAGGTGCTTGACCGTACACCGGGCTATGATCGCTATGGTAATGCTTATGCGCTCAACCTCGAAGCCGGATGGGAAATGGACCTGTTCGGCGGCCTGCGTCGCGACCGCGAAGCCGCAGTGGCCGAGTACCAGGCCTCGGCTGCCGGCGTCGCCGCCACGCGCTTGGCCATCGTCGCGCAGACTGCCGACCTGTACATGGTGGTGCGTGGCCTGCAGGCACGCCTAAGGATTGCCCACCAGCAGGCCGAAACCCGGGCCTCGCTGCTGGAAAAGGTCAGGCTGCTGCACGCCCAGGGCCTGGCAGCCGAGTACCAGGTGCACCAGAGCGAAGGCGAGCTGGCCGAAGCCAGGGCCAGGATACCGGCCTTGCTGAATGGCCTGGACACGGCCCTGAATGCCCTTGATGTGCTGCTGGCCAGCCCGCCGGGTACTCACCGCCGTGACCTCGCCGACGGCGCAGCCATTCCCGTGCCCCCCGCGCTGGCCGCCACAGGCAGTCCGGCCGAGCTGTTGCGCCGCCGTCCCGACATCATCGTGGCAGAGCGCCGCCTGCAGGCAGCCAACGCGCGCATTGGCGCCGCACTGAGCGAGTACTACCCCAAGCTGTCGCTGGGCGCATTGCTCGGCAGCGCCACCTCGGTGTCGGCCGGTCATCTGTTCAGCAACGGCGCCAGTCAGGCGTCCGCCACACTGGGCCTGCGCTGGCGGCTGTTTGACTTCGCGCGCATCAATGCGCAGATCGACCAGGCCAGGGGAGCGGAAGCCGAGGCCCTGGCCAGCTACCGGCAGACCGTGCTGCGCGCCAGTGAAGACGTCGAGAATGCCTTCTCGGCGCTGGTCAATCGCGAAGCCCAGGCACTGACCCTGAGCGACGGCGAACACGCCTTGAGCCGCGCCCGGCAGGCGACTTTCCAGGCCTGGCAGAGCGGCACCGCCAGCCTGATCGAAGTGCTCAACGCCGACCAGACGCTATTGCGCACAGCCGACGCCCGCGCCCAGGCGCAGACCGAAGCCGCCCAGGCGGCCATCGCCTCATTCCGGGCCCTGGGAGGTGGCTGGGACGCCCCGGCATCGATGGATGACCAGTTGGCGAGCACCACCCGGCCCTGACTTGCTCCTGCGGACCTGGCTTGCCGCCAACGGCAAGCCGAGCGTCCCCTCGCCGGCTCAACGACGGTTGAGCCACCTGGCCAGCGTGAAGGTCACCGCCACCGCCAGCAACACCGCCACGCCGATCGACGGCAGCGCCCCCCAGACCGGTACACCGTGCGCCAGCATCAGGTAGAAGCCCACCACCCCCACGGCGCCAATGGCGTTGCCGCGCACCACGGCGGCCAGTTCATGTCGACCACCCTGAACATGGGCGAAGACCATCAGCGGCCAGGCAATCACCGGAATCGGCGCCACCAGGCCGCTGGCGGTCGGTCCGAGCCATTCGGCGCTGGCGGTGATTGCCAGCAGCAGGCCGGTGGCGGCCAGCATGCGCATCGGGATGACCCAGCGTGGCAGCACCACCGGGCCGGATGCCGCAGGTGGCGCGGGCTGCCGAGCGGTGACGATGACAATGGCCGTCACCAGCAGCAAGGTGATCAGCACCGGCAGCGCCACACCGCCCAGGCGGCTGATCGCCCAGGCCGTGAGCGCATAGAAACCCAGCCCCGCCAGGCAACCGAGCAGCGCCGGCACCCGACGCGTGACCAGGAAATAGAACAGATAGGTCGCCTGGATCGCCGCCAGCCCGGCCAGTGCACCGGGCACCGCCCGGGCCACGAAGGCGCTGCCCTGCTCCAGACTGAGAAACAGCATCACCAGCGCGGAGGTCACCGGCAGGCCGGACAACAGTCCGCCGAGCTGCGTACCCCAGCGCCGCGAAGCCGAGGAAATCGCCCACATCAGCGCGGGAGTGATGAACAGCTTGAGGTAGAAGGCAGTCATGACACGGCAGGTCCAGGCTCGCAAAGCCATGAGCCTAACGTGTTGCCGCTGTATTTGCTTGCCTCTTCACATTCCTGACGAGCAGACGTTCAGTCGTGCGGCGCTTCCAGATACCAGGGCTGCCCTTCGGGGACGTACACATGCTTCTGCTTGGCCGGCGTGAACGGCGTATCCAGGGTGCCCAATGCGACAGACACCCAGTCAGCGAACTCACCCTCGGTGCGCGACCAGAACAGCGTCGAACCGCAGCGCGAGCAGAACGCGCGGCGCACCGTCGGCGATGAGTCGAAGGCAGTGAGGTTTTCCATCCCCACGACGATGCGCAAGGCCTCACGCGGTACGCTGCCATAACTGGCGAACATCGCACCGTGGCCCTTGCGGCACTGCCCGCAGTGGCAGTGGCTGACGGCCCTGGGCGAGCTGAGTAACTCATAGCGGATCGACTGGCAAAGGCAACTGCCTTGATAGTGGTCGTTCACCGGACCTTGCTCCTGAATGACGAATGAAAAGCCTTGGCACTGCAGCCGGCCCCTTCGCGGCTACAGCCAATACTGTTCGCTTAAGCGGCATGCGGCCCGGTGGGAGCGGCTTTAGCCGCGAAAGCGCCAGGAAATTCACTGCGTCTGCTGTGAACAGGCGCTCGCTTCGCGGCTGAAGCCGCTCCTACCCGGTCTAACCGAACAGTATTGCGGCTAAAGCCAATACCGAGCCGAAGTGCGTCTAACTGTTCGGTAGTCCCCATGTACTCAACCATGCGTTGACTTGCGCAGCACTGCGCAAATGTATGACAGGCACCTGCGGGCCGATCGCCAAACGCATCGACTCGATGCCAGGCCGGTAGTCACGCTCAAAGCACCAGACGAATTTGAGGAATTCGAGAAAGGTTTTGTCCAGCTTCTCAAGACAACCGGCCGGCAGGTCGGCACGCGGCCGATTCAGCACGCTGCGCAGGATAACTCGCAGCAGGCAGGTCAGACGTGGGGTATCCAGCCAGATGATCAGTTCGGCACGCGGCAGGCGCAGGTCGAAGGTTCGGCGTGCATAGTTGCCTTCGCAGATCCAGACCTGGCCAGCCACCGCCTCACCGACCCGCTGGCGAAACTCAAGCGCATCCGGCTCGACCCAGCCTGGTGCCCAGAACAACCTATCGAGATGCACCACCGGCAAACCAAGCCGCTTGCCCAAGCGGCGGGCCAGGGTCGACTTGCCGCTGCCAGCGTTACCCAGAATCACGATACGTTGCATGACGCTGCCTCAAGCATCTGGATCAGGGTTTCCGGCCACACCTGCTCCGCCGTGGCACGCAGTTCTGACACCGACCACCAGCGATGCTCGGCCATCACCTGCTGCTCATGCGGGGTCCAACCGTCACGGCACAGCGTCTTGTCCGTCACCCGCACAAGGTAATACCGCTCGACCGAAATCACCTGCTCGCCACTGGGCAGCATCATCGGAAACCGCCTGAACCCTACCGGCGCCTCAACGCTGTCGACGCGGATACCGGTTTCCTCGAACAGCTCGCGAATGGCCGCCGCTTCGAAGCTCTCACCCACCTCCAAACCACCACCCGGCGTGGCCCAATGGCTCTGCCCGGCCAGTGCATCGTCGGTGTGGCGGAAGTGAAACAGCAGCACCTCGTTGGCCGGATTAGCCACCAGCAGCCGCGCCGATTGTCTTTCACGCATGGCTAAACACCTCATCCTTGAATGGCCGCGCAGGATACTCGACAGAAGACTGCATGGCGCTTTTTCTTGTGTGTTGGCTATGAAGCGCTACCCCTCAACACCGCCGCATTCCCCCCCCTGCTACACTCGCCGCCCTCACTCACGAACGAGCCTCGCGCATGGACGCCTTGCTGGTTTACTTCGGACGCCTTATCCCGGCCCTCGCTCTGTTCACGGCGTGGCTGGCTCTGACGCCACGTACGCAGACCAGTCATCGCCTGCTGGTCCTGATCATCGCCTTCATGTTCACCCGCGACCTGATGACCCCCAGTGGCTTATGGTCGCTCGGCGGTGCCGAACCGCTGCGTTTTCATCACGATCCTGGGGTACTGGCAGCGCTGGGCCTGGCTTCTCTGGGCGTGATCGCGCTGTTGGCGCGGTTGCTCCCGGAATACTGGCGGTCAGTAGTCGGCTTCAAGGGGCCTCGCCTGGGTGGCATCGTAATGGGCATTGCCGCAGGCTGCGTCATGGGCCTGCCCTTGCGGCTGTATCTGGGGCTGGAGGTCGGCTCGTTGACCTGGCTGGCGGGTTTCGCGCTACTGGCACTGGGCGGCAATGCCCTGGAGGAAGTGCTGTTTCGCGGCATGCTGCAAGGATCTCTGGAACAGCAAATGGGCCTTTGCAAGGCAGCACTGGGCAGCGCCGTCGCCTTCAGCGCCTGCCATGCCTACCTCGCCTTCGTGCTCACCGACATCGGCTGGCCGATCCTGCTGTTCACCTTCATCGAAGGCCTTCTGTGCGCCTTCGTTCGCCTCAAACACGGCACGGTGCCGGCGATTGCCACGCATGCCGTGATCATCGGCCTGCTGGGCGCGCCACTCGGGTGATGCGCGGCTCTGGCGCTAACCATTCAGCGCAAACACCAGGGTAAACACCGTCCCCTGCGCATCACTGGCCACGCGCACCTGCCCGCCATGCGCCTGCATGATCGAGCGGACGATGGCCAGGCCCAGGCCGCCGGTGTCGTCAGGCTGCTGGCGTGAGGGGTCGCAGCGGTAGAAGCGCTCGAACAGGTGCGGCAGGTGCTGGGCGCCGATCGGCTCGCCCAGGTTGTGTACGCTGATCTCCAGGGTGCTGCCCACAAGGTGCGTGGCCAGGGTCACCGGGCTGGACGGTGCGGCGTAGCGCAGGGCGTTGGCCAGCAGGTTGGCCAGCGCGCGACGCAGCAGAGCAGGTTCGGCGATCAACTGGCCGTGGCAGTGGTTGAGCAGTTGAATGTCGCGGTCCTCGGCCATGCCCTCGAAGTAATCGCAAAGCTGCTCCGCCAGCCCGTGCAGATCCACGCTCTGGCGCTGCAACAGGCTGCGCGGCTGCTCGCAGCGGGCCAGCAGCAGCATGCTGTCGACCATCCGCGCCAGACGCTCGTACTCCTCCAGGTTGGAGACCAGCAGGTCCTGGTATTCAGCCGCCGGGCGCTCGCGGTCCAGGGCCTGCTGGGTCTGGCCCATGAGGTTGCTCAGGGGCGTGCGCATCTCGTGGGCCAGGTCTTCGGAGAACCGCGACAGTTGCATGAAGCCCTGCTCCAGGCGCAGCAGCATCTGGTTCAGTGACTCGCTGAGGGCCTGCAGCTCGGCCACCTGGCCAAAGCCATCAAGGCGCACATGCAGGCTGCGCACGTCGATGCCCGCGGCCTGGCGCGCCAACGCACGCACCGGGCGCAGACTGCGCTGGCTGATCAGCCAGCCGATGACAAAGGCCAGCACGGCGGCCACAGACAGTGCCATCCAGACTTTCATGCGGTAGGCGGCGAGCATCTGCTCGCGCTCGTCGCTGCGTTTACCGGCGATGAGGCGCAGTGTCTGCCCACCGCGCGGCACGTCGAGCCAGGTCAGGCGCAGCGACGGGTTGGCCGGCGCATCGGCCAGGCGCGGCACGGCGGCGGGCGCCAGGCTCGGCAGGGCAAGGCCCGCCGGATTGACCTCGATCAGGCGCTGGCCCTGACCATCGACGATCCACAGCACGCTGTCGCGGTTGCCGAGCATGTTCTGGTACAGGCGTGGGCGGGCGCGCAGGGTCTCGATGCTGTCGGCGTCGTCGAGCAGCGCCTGCATGTGTTGCAGGCGCCCCAGCAGGGCCTGGTCATCGCGCCAGCGGATCTCCTTTTCCAGCGAGTGGTACAGGTAGCTGGCCACCGCGCCGAGCAGCGCGACGCTGGACAGGGCGAACAGCAGCGCCAGGCGCAGGCTCAGGGTGCGCGGCCACAGCCTCATGGCTGCAGGTCCAGCTTGTAGCCCATGCCGCGTACGGTATGGATCAGGCGAGGCTGGTACGGGTCGTCGACCTTGGCCCGCAGGCGGCGAATGGCGACGTCCACCACGTTGGTGTCGCTGTCGAAGTTCATCTGCCACACATGCGAGGCGATCAACGCCCGCGACAGCACCTCGCCCTGACGGCTGAGCAGCAAGTGCAGCAAGGCGAACTCCTTGTTGGTCAGGTTGATGCGTTCACCCGCACGGCTGACCTTGCGCTGCAACAGGTCCAGCTGCAGGTCGGCGACCTGGAAGTGCTCGGTCTCCCGTGGCGGCCCACGACGCAGCAAGGTGCGCACCCGCGCCAGCAGCTCGGCATAGGAAAAGGGCTTGATGAGGTAGTCATCGGCGCCCAGCTCCAGGCCCTTGACCCGGTCTTGCACGGCGTCGCGGGCGGTCAGGAACAACACCGGCGTGGCGCAGCGGCGGCGAATGATCTGCAACAGCTGCCAGCCATCCAGGCCGGGCAGCATCACGTCGAGAATGATCAGGTCGAAGTCGAACTCCTGCACCCAATGCTGGCCGTCCAGGCCATTGCGGGCGACCTGAACGGTATAGCCCGACTCGCCCAGGCCCTTGCTCAGGTAGTCGGCGGTCTTAGCCTCGTCTTCAACCACCAGAATGCGCATGCGTGTCCTCCCATCGTTGCGCATAGCCTAGGCGTTTTGCCCTGCTACCGGCATTACAACTTCGTAATGCGTACGCAATCTGTCTGACATCCAGGCTTGTGCAACATGCCGGCATCCGCTCGACAGAGCCTGCCCAAGGAGACCGGCATGCCGCTTCGCACACTCGCCTTTTCCACCCTCGCCCTGCTGGGCGCCAACGCCTTCGCGGCGCCGCCCGTGGCCAACCGCCCGGACGTGACCCTGCCGCTGGCCAACGCCCTGCTCGACGCCACCCTGGCCGCCTGTCATGCCGAAGGACGCACTGGCGTGGCAGCGGTGGTCGACCGTGGCGGCAACCTGGTCGCGGTGCAACGTGACGACAACGTCGGCCCGCACAACACCCTGGCAGCGCAGCGCAAGGCCTACACCGCGCTGTCGACCAAGACCCCGACCCGCCTGCTGGCCGAACGGGCGCGCAACAACCCCGAAGCCGCCAACCTCAACACCCTGGGCGAACTGTTGCTGCTCGGCGGTGGCGTACCGCTGAAGGTTGGCGATCAGGTGATCGGCGCGCTCGGTGTAGCCGGCTCAGGCGGCGCCGCCGAAGACGAAGGCTGCGCACTCAAGGCCATCGCTCAGGTAATGCCCACCCCTCAATGACCCGGAGAATCAACATGAAAGCACTGCAAACCCTGCTGGCCGGCGCCCTGCTCTGCGGCCTGTCCAGCCTGGCCCTGGCCGACACCAACCCGCTCAGCGTCCATGTGCTCAACCTGCAGGACGGCCTGCCCTCCGCTGCGGTGAACGTGACCCTGGAAAAACAGACCGGACAGAACTGGCAACTGCTCAACCAGGGCGTCACCAACCAGCAGGGGCGCATTCCGGCGCTGTACCCGGAGGGCAAGGCGCTGGAGAAAGGCACCTACCGCGTCACCTTCAAGACCGGCGAGTGGTTCCAGCAGCACCACACCCAGACCTTCTTCCCGGAGGTGCCAGTGATCTTCGAGGTGGACGGCAGCGTGCCGCACTACCACATTCCGCTGCTGCTCAGCCCGTATGGCTACTCCACTTATCGCGGTAACTGAATGGCGTAGCGGCGGCACAGGATTCAGATCAGCCGCTGCGTAACCCGTGCATTCCACTGTTCGCGAAAGCGCTCACGCCAGCCGGGGCTGCCCTGGTCGAGCCAATCCAGGGTCGCGTCGATGGTGTCGGGGTTGATGATGAACCGCTCGATATGGCTTTCGATGGACGCGTCAGCGATGTGCAGCAGGTCGAGATAATCGTTGAACGACTCGGCCAGCACCACGTACTCGTCGCCGTTCTGGCGTCGCCCGGTCCAGGCCGGTAGGCCGGCGACCATGGCCGCCACTTGCTGGCGACCGTCGCGCAGGTCGAGCAGCAACAGGCTGGAACCGCCGTCACGGCCGATGGGCAGCAGGCCGCTCTCGGGAAAGTCCGGCACCTCACGCAGTTGCTCCAGCTCATGAGGGTTGAACTCCCAGTCTTCGTCCGGGTCCAGGCCGAACAGGGAAAAACTCATGGTCTCCTGCGCGCCATCGGCCAGGGTCACCACCACGTCGTATTCCTGTTCGGCAGCGTTGCAGGCGGCTAGGTACTGCCGATAGTCATCCGGCAGCCGCGCGCCGAGCCTGGCTTCCAGCTGTGCTATGGCTTCTTCGCTGGGGGCTTCACGGGGGTCGTCCAGGATCAGTCCACGGTATAGGGCCATGCTCACCTCGTAAGAACGCTCAAGTCCTATTGGGTGGCCTGACTACCGAATGGTTCAGTACTGCCGTGCACGATCACCTCCAGCCCCTCGTCCGCGGCGGGCGCAGAGAAATAGCGGGTAATCAGCTCGAACTCGGCATCGGTGGCGGCGAAGTCATGTTCGCCACGCGCATTGCGCGCGTGCAGCCGCTGGCGGCAGGTGGCATCGTCCACCTCCAGGTAATGCAGGCGATGCGGCACCTGCGCAGCATCGGCCAGGCCACGCAACCACTGCCGGTTGGCAGGCGTGTTGGCCGGAAAATCCAGCACCACGCTGACACCCGCTTTCAGCAGGTCGCTCACCAATGGCCCGACCACCTCACGCAGGCGTTGGGCGTGCGCAACGTAATCGGCCACCGAGCGGATCTGCTGCGGATACAGACGCGCCAGCCAGTGATCCTCGCTCAGCCGGACCGCCGAATGCTCGGTCGCCAGTGCACTGGCCAGGGTGGATTTGCCTGAGGCGATCTTGCCGCACAACAGATGAAGTACCGGTTCAGCCATGATCCGCCTCCTGTTATCGAAAACAGAGCATGGCCGTCCGTGCACGCTTAAGCAATCAGGAACAGAGGTTCAGCACGGCTCGGGAGAGAAATGACTCATGAAGCTCAGGCTCTCGATGGCGGCCATGTAATCCGCGAAACGCGGGTCGCCGTCATTGAACGCCTGGGCGACGGCCTGAGCGTTCTCGAAACAGCTCCACAGCGCGAGGTCGACGAAGATCCGGTCGTCGTTGATCGGGCAATAGCCGCGATAGTCGATCAGGCCGGGAAACGCCTTGAGTGTCTCGCGCAGGCCGGCGCGCAGCGCGGGCACCTGGGCAAGGTGATCTTCCTTCACCTGGAAAATGGCCAGTTCAAGTACAGGGGATGCATGCGACACGATGGAAAGCCTCGGTTGGTTTGCGAGGTGCCCATGTTCAACGGCTCATACTGACAGCGTACTGTCAGTGCCGACGCGAGAATCCCACTGGTCCTGCTGGTAACGCATGTAGGTACGCAGGTCGATGGCCGGATTGTCCGCAAACGCCTGTTCAGCCGGAATGATGGCGGCGATACGGTCTACCCGGAAGTCCCGATAGGCGCCACGGGCTTCGCACCAGGTGCCTACCGTCCACTTGCCGCCCCAATAGAACAGCCCAAGGGGATAGACCAGACGCCGAGACACCTCGCCGTCGGCATGGGCGTACGTGATGGTCAGCGCCTGGGCCTGTTCGATCGCCTTGCGCAGTGCCGCCAGGTGCAGGCGTGTGCGGCCCGACATCTCGCCCAGCGCGCGGATCGCGGCGCTGTCCGGGTTGGGTGGCCGTACCACCGACGCGCTGATCTTGCCCAACAGGGCGCGCGCTGCCGCACCCAGTTCGGCGTCGGCTGCGGCGGCCAGCATCTCCACACCAAGCACCAGCGCGTCCCACTCCAGCCTGTTCAAGGCCAACGGTGGCAGCTCGAAGTCGGCATCCAGTGCATACCCCACCCCGGTGGTGCCATAGATGGGAATGCCACTGACGGACAAATCGTCGATATAGCGGTAGATCGAGCGTACCGACACACCGACCCGGCTCGCCAGGCGCTCGGCGGTGATGGGCTGATGCGCACGTATCAGGTTGACCAATTGAAACAGCCGATCGGCTTTACGCATGGTGAAGGCCCAAGGCAGATGGAAGCAGAGTGGAGCGGGTAGCGGTGCGCTAGCTTGAACGCTGGACCTGCGGCTGTATACCCAGTGTGTTAACGTCCGCCAACCCGCGTTGAGCCCTCCGACTCAAGGAACCGAGCCGTGTCGCTTTGCCCTGAAAAGATCCTCTTCCTGCCCGGTGCTTCCGGCAATACCCACTTCTGGCGCCCTGCCGCCGACTTCCTGCGCACGCCGTTGCCCACCCAGCAGTTGGGCTGGCCGGGCTTCGGCGACGTGCCGCGCAATACCACGATCAACAGCCTGCAGGACCTCGCCGGTCTGGCTCTGGAGCAGATCGACCGGCCCACGGCGTTGGTCGCGCAATCCATGGGCGGTGTGGTGGCGGTGCAGGTCGCGCTGCAACGGCCAGAGCTGATCAGCCACCTGGTGCTGAGCGTCACCTCCGGCGGCCTGGATGTTTCTGCACTCGGCGGCGAGGACTGGCGTGACGAGTTCGCCGCCGACTTTCCGACCCTGCCGCGCTGGTTTCTCGACGACCGCACCGACTTCTCCGCGCGCCTGCACGAACTGCGCATGCCGGTGATGCTGGTATGGGGCGGCAGAGACCGGATCAGCCCGCTGCGGGTCGGCCAACGCCTGGCCGAGCTGATTCCCGGCGCCCGCCTGGAAGTGTTTGCCGAGGCCGGCCATGACCTGGGCTTCACCCATGCCCAGGCAGTGGCGCGATTGATCGACCAGCACCTGAGCGTGTGATGAGCGCCGTCCTCCCGCCACCCTGGCTGATCGTTTTCAGCGGCCTGCCGGGTACCGGCAAGACCACCGTGGCCAAGGCACTGGCAGTGGCCCTTGGGGCGGTGTACCTGCGCATAGACACCATCGAACAGGCGATTCGCGACGCCGGGGTGCTGGCGGGCGATGTCGGCACCAGCGGCTACCGGGTCGCCCATGAACTGGCCACGACCCAGTTGCTGCTGGGCCACAGGGTCATCGCCGACGGCGTTAACCCCGTGGCCGAGAGCCGCCAGGCCTGGCGCGAGGTGGCCCGCCATGCGAACGCTCGATTACTGGATATTCAGGTGGTCTGCTCGGACCGCGCTGAACACCAGCGCCGAGTGGAAAGCCGCCTTACGGATATCGCGGGCCTGACACCGCCCGACTGGCAATCTGTGCAGGCCCACGAGTACGAGCCCTGGGCTGAAACGCCGCGCTGCATCGACACGGCGCTGCAGTCACCGCAGCAGGCCGTGGCCATGATCGAAGCCTGGCTGGAGACTGATTGGCCTGGAGCCTGATGCGGACCTTGTTGGAGCTTGCTCGCAAGCAGGTCAGCAAACCCCATGCATCTGCTGTGAACATGACGCAGCTATCGCGAGCAAGCTCCAACGGTCTCACTGATCAGTATCGCGGCTCAAGCCAATACTGTTCGCTTAAGCGGCATAGAACCAGGTGGGAGCGGCTTTAGCCGCGAAAGCGCCAGGAAATTCACTGCATCTGTCGTGAACACACGGTCGTTTCGCGGCTTGAGCCGCGAAAGCGCCAGGAAATTCACTGCATCTGTCGTGAACATACGGTCGTTTCGCGGCTAAAGCCGCTCCTACCCGGTCTCCCTGATCAGCATTGCGGCTCAAGCCAGGGTGGTGCCGACCTTGTTCATCAGTTTCATCAACCGCGCATCCCCCTGCACGGACTCGTGGAACTGCGTCTTCAAGCGCTCGTTCAACCCCGGCACCGAAGTGATCGCCTTGTAGCGCTCACCCAAATCCGACAGGCCATTGTTCGCATACAGGGTTTGCAGATGCTGCTGGAGACGCTCGCTGTACTCGGCCAGTTCGGTGTCCGACGCCGCGTCGAAACGGGCATTGTAGGCATCCGCTTCAGCCCCGCCGGAAAGCACCTTGTAGAACCCGGTCGTCCAGGTCGGGAGGGCATAAGCCTGCAACGGCAGGTCTTCACTCGTACGCTTGGCAACCGGCGTGGTCTCTGCCTGGGTTTGTGCAGCGACCTGGGTCGGCGTGGGGGTCGCCTTGACCGGGGCCTGCTGTTTAGCGGCCAGTGCCGGGTTGGTGTAAAGCGAGCTGGAACTGATGATCACGTGAACTCCTTGTGCCGGATGGCAACGTCCATGGTTGAAACCTTCGGGCAGGGGTTCAGCAAATTCCGTTCCCGCCAGGCTGCGGAGGCGGATGGATATGAAGCCAGCCTTCTAGACCGGGCCTTGGCAGGCTGTTCGGGTCACCTTGCCAACGCTGCAGGTAAAGGTCCCTCACCGGCATAGGCTTGCCACGGGTGGCAAATGGCGGGCAGGGTCAGACTGGCGCGGCCTTGCTCTCGCCGTAGGTTTTGTACGAAAAGTGCCTGCGCTCGGCCATGCTGCGTTAAAAACAGGCTGGATCGCCAGCCCGGTCGGAATGCTCATTTACTCCAGTAAAGTCGCCCGCGACTCCGACCGTTCCTCGCCTGTTTTGACTCGCTGGCGCTCGCCCTTCGGGTCAGCCTACGGCTGTTACTCGCTTTGCTCGTTGCGCCTTGCCTGACCTTCGCTCGCCGACTTTTCGTACAGAACCTAGCGCACACTCTGCGCCATCTGCCCACTGATCCATTCCAGGAACACACGGCATTTGGCGCTTTCCTCGAACGGCCGGGGCGACAGCAGGCAGTAGCGCGAACCGTCGCGGATGAAGCCGAACGGCGCGATCAACTGCCCGGACTCCAGCTCCCCGTGAACCATCAGCAGCGACGCCATACCGACACCCAGCCCTGCCGCTGCGGCCTGGATGCACAGGTAGAAATGCTCGTACTCCTGGCGCGTGGTGCCTGCCGCTGCAACCTGAGCAAGGCGCAGCCAGTTGTCCCACGCCAGGGGCCGGGTCTTGCTGTGCAGCAGGCGCATGCCGTCGAGCGGCTGGCCGGCGGACCACAGCGCCGGCGTGCAGACCGGGCCGGTCCACTCCTCGCCGATGGTCGCGCAGTGGATCGAGTCGTCCCAGTAGAAGTCGTCGCGGCGCACCGCCAAGTCCACGCCGGAGCGCCCGAAGTCGATGGGCCCGCCCGCGGTGAGCAGTTGCACCTGCAGGTGCGGATACGCGGCGTGGAAATCCGGCAGGCGCGGGATCAGCCATTTCATGGCGATGGTCGGTTCGCAGGACACCACCAGCACGTCTTCGCGGGTTTCGCGTTGCAGGCGGTAAAGGGTGCCCTCCAGCTGTTCGAAAAATGGCCGGGTCACGCTGTACAGCTCGCGCCCGGCGTCGTTGAGAAAAATCGCCCGGTTACGCCGTTCGAACAGCTCCACGCCGATGGCGTCTTCCAAGGCCCGCACCTGACGACTGACCGCGCCGTGGGTGACATGTAGCAGACGCCCGGCCTGCACGAAGCTCTGGGTCTGCGCAGCGACGTTGAAGAACTGGAAGGACGTAAGGGCTGGCAGCTTCATATAGGCGATGATTTCTCACAGATTTGGCGGACTATAAATCGTTTTTCAGAGCGCGCACAAATCGCCATCCTTCGGCAGAAATCTATACCTGAACATTTGACTAGAGGGAACTATGAAGTCCGTCACCCGGCTAACAAGCCGCTCCGCCTGGACAAACCTGCTGCCGCTCGGGCTTGCGCTTATGTGCGTATCCCTCACACAAATGCCCGTCTGCGCCCGCCACACAGGAACCCGCCCATGACCGAACTGCTTGCTGTCGCCGTCATCACCATCCTGGCCGTGATCAGTCCAGGCCCCGACTTCGCCATGGTCACCCGCAACAGCTATGCCTACGGACGCGGCAGCGGCCTGATGGCCGCTTTCGGCATCGCTTGCGGGGTGCAGGTCCATGTGTTCTACACCGTGCTGGGCATTGCGCTGATCATTACCAGTTCACCGACGCTGTTCATGGCCATGAAAGCCTTGGGCGCGGCCTACCTGATCTACCTGGGCTACAAATCATTGACCAGCCGCTCGACGCTGGAACCGGGCAGCGCCAACGGCCCCCACCCATCGGCCGGCAAAGCCTTCGCGATGGGCTTTCTGACCAACGCCCTGAACCCCAAGACCATGCTCTTCGTGGTCGCCACCTACAGCCAGGTGGTGCAGGTCAGCAACAGCCTGGCGGTCAACTTCGCCTACGGCCTGTTCATGTCGTTCTCGCACTGGGTGTGGTTCAGCTTCGTGGCCCTGTTCTTCTCCGCCGAGGCCCTGCGCCAACGCATGCTGGCTCGCCAGCGGGTGATCGACCGGGTGATTGGCGTAGCGTTGATCGGCTTGGGGTTGAGTCTGGTGGTGCCGAGGTGATTCGCTGAACGATGGGCTTTCAAAACTTGGATTACCACTGGCATCTGTTCGAATTTTTTCTGGGCTTCGCTGGGTGACCTGTCGTACAAAGATTGTCATCCGCTCTCCAAGCATCAAGGTTATTGCCGACACGCTTGAAAGCGAAAACCAAGTCTTACACCCGCCCTTTCAGCAGGCTTGAAAGGCTTGCGGTTGAAGCCGCCGCACATGAAATCGGCGTTCACCACCGACAAGTCCTTTGCAAAAGGTTTCCGAAGTCGTGGATGCTAGCGCAGCGTTCACCCGTAACAGCCCAACGTTTTCCGCCCGCAAGGAGATCCACATGAAGCTGTACTTCGCCCCGATGGCCTGCTCCCTTTCCCCGCACATCGTGCTGCGTGAGCTGGGCCTGCCGTTCGAACTGGTCCGCGTCAATACCAAGACCAAGGCCACCTCGGAAGGCCGGGACTTCCGCGAAATCAACCCCAAGGGCTATGTCGCGGCGCTGCTGCTGGACAACGGCCAGTTGCTGACCGAAGGCCCGGCCATTGTCCAGTACCTGGCCGACCAGGTGCCCGGCAACAGCCTGGCGCCAGCCAACGGCACCTGGGAGCGCACCCGCCTGCAGGAAATGCTCAACTTCATCAGCACCGAGATCCATGGTGGCGCCGGCCCGCTGTTCAACCCTGAACTGCCGGAAGCGGCCAAGGCGATTTTCCGCGAGAAACTGTTCAAGCGCCTGGCGTACGTCAACCAGCAGCTGGCGCAGCAGGACTACCTACTGGGCAGCTTCGGCCTGGCCGATGCCTACCTGTTCACCGTGCTGAACTGGCTGCCGTTCTTCAACGTCGATGTGAAGGATTGGCCGGCACTGGCGGCGTTCGTGGAACGGGTCAAGGCCCGCCCGAGCGTGCAGGAAGCCATGGCGGCAGAAGCGGCGACCCAGCCGGTCTGATTGCGACGGCGCCGATGATTGCGAAGCGCGGGGTGAGAAAGCCCTGCCCTTCGCGCGCAGCGCCAGTACCCAAATGGCGACACGCTCCCGGTGGGACCGGCTTCAGCCGGGAAGCCTTTCGTGGCCTGAATAGCTCTTTCAAAACGTCTGGGCATCAGCCGCTGAAGCCCGCCTACCAGCAACGGCTTTTCTGATAGAGAACAGGCGTACTCAGGTGGCTCGGCAGCGGATATTGATTACTCCCTTATCGACCACTTTCATGAACGCCAGGCCTGGCAATTTACCCGGCCAGCAGTGGAAGCAACTGCGAAACCAGACCTCGCGCATCCTGCTCATAGCCTTCACGCCAACGCGACGACCAATCACGCGCAGAGCCGTCTTCTTCCCACTCGGCTAATGCAAGCCCGTTGAGGATTTCCATCTCGAACCAGAGGGTCCGCCACCCTGCTGTATCCGCGACGCACGCAGGGTCTTGCCAGACAAACTCGGTTTGCGCCACAAAGCTCGACCAGGACATCAGATCTTCAGGGGCTTGCCGCGCCAAGGCCGCAAGCTGTGATGCCGTTAGCATCATGTTCTCCACAGAGCTTGAATCGGACGTTCGACATGATGCCAGAGCGCTGTGGTGACGGCAGCGAATCCCTTGGACTCACTCCTTGCTGAACCGACTTCCCCTGCTGAAGTCGAACTGACACGCTTGAATAGGATGAAGCCGAAACAGTGATGATGAGATTGACCACCCTGTCGCTGGGGATACTGCTGAGTGCCTGCACCCACTACCGCTACATCGACCCGCAAACCTCAGAAGGTCTGGACTGCTTACGCAAACTCGACGCAAAGGTGAATGCCTGCGAAAGCGACGTTAGAGACAGGCAGGCCAGTTATGACAATCTCTACAACTCTCTATCGATGTTCAGGCAGCAATGCACCATGGAACCGAACGCCTGCCCACCACAGCCCACGCGCACTCAGGTGTCCAATTACTGTCGTGACGACTACGATGAAAAATTCATAGCCTGCGGTGGCCGGATCGAAGAGGTCGAGCGTTAGGCGTTTTCAAACCAATGCATGCCAAGCCCGCTGCGCTACCTGCCAACATCAGATCTTGTTGGCTTGATGGGAGCTCAGCAAATCTCATACGGAACAGCAGACGGCACCGGCGAGTCTGGCATCTTCTGCCCGTTCTCGTGTTCATGAGCGTACCTTCCCCTCAGATCACGTCCTTCTGGCGCTCGAGTGCCCACTGCTCCTCATTTTGATCCGTTCACCGGGCAAGCCGCGACACTGGCGCAGGTTGACCTGCGAAACAGACTGGCAATGGTGCCCTTTCTGCGGCACAAAGATCATGATGCTGCGGCAGTGGTTATTACCGCTGGCACAGGCAAGGCTGATGCTGCCGAGGACAACGTCTTGGATGCAATGAATACACAGCTGCTCGCAGAGCGCCTTTTCGAAGAAGGATGCAACCCTGGCATTTATGCCATAGGTTCCCGTGGCGTTCTGTCAGACGGCTGGTATCTCGCCCATAAGGATGGGCAATGGCAGGTCTGCTATACGGAGCGCGGTCGCGATTCAGAGCCGATTTTTGTTTCAGGCAGTGAGTCGCAGGCCTGCACGTTCTTTTTCCAACACATCACGGCCATGCGTCATGACCATTGCGTTGGCTTTTTCAAGTCCAGAGACAATGCCGTGGCCCTCGAACACGACCTCAGCGCGCTCGGGATACAGAGTTGGTCTGATGAAATTCCCTATGCCGGTATTCATGATCCCCGGTACCGGGTGTTTGTCTCGGGGAAGGCAATATTCTTGGCCAGGAAAGCATTGGGTGTGGTGCCGCGGCGGGATATCGGGGCTTAACGGGGGCACGATGGTAATGACAGTTTTCGACCAATAGCTGCCTGTCGTTACCGGCTACAATTAGCGGCCATAAGCGGGCCACTGAGCGATAGCGAGGTTCTGTCTCTATTGCTGCATCTGTTGCATCAATGAAATGCGAATCGCCAGGATTGCCTGGCGCTAGGTCGTCTCTCCATACTGCATGGAATGCCCTATCCGGTAATCAGCCATGTCCTTAGACGTTTTCCTAGAAAGCCAGCACAGTGATGAAATCACTGCATTGATGGCGGTCGCTGCGGAGGGCTCTTTTGTTGCAGCCGGGCGTCGGCTCCAGCGCGATCCATCGGTAATATCAAGACGCGTGGCAGCCATGGAGGCGCGCCTCGGCATTCGTCTTATTGAGCGATCAACCCGCCAGCTCCGGATGACACAAGTTGGAGCTCAGTTAGTGGAACGCCTTGCAAAGGCCCTCAGAGGCGTTGCGGATGCGCAACAAGAAGCTAAACAAGGGGCCTCGGAAGTTAGGGGCGTCCTGCGCCTTGCATTACCAGCAGCGATGGGGCGCCTCTGGCTTGCGCCACTGTTGCCGGAGTTTCTCCTGGCTAATCCAGGCGTATCAGTTGTGGCCGACTACAGTGACCGCTTCGTCGACATAATTGCCGAGGGGTATGACGCCGCCATTCGGGTTGGCGAGTTAAGCGATAACCGCCTTGTTGCTAAAAAGCTGTGGGAGCACCGCCGCATTCTTTGCGCCTCCCCGGAATACCTCAGACAGTTCGGAGAGCCTCAAACACCTGCTGATTTGGCTAAACACAGCTGCCTGCGATTCAGTGGTCTCTCATCCTTTCCTGAATGGCGGCTGTTCAAGAAAGGGCGTGTCCAGAAGGTGGCGGTTCAGGGCGCTCTCACATCGAATGATGGGGAAGCGCTACTCGCCGCTGCACGGGCTGGTGTTGGTATCTTGGGTGGCGGCGAGTGGTTGATGACTCGTGATCGAGAAGCAGGACTACTGAAGCGAGTTCTGTCTGACTGGCGGCTTGATGGTGGCGAGGGAGGTGTTTACCTCGTTCGTCCATCTTCCCGCTTCATGCCTGCTACAACCCAAGCCTTCAAGAACTGGATTGAAAGCAAGTTCACACACGGCGCTCCTTGGTTCTCCCCTTAAACCCAATATTGGTCAGTTAGACCGTTGGAGCGAGCTTGCTCGCGATGGCTGCGTCACGTTCACAGCAGATGCGTGGGTTTTGCTGATCCGTTCGCGAGCAAGCGCTCTCCAACAAAAGCCGAAGAGCGCCTAACTGACCAGTATTGCCCTTAAACCGAAACGCACCTCGATACTTATTTCCTCCGGAGGCCTTGTGTTCAAAGGTGTCGCTCTGTCCGTTGCATCGTCCTGCGCGTTCGCCGGACTTTACTATTACGCAACACTACTTAAACCACTTGATGGCGAGCAAATTTTCGGATGGCGCATGCTGCTAACGCTCCCATGTGTGACGTTGTTTCTTCTGCTAGGTCGCGAGTGGAATCCCGTCAGTGACATTTTTAACCGGCTAGTTCAGCAGCCCTCTTTAATAATTGGGCTGCTCGCAAGCAGTGCGCTGCTTGGTATTCAACAGTGGCTATTTATGTGGGCTCCCATAAACGGCAGAGGGTTGCAGGTTTCACTGGGTTACTTTCTGCTTCCGCTCGTAATGCTTCTGGTAGGTACGCTCTTCTATCGGGAACGACTGAGCTGGTTGCAGATAGCTGCTGGGTTTGCAGCTGTGCTGGGCGTCACTCATGAGGTGGTCCAGGTGGGAGGTTTTGCATGGGAAACACTGCTAGTTGCCCTTGGATTTCCAGCCTATTTCGTGCTTCGTCGAACGCTAAATACTGCCAATTTGGGAGGGCTATGGTTCGATATGTTTTTCATGATTCCTATTGCAAGCTGGTTCGCATTGGGCTCTCAGGCAACTACCTCATATTTCGACCAAGCCCCTCGCCTCTATGCGCTGGTGCCACTTTTGGCAGTAATGAGTGCAGCAGCGTTCATGGCCTATACCACAGCCAGTCGCCTGCTCCCGTTCAGCCTTTTCGGCTTGCTGGGTTATGTTGAGCCCGTACTGATGGTGGCCGTCGCACTGCTCATTGGCGAGCGGATTGCCCCCAGCGACTGGCTCACTTACATTCCGATTTGGTTCGCGGTGGGCCTCCTGATTTTGGAGGGAACGAAGCACATTCGACGCTCAGTGACATCAGCGCGAGCCTGACACGCACCTACCGGCCGATAGCGGCTTTTCAGATGACCTCAAACTAAAACATGTACCGAGATCAACCTCATCCCCACCAGCCAAAGCCTTACGCCACCAGAAAATCCAAAAAAGACCGCACGCTCTGGCCGCTGCGGATGATAGACCTCTTGGGTTTGATGTAACGAAAGCCAGAGCACAGGCATCTAGGGTTAGCGAAGTGCTCGGGTACGCGGCCCCTCGCACCGAGCAATCGCTCACCAGCACGGCTGGCCATCACTTGTCCCTCTCCCCCGCTTTCGCTACCCTGCGCGCCGCTCGCTGCCAAATCAGCGAGCCGGGTTTGGCGACCTGAACATCTAGTACTTGGCAGCTTCCGTAAGGCTGCGGGCATCCCCTTGCCTGCTGTTCCGTTATGGCCGCTGCACGTGGGAGACCCTCGGGTCTGCCGGGGTGCAAGTACTAGACCCGGTTCGCCAACCTGCGTGCAGCTGCCACCCAAAATCGTTTGGCGACGATTTGGCAGCCTCTAGTACACATCGGAGCTGTGCCATGGAAGTCATCAACCCCAACGCCCCCTGTAGCCAACACCTACACGCCACCCTCTTCTACCGCCATCGCCGCCGACTGCGCGCCATGCTCAGCGATGGTCAGGGCTGGTTCTGCCTGGCTGATCTCAGCCGCCTCATGGGCCGCGCCATCGACGAACGCGCCACCCTGAAACTCGACCCCGACCAACGCCGCACCGCCTGGGTGGAAAGCCACGAGCACTGGGAGAAATGCATTCTGGTCAGCGAATCCGGCGTCTTCGCCCTGCTCGTGCACCACTACGTGCCGGAGAACCGCCGCCTGCGCCAATGGCTCACCCACGAAGTGCTGCCCGAACTGCACCAGCGCGGCGACGGCCGGGCTGCTGCCGAGCATCAACAGCCTGGACTGGCTGGGCAACTCGCTGCAGGTGCTGCACTGGCGCAATGAAGACTGGGTGCGCTGGCGGGATATGCCAGGGGTCTTGATGGAGAGGCCTTGGGCGGCGCGACGTGGTTTTTTGCGGCGGGTATTTGGCTGGAACGAGCGATAGGCGCAACAGGTTCGTGATTAATGCCAATACAGTTCAGTTAGGCCGGGTAGGAGCGGCTTCAGCCGCGAAGCGACCGCCTGTTCACAACAGATACAGTGAATTTCCTGGCGCTTTCGCGGCTAAAGCCGCTCCCACCGGGCCACATGCCGCTTAAGCGAACAGTATTGTGATTAATGCCAGATCGATCCGGCTGATGAACCTGTCCGCTCTGGTGCCGATGCCGGACGTTGCATCAGCTCACGCGGCAAGCCGCATGAGCTGGCGCCATGCAAGCGGCGTGAGGCCTTCGGCCCTGGCAAACACCCGGCAGAAATGCGCTTGATCATAGAACCCACAGGCTACCGCGATCTCCGTCAGCAGCAGGGTCGAGGTCGCCAACAGCGCCTTGCTGCGTCGTACGCGCTGCTGACGCAACCATTCCTGGGGGGCCAGCCCCGTGCTCTGCTTGAACCTGCGCGTGAAGTGGCTACGCGACATGGCGCATGCCTCGGCGAGCGCGGACACGGAAATCCCCGTATCCAGGTTATCCAACATCATCTGTTTGGCGAGCCTTTCCTGCCAGGGCCTCAGCGGCCTGGCCGAAATGCAGGCGACGTTGGGCAGCACAGTGCATGGGTCCATGTTCATGGCGATTCCTGTGAGACGCAAATACGGGGGATTGATCGAAGCCGGGCCGGCGATCGCGCAGCCGCAACCTGGCAGCGGTGCGTGCTCAGCGCGCACCGTTGTTCGCGTATTGATTGCTGTGTTCCGCGCTGCCTGGCGGACAGCCGTACCAATGGATCCGGCTGCCAGGCAGTGCTGTGGCGCGTTACTGTGCGGCCGGTACGGGGGCCAGGGTCGGGCCGTGGGCGACGCGCTCAGGTGCCTTGTGCACCATGGTGTAGGCATAGTCGACGCCCATGCCGTAGGCACCGGAGTGTTCCCTGACCAGGTTCATGACCGCGTCGTAGGTCTCGCGGTTCTTCCAGTCGCGCTGCCACTCCAGCAGCACCTGCTGCCAGGTCACCGGCACCACTCCGGCCTGGATCATGCGCTGCATGGCGTAGTCATGGGCCTCTTTGGTAGTGCCCCCGGAAGCATCGGCGACCATGTAGATCTCGTAGTCGGCGTCGTGCATCGCAGACAACGCGAAGGTGGTATTGCACACCTCGGTCCACAGGCCGGACACGATGATCTTCTTGCGCCCGTTACGCTTGAGTGCGTCGCGTACCTTCTGGTCGTCCCAGGAGTTCATCGAAGTGCGCTCCAGCAGCGGCGCCTCGGGGAACACAGCCAGCAGTTCGGGATAGGTGTGGCCGGAGAAGCTCTCCGTTTCCACGCTGGTGATGGTGGTCGGCACGTTGAAGATCCTGGCGGCCTTGGCGAGCGCGACCGTGTTGTTCTTCAGGGTCTGGCGATCAATGCTCTGCACGCCGAAGGCCATCTGCGGCTGCTGGTCGATGAAGATCAACTGGCTGTTGTAAGGGGTCAGTACTTCGGTTTTGGAAGTGTTCATGCGTAGCGTCCTTTCAGTGGAATGTTGTCTGTTCAGGCGTCCCGGCGGCTGGGTCGACAGGAAATGGCCGCAGAGTCGTCAGCAGCGTTCGTGATGGCTGCTGCCCCGAGTTCGAGAAAAAGTTAACCGAAAGATCACGCCTTTGCTGGCGCAATATTGCGCTTCCAAGAAGGCAAAAGTGCGCCATTGGATTTTCCGTTACGGTGCTAGCCTCTGCGTCCAGATGAATCAGGCGGCCGCAATTCAGCGGCCCTTCAAGCAAGGAGATGGGCAATGGCAGCTACGCAACCGTTCGACAACAAGACCGCTTACTGGGGTGTGCCGTGGGAGGAAAGCTATGGCTATCCGCAGGCCAGAAAGGTGGGCAACGAGATCTACATCTCGGGTCAGTTCAACCACGATGAAGCAGGCAATCTGGTCGCCCCCGCACCGCTGGACAGCGAGGGCAAACCCAGCGATTTCTCGTCCATGGGCGAACAGATGCGTGTCTCCTATGACAACATCGCCAAGCTGCTCGCGCTTTATGGCGCAACGCTTGAGGACGTCGTCGAGGAAACGCTCTACGTGCTGGACATGGACGCCGCCTTCGCCGTGGTGGGCAAGGTTCGCAAGGCCGCGTATGGCAGCGAGCGCCCACAATGCGCGAGTAACATCATCGGCGTTTCGCGGCTGGCTCAGCGCGCGCAGTTGATCGAGATCGCCTGCAAGGCCGTGATCGGCGCGCGCGAGGCGTGAGTGACAGGCCCGTGCGCTAGTCGATCAGGCGCGGGCGCTGCCCTTCTACCAGAGGCTTGAGCTGCGCAACAGCCGCTGCACAGAAGGTCATGAAGGCCTTCACCCGCCACGACCTGCGAATGTCCTGGTGGGTGAGCAGCCACAGTTCGTCCTGAAGCTCGGCCACTACCGGGCCGACACGCACCAGCTCTGGCGTGATATCGCCCAGCATGCAGGGCAGGAAACCGAAACCCAGCCCGGCGGCAATCGCCGCACTGGCGGCAGCCACCGAATCGGTGCGATAGGCAATGCAGTGCGCCGGCACCCGGCTTTCCACGTAGCTGGTCGCCCGCAGCGCACACAACCCACCGGAGTACGATACCCAGGGGTGCTCATCGCCAAACGGTTCGCTCGTCTGCCGGTCTTTGGCGCTACCGTAGGGCGCCCAGGCAATCGTGGCGAGCTTGCGCCCTACCAGGCTTTCCGACGGTTTGCGGGTCGCACGGATGGCGATATCCGACTCGTCGCGGGCCAGGCTCAACGTCTGGTTGCCGACCAGTACCTCAATGGCAATACCCTCGTTGAGCGCCCGGAAGTCGGCAATGATCGGCGTAAGGAAATACAGCAGCAGCGAGTCGCTGGTGGTAATGCGCAGTTTGCCCAGCGGCCCTTCGCCGACTCGCGATACGCGTCGCGCGACACTCACGATATCCAGTTCGACGCGCTCCCCCAGGGCGCGCAGCTCCTCCCCTTCGGCCGTGAGCATATAACCCGAGCGCCGGTGATCGAACAGCGCGACGCCCAGGGTCTTCTCGACCTGGGCCACGCGCCTGGACACGGTGGAGACGTTGATACCCAGCTTCTTTGCCGTGTCGGCGCGATTGCCGTAGTGGCTGAGGGTCTTGATGATCCGCAGATCGTCCCACGACAGCTGACTGACCGCACGGCTCAAGTCCCACGGGGCACTGCCTCCGGAAGCCGGGCTCGTTGGGGCACTTTCAGTTAACGATTTCACGCCAGCAGATTCCAGGTATCGGGCGGCAATCATACGAAAAGCGTGTGGATGAACCAAGGCACGCTCGACTGGCCTGGAAACAACGAACCGATGACAAAGGTCACGACCCGGCGAGCCATGGCCTAACGCCGCTGCATGGCTTCAAGGCCCACGCTCGCGACGCGTCGCACCGACTCATCGTCATCCTGTGTTGCCCGACGCAGTCCCTCGATGGCTCGCAGCGCGTCGTCGGGTTGCAGGTCACGGTTGTTCAAGCCGCTGGCCGCGTGTCGCCGAATGGCGACGTGGGGTGAAAGCAGACCGCGCAGGGCTTCACTCACATCGGCGGTGGTGGTATCGATCTGCGCGTAGAGGTCTTCGAGGGCCTCTTCAACCGCAGCGTGAACCTCAAGGCGTTGATCAAGCAAACGCTCAACGGGCCTGTAGTTCAGGACCGGCGGCTGCACGCCCCGCCAGCGGAAACCGTCGAAGTTGGCGCAGATGCCCGCGACAGCAATGTCCGGCGCTTGCTGCATCAACCAGTCAAAGTCCTCGAGGTAGCCCAAGGCATTGGCGCACCAGTTGCGAGTCGGCTGTTCATCAGCCTCGATCACCTGCCGGCGCAGGGCCTGGATGACGGGCGCATCCGCCAGGCCGGCCAGCCCGAGAATGCACGCGGCAGCGGTGGGCTCTGCATGCTCGTTGAGTTGCTCGATAAGCGCGGCCTGTGCGGGGCGGCCATTGGCAATCAGCCAGCGCTCGGCCTCTTCCCCCGAAATGCCATCGGCACAATGCAGGCGGCTGACGTAGAACGCGGCCTGCTCGGCAAGCGGCAAGGCAGCCACTTCGCGCCGAGTGTTTTCGATGGCCCGTTCGACAGAGAAGTTACGCTCGAACTGCTGGCGGGTCATGCTGCGCTTGGCCAGGGCGATATCGCCGGCAAAGTCATGAAAAAACACCACGAAGCCGGGCGTCACCCCCGGATGCTGAGCAAAATGGCGGCCCAGCGCCCTGGCAGCACGGCTGACGGTGACCAGAAAGCGCCGCTCAGCCGCTTGCCATTGGCGCGGGCCAAACCGGTTGGCGTGGGCTTGCAGCTCGTCATCCAGCCGTGTGAACGGCTCGCCCTCGCAGATTTCCCAGTCCCAACGCCAGTCCACCGGGTTCCATTTCACCGAACTGAAGCTTTCATCTGTCTCCTCGGGGTGGTCTTCGCAGAGAGCCTGCAGGCTGTTTGCGGCAAAGCTGGGCAGCGACAGGTCCGCCTCTTCCTCCCGGTAGCTGGCATGAAAGGCGGCGGCATACAAAGGGCTGCCGCCCTCATCGAGCAGCGTTTGCAGGGTTTGTCTGGCAGCGTCGAACAGCGCCTGCTCCAGAGCTTTCCAGTTCATCATTCAGGTCCTTGCTGACGAGTGCGTTCAGCCGAGCCGGTCGAGCATCCCTTCAAGAGTGCTTTCCAGGCGGGCCAATTCGATGTGCGTGCCATCGCCATACTCAGCGGTACGCAGCAGACATTCAATGATCACCGTGATCCCCAGAGGTGCCCGATGACCGGGGTATTTGCGCAGCTTGAGTTCGACGCGGATCGGGCTCAGCCAGGTACTGAGGTCTGCTGACCAGCGCGGATCCTCGAAGCCAAACACCCGGTCCGAGGTTTGGGTATCGATGATGTGCGGTGGCAACAGCCAGTGCGAGTGGCCGGCTTCCCATGGGGTCGCCTGGACCTGGTAGCGGCCGTCCGGAGACCAGGACAGTATTTCAATGTCGTTCATGCGTATGCGCCTGCCTTTGTAATTTTCTTCACACGTGTTGGTCAGTCGCAGCCTTATATGTGAATATCCACATATTCGACTTTCCACATATGTAGTCATCATGCTGACCCCACACGAAGCCTTCAAGTGCCTGGCAGACGAGACCCGTGCTCGCGCCACCCTGCTGATCGCCGAACACGCAGAACTCTGTGTCTGCGAGCTGATGTGCGCCCTGCAAGACAATCAATCCAAGATCAGCCGCCACTTGGCGCAGCTGCGTGCTGCCGGGCTGCTGCTTGATCGTCGGCAGGGACAATGGGTGTACTACCGGCTCAATCCCGAACTCCCCGTGTGGTTCAACGATGTGCTGCGCATTACATCGGAAGGCAACGCGGCCTGGCTGAGCGACAGCAACGCGCGCCTGAGCCAGATGGATGGGCGCCCCCAGCGCGCCTCCCGTTGCTGCTGATGTTTGCCGGGAGTCCTGGAATGATCATTGCCGCCGCTGTATTTGTCTTCACCCTCGTTCTGGTCATCTGGCAGCCCCGAGGCCTGGGGGTTGGCTGGAGTGCAACGATGGGCGCCGCCCTGGCGCTGATGGTCGGTGCAGTTTCCTTTCAGGACATCCCGACTGTCTGGGCGGTAGTGTGGAACGCGACCGCCACGTTCATCGCAATCATCATCATCAGCCTGTTGCTGGACGAGGCCGGTTTCTTCGAGTGGGCGGCTTTGCACGTGGCCCGCTGGGCGAACGGCAACGGTCGGCGTCTCTTCGCGTTCATCGTGTTGCTGGGCGCCGCCGTGTCGGCGTTGTTCGCCAATGACGGTGCCGCGCTGATCCTCACCCCCATCGTCATTTCGCTGTTGATGGCATTGCGCTTTTCCGCCGGCGCCACTCTGGCGTTTGTCATGGCGGCAGGCTTCATTGCCGACACCGCGAGCCTGCCGCTGGTGGTCTCCAACTTGGTCAATATCGTTTCTGCCGACTTCTTCAGGCTGGGCTTCGCCGAATACGCCTCGATCATGCTGCCGGTTGCCGCAGCCAGCGTGGCGTCGACGCTGCTGGTGCTGTTCATCTACTTTCGCCGTGAAGTGCCAGCCGCTTACGCCCTGGAAGATCTGAAACCACCGTCATCCGCCATTCGCGACCGCAGCACCTTTGCATGTGGCTGCTGGGTGCTGGCGCTGCTGCTGGTCGGGCTTTTCGCCCTGGAGCCCGTGGGCGTGCCGATCAGCGCGGTCGCGGCTGTGTGTGCGGCCATCCTCTTCGCGGTGGCGTCCAGAGGGCAGGTCATTTCGACTAGCCGCATACTGCGTGAGGCGCCCTGGCAAATCGTGGTGTTCTCGCTGGGCATGTATCTGGTCGTCTACGGCCTGAGCAATGCGGGCCTTACGGGCTACCTCACAGCCGTGCTCGACCGGCTGGGCGAACAGGGTCTGTGGGCCGCTGCGCTCGGTACCGGGCTGTTGTCGGCCCTGCTGTCGTCGGTGATGAACAACATGCCCAGCGTACTGATCGGTGCGCTGTCCATCGAAGCCAGCAGCAGCTCCGGCCTGGTGCGCGAGGCGATGATCTACGCCAACGTCATTGGCTGTGATCTCGGCCCGAAGATCACGCCCATCGGCAGCCTGGCGACCTTGCTGTGGCTGCATGTCCTTGAGCGCAAAGGCATCCGCATCAGCTGGGGGTACTACTTCAAGGTGGGCGCCTTGCTGACCCTCCCCATTCTGTTCATCACCCTTTCGGCGCTTGCCTGGCGCTTGAGCCTTTGACGTCCGCCATTGGCGGCAGGAGTTAGCATGCGAGTCCTGTTCATGTGCACAGCCAACAGCTGCCGCAGCATTCTTTCAGAGGCGATGTTCAACCATCTTGCGCCTGATGGATTCGAGGCCGTGAGTGCGGGCAGCTTCCCCAAGGGTGAAGTGCTGCCTCGCAGCCTGCGAACGCTGCAAGAGGCAGGCATTGCGACCGTGGGTTTAAGCAGCAAGGGTAACGACGCCTTCGAGGCCAACCCGCCCGATATCGTCATCACCGTGTGCGACAAAGCAGCGGGTGAAGCATGCCCGGTGTACCTCGGCCCGGCACTCAAGGCGCACTGGGGGCTGCAAGACCCTTCCGATGTGCAGGGCGACGACGCCGAGATTTCAGCTGCTTTCAATGCCACGCTCGCGCAGATCGAACGCCGTTGCCGCGCCTTCCTGGCGCTGCCATTCGGCCGCTTGAGCCGTGACCAGCTGCATCGCGAGCTGGAGCGTATTGGCCAACTTTGAGGGACTTCTCCATGACCGCTGAACTTCCGAACGTTGAACACGACCTGATCGGCCAGTTCTCCTGCCGCGTCGAACCCAGTCAGCACCCGCCGCGGATCCTGTTGCTCCACGGCTCCACCCGTGAGCGCAGCTTCAGCCGCCTGTTGGTCGAAGAAGCCGCACGACTGCTTCAACACTTCGGTGCCGAGACCCGTATCTTCGATCCCTCCGGCCTGCCCCTGCCCGATGATGCACCTGTCGAACACCCCAAGGTGCAGGAACTGCGTGATCTTGTGCTGTGGTCGGAGGGACAGGTCTGGTGCTCACCGGAGCGGCACGGCGCCATGTCCGCCGTATTCAAGGCGCAGATCGACTGGATTCCCCTGGCGCTGGATGCGGTCAGGCCCAGCCAGGGCAAAACGCTTGCCGTCATGCAGGTATGCGGCGGTTCGCAGTCGTTCAACGTGGTCAATCAATTGCGGGTTCTGGGTCGCTGGATGAGGATGTTCACCATCCCCAATCAGTCGTCGGTGCCCAAGGCCTTCATGGAATTCGACACGGACAATCGCATGAAACCCTCTGCCTACTACGATCGTGTGGTCGATGTCATGGAAGAACTGATGAGGTTCACCCTGCTGCTGCGCGATCAGAAGGACTTCCTCGTGGATCGCTATTCGGAGCGCAAGGAAACGGCGGAGCAACTTTCTGCCCGCGTAAACCAAGGTTCAATCTGAGGAGCCGGCTCGTGATCAATGTGGGGTTGGCTTCGCAGCGAGGCGGTTTGAGCCGGCGATGACAAGGCGTCTGTATCCAGCCCCCCCAGAAAATCTGGCGTACGTGTCGGTCCTCAGCCCGCGCCCACGAATGACAGCATTGCGTCCCCCTCCATGAGCACAGGCATCTGCCCGATAGCGGATAACCGCTTCAGGCCGCTGATGGCGCCTTGGGGTGCTCAACACTAAACCGGTGCCGAACCCCATCTACCCAGCGCTCGCAGCACTCATCTCCAGCAAAAAATCCACAAACACCCTCACCCGCGCCGGCATCGCCTCCCCGCCCACGAACACCGCATGAATCGGCTCCCGATCCCCCGGATTGAAGTCCTCCAGCAGCGCCACCAGCTCCCCGCGCTGCAACTCGTCTACCACGGTAAAAGCGCCGATCCGCGCGATACCTGCCCCCAGCCTGGCCAGTTGCGCCAGCGCCTCGCCGCTGCTGCATTCGATGTTGCCGCGCACCTTGAGCCGAAAGATCTGGCCGTCGCGGATGAAGGGCCAGTCGGGTTCGCTGCGACGGAAGTTGAAGCGCAGGCAGTTATGGTTGGCGAGGTCTTCGGGTTGGCGCGGGGTGCCGTGGCGTTCTAGGTAAGCCGGCGAGGCGACGATGACCTGGCCGTTGCTGCCGATGGGGCGGGCGGTGAGTGGGCTGTCGGGCAGGTGGCCGAAGCGCAGGGCGACGTCGGCTTCACCGGCAAGGATATCAACCACTTCGTCGCTCAGGCTCAGGTCGACGGTGATCTGCGGGTAGCGGGCGCTGAAGGCGGCGATCAGCGGCACCACTGTCACGCGGCCGTGGCCCAGGGCGGCGCTGACCCGCAGGCGGCCTTTGGGCACGCTCTGGTCGGCGATGGCGTCTTCCACTTCGTCGAGGTCGGCGAGAATGCGCCGGGCGCCGCGCAGGTAGGCTTCGCCTTCGCAGGTCAGGGTGATGGCGCGGGTGGTGCGCAGCAGCAGCCGGGTGCCGAGGCGCTGTTCGGTGCGGGCGATGATGCGGCTGACCGCCGAAGGGGTCAGACCCAGGGCCCGGGCGGCAGCGGAGAGGCTGCCGGCCTGGGCCACCTGGGCAAACACGAGCAGCTCGCCAGATCGGCCATTGAGGTCCATTTGTGCCTCCCACGCAAAGGTGATTGTCCGCAGAACGGTCTACCGCCTGCAAAACGCGGATCGTAGCATTTGCAGCACAGATAAGGAGACTTCCATGCGTATCAACCCTCCCCTTGCCGCACTCGCCATGGGTGCCTTCGGCATCGGCGTGACCGAGTTCGCGCCCATGGGCATGCTGCCGGGCATCGCCGATGACCTCGGCGTGTCGATTCCGGCGGCTGGCCTGCTGGTCAGTGCCTATGCCCTGGGCGTGCTGATCGGTGCCCCGCTGATGACCCTGGCCACCGGGCGCATTCCGCGCCGGCTTTTGCTCATCGGCCTGATGGCGATTTTCACCCTGGGCAACCTGATGTCGGCCCTGGCCACCGACTACCAGAGCCTGCTGATCGCTCGGGTGGTGACCTCGCTCAACCACGGTGCGTTCTTCGGCGTCGGCTCGATCGTGGCCGCCAGCGTGGTGGCGCCGGACAAACGTGCCGGGGCAGTGGCGGCGATGTTCATGGGCCTGACCCTGGCGACCATCGGCGGCGTGCCGCTGGCCACCTGGCTGGGCGAAATGCTCGGCTGGCGCACCACCTTCTGGGGTATCGCCGGGCTGGGCCTGGTGGCGATGACCGCGCTGTGGTTCGCGCTGCCGAATATTCCGCTGGGCAAGAGCGACGGCGTGCTGGCCGAGATCCGCGTGCTGGGCCGTGGCCCGGTGCTCGCCGCACTGGCGCTGACGGTGGTGGGCTCCAGTGCGATGTTCACCGTGTTCACCTACATCGCGCCGATCCTGCACAGCGAGACCCATGCGGATACACCGTTCATTACCGGCATGCTGGTGCTGTTCGGCATCGGCCTGACCTTGGGCAACATCTGGGGCGGCAAGGCCGCGGACCGTTCGGTGGAGCGCACCTTGGTGGTGTCGCTGACAGTGCTCATTGCGGTGCTGCTGGCCTTCACCGTGCTGATGCGCTGGCCACTGCCGGCAGCGCTGGCGATTCTGCTCTGGGGCATCGCCAGTTTTGCCTTGGTGCCGCCGCTGCAGATGCGCGTGATGCAAGCCGCCCACGACGCGCCGAACCTGGCCTCGGCGGTGAACATCGGCGCCTTCAACCTGGGTAACGCCATCGGTGCGGCGCTGGGCGGCGCGGTGATCAACGCCGGGCTTGGCTACCCGGCGATATCCCTGGCCGGTGCCGCCATGGCAACGCTGGGCTTGCTGATGGTCTGGGCCTTCAGTGCCCGTGGCCGGCAGGCGCCTTGCAACGGGCTGGATGCTGTTTGAGGCAGTGGGTCAGTCGGCGTCCTGCTCCAGCGCATAGCGCCGACAGTGCGCGAGGTAGCCCATCTCGTGGGCGCCGACCAGTTCCACCACGCTGCTCCACAGCCACGACGGCGCATCCAGGGTGCGGGTGCGGTTGTTCTGCAGGTCGTTGATCCAGTCCAGGCGGGTTTCCAGGTCCATTTGCCGGGCATGGGCCTGGCCGACCACTCGGGCCAGGTAGCTGGCCGCTTCCATGGCTTGGCGCGGGTCGAGCTGGTCCAGCTCCAGCTTGAGGTCCTGAGGCAGCAGTTCACGGATGAAGAACGAATGCTCCAGCAGGCGCACGGCGAGCATGCGGTTGCCCAGGCCGGGTGACAGTTGCCGGGCGCCTTCCACTACGCGCCGACCATTGTCGCGCGGCATACCGGCGCGGGCGGCACGCGGTGCAGCGGCGGCCACCGCCTGTTTGATGTCCAGCAGGCAGTAGTCTTCATCCTCGCCATCGCTGACGCTGAGCAGCACCGCATAGCGACGCAGCCCCAAAGAGCTGCAGCCCTTTACCCAGTAGGCGCAGTCGAGCAGCGCGACTTCGTCGTCATGACTGCGGCCCTTGAGTGCGGTGACCAGTGCGTGGATTTCCGGGGTCTGGCACAGCACCTCGATGGCCTGGCGCTCGGCCTTGCTCAGGCGCCAGAAGTGCTTGCCCAGCGGCAGGGTCAGGCGGCTGGCCTGCATGCGTTCACGGGCCAGGTGCTTCCAGGTACGGCGCACCGCGCTGCGCATGCCGGCCTTGACCTGCTGCGGGCGCGGCGGCTCGTGGTCGAGGCTGGTCTGGAACGCCAGCTCGTAGCCACGCATCATTTCTTCGAGCATGCGCGCAGTGGTCACCCCTGGCAGGTCGGAGCCCCGCGCAGCGGTGGCCAGCGACAGCGCCAGGCGTACGAGGTCATGGGCCGGGTTGCCGACCACGGTCTGGTCCAGGTCCCGGATGTGCACGTCGATACCGCCCTTGAGGTCGCCGGTGGGGCCGAGGTTGCCGGCATGGCAATCCCCGCAGATCCACACCGCCGGGCCGCGTGGCAAACGTCGGCCCGGCTGGCTTTGCAGCCACTCGTAGAACTGCACGGTACTGCCGCGCACATAGGCGTGGGCGGAGCGGGCCATTTTCAGATTACGCAATTGGTTGAGCTGCGGCAGGCGGCGGGCGGGGTCGGGTGTTTTCATGAAAGGCCAGGCAGTGGACGAGACAGGCGGTTGACCGCAGAACCGTCACGAATGTTTCAAGGTGTGTCAGCAACAGAGTGGTTTTTCTCACGCCAGAGGAGTCGCTGCCATTCAGGCCGCCACTCGCGCCAGCCTGCCCTGACAAGCCGATCACCCGCGTCGCTTTCCGCCGGCTGACAGGGCCACCGAGGTCCTCGGTCCGTCTAAAAGCGTAACGACCCGGCGCAGCGTGCGCCTGGGATCCCAGTGCAGGCGTGGGTTAGAATCGCCCCCATGAAAAAGCCACGCTCAAGCCTCGCTACCGTCCTCTACATCTTCGGCATCGCCACTGCCCTCATCGCCGCCTTTGGCGTCTTCGGCCTGCTGGTCGCACTGTTCTTCCACGGTGCCATCTTCATCGATGGCGTGGCCAGCATCGGCATTCTGGTGGCGTTCAGTGCGGCCATGTGGAAATTCCGCATCACCTGGGCCAAGCCCGCTGCGGCGGCGATCCTGATCGCTTTCGTCGCCTTCGTGGCGATGCTGCTCGATGCCCGTGGCAACTACCTCTACAACCAGCCGCTGGAATGGCTGTTCGCCCCCGCCGGCACGCACCTGCAAACCCATGAAGACATCAGCCACGGCAGCAGCAGCACCGGGGTCAATTACGATTTCCGTTTCGTCGATGCCGAAGGCCAGGTGGTGCGTGAACTGAGCAGCTGGCTGGTGGTGCCTTTCCGCTTTTTCGAGTACCTGCTGATTCTCTCGGCCGCCCTGTCGGTCATCACCTGGCTGCGCCCCCGCCTCGGCGGCTCGCAATGGCTGCCGCCGCCTTCGCGCTAACGCGCACAGACAACTTTCATAACCCCGCTCCAAGCGCCGCCACCTGATGGCGCGCTGACGCACGCCTCACGGAAGACCTCCAACATGCATTGCCCTTCTGCCCTCGCCGGCCGGAACGTATCCGGCTTACCCACGCAAAGCCGAACACTGTCACCGCTACCGCTGCGTTTGATGGTGGTGATGATGATCTGCTGCCTCCTGAACATCGCGGTCCGCTACCTCTGCGGATGGTTGAACGACTCCCCTGAAGACTTTCAGCGCTCCGTGGAGGATATCTGGAACGCGGCCATGTCCTGGCCGGGCGCCCTGGCCCTTGAGGGCTGCCTTGCCCTGCTGCTGACACGCTGGTATCTGCAGCATCATGGCCTGCTGGATCTCACTGGCTACACCAGAACCATCGCGCTACTCGCAAGCCTCAACCTGCTGAGCAGTATCGTCCTCAACCGGCTTTACAGAATGTTCTGGCAGACTGTGATCGACATGCAGGACCCAGTACTCAGCAGAACGCTCATCGGTTTGCTCCAAGAGCCTATGAACATACTGTTCTACGTGCTCACCACCCTGCTGCCGTTGTGGCTGAGCCTGCACGTTGCACGCATTTCGGGGCACTTCGAAGCCGGACGTAGCGCCGTCGGACGCACTGAACTGGCGCTGGCCTTCGGCCTGACGTTCAGCCTGTTCTGCACCAAATTTCTCGACTGGCTGAAATGGATCACCAACGGCTACCACTCGAGCGATGCGTGGGCGCTCGCTCATATGATCTGCGCCCTATACGCCCTGGTGGCGTGCATCGCCGCACTCAGGCACTGCGCACCGTATACAGCGGCACTGCCTGTCGGCCGCCTGCTTTACCGCGTCACACTGTGCGCCGGGCTTTGGCTGGCGGCAGTTGCGCAGCTCTATTGGGGGCTGGCCATGCTGGGTCATCTCGGCCTTGAATTCTTGATAAAGGGCTTCGTTCCACTCTCTGCGCTGACGCTGGCGATGTTGCTCTGGGCGCTGACAAAGCACGCGCTGCAACATTTCAATTCGCCTGCTCCGGGCGAGCCCTGTCAGCGCGCGCCACGGGTGCCGGGCGAACCAGGCCTGCTGCGCCAACTGCCTGTTCAGGCGATGATCGCATTGATGATCTGCTCTGCGCTGTCGATTGCCTCCCGCTGGTTTCGCCGCTGGCTGCAGATGCCCCCCGAAATGTTCCAGTACTACCTGCACGACCTGTGGAAGTGGGCGGCGACCTGGCCTGCGGAATTGGCCACTAAAACAGGCTGCGCCCTGCTGCTGGTCCTCTGGTACATGCAACGCCATGGCCTGAAGCAACTCATACGGCCCGGGCGTTGGCTGGCACTGTTCTTTATCCTCTATTTAATCCTCTATCTGATCCTCTACTTCGGTCTCGGCACGCTCTACCAACTGCTGGAGCAACTCTTGCGGCCCTGGCTGGACGACCGCGAGACTCGACATATAGCGCGTCTGCCTCGCATCCTGCTCAATCAAGGCCATTTCCTGCTCCTCGCGCTGCTGCCACTGTGGCTCAGCCTGCACCTGACGCGCACCCATGGTCAGGTAGAGTCCGGACCAAGCCCGGTCACGCGGGCTGAAGCCGCCCTGCTGTTCGGGCTGATGTTCCATCTGGCCTACCAGACCCTGTTGACGCTGGCGCTGACGTTCATTGATTCGACCTACGAGTTAAGGGGCGCCATCGCGGTCAGCCAACTGGCCGGGCTCCTGTATGGAGCAGTCGCAATGGCCGCTGCCTACCGGTTCTTCGCGCAGCCGTTGCCGCGCCTGCAGGTACGACGTCTACTGGGCAGCCTGGCCGTGTGCATGGTGGTCTGGCTGGTGGTCTTGGCACAGATGGGGTCCTTTCTGTTCGTCCTGATCGACAGTCGCCGTTACGGTGACGCGGAGTTCTACACCCTGCCGTTCGGGTTCATTCTGCTCGGGCTGCTGTGGCCATTGACGCAACTGAGCCTGCGTTTGGTCTACCGCCCCACTACGGCCTGAGCATTCAGGGAACCGTGTTGCCATTCACACGGGATAGCGCCACAGGCTCGACACGCTTCACAGGCGAGCGCGATGCCGGTATATCTGCCGGCATCCGCTAAACATTGTGAAAGCACTCAGCATGTACGACACGCCGCCAACCGCTACCCAAGCTGCCCCCAACGCCACGCTCAAACCTGCTGCACCTTCGCGGCTGCCCGTGCAGATGCTGCTCGCCATCATGGCGTTCAGCATGGTCGCGCTGGTGCTGCGTTGGGTGGTGATGTGGTTCACCCTGCCGCACGAGCATTTCACGGCCTACCTGAACAACCTGTGGCAGGTCGCCGCCTACCTGCCCGGCGGCCTGGCCGTCGATGGCTGCTGTGCCTTGCTGATGACACGCTGGTACCTGCAACGCCACAACCTTGTCGACGTCACCCGGCCGAAGCGGCTCATCATGATGTTCCTGGGGCTTTATGTCACCGCCGCCGTGCTGGTGGCGGTGCTCTACAACATGCTGTGGTGGCTGCTGGCAGGCTGGGCCGAAAACCAGGCCGACGCGCCCGACTTCACGGTGCTGATGCAACCCCTGAACCTGCTGTCGTTCGTACTGACCACCCTGCTGCCGCTGTGGCTGAGCCTGCACCTGATGCGCATCAAGGGCCTGGTCCAGCCGGGGCAAGGCGTGGTCAATCGAGGTGAAGCGGCACTCGCCTGTGCGCTGTTGTTCAGCGCCATCTACGTCAAGCTGCTGACCCTGGTGCCCATGGCCAACAGCAGCGCCTACAACGGTGACTGGCTGATCCCGGTCGGCAGCGCCGTGGGCCTGCTGTACGGCCTGGTCGCGCTGCTGGCCGCACACAAGGCGCTGCCGCCACAGCTGTCGTACCTGGCCATCGGCCGTCTGCTGGTGAGCATGCTGCTGTGCGTGTCCATCTGGCTGTCGGTGGCCTTGGCACTGTGCTTCGTGCTGTTCACCGCGCTGCTCAGTGGCTCGCAGATGCTGGTGCTGTCGCTGCTGCTGATCTTCTGGCTGGTGCTGCTGGCGCTGCTGTGGTTCATGACTCAACTGAGTCTGCGGTGGGTGTATGGGACTAGTTCACTGAGATAGGCAACGCCACATGGCTCGTTCATAAAAAAGGACGGCCTATTAGGCCGCCCCTTTCATCTTTTCAGGCTCATCTCTTGACTATGGGAGCCTTGATTACACCGTCACGCGAACATCGCGCTTGAGCTGGTCGGCAGGCTGATCAACTGGATATCAGAGGTCTGAATTTGTTCGATGGTGTTGTAACCCGCGAACCAGTCCTTGAGCAATACGCCCTCCTTAGGCTCCTCCCCTGCTGTGTATTTAGACCTGTGCAGATAGAGGTCGGCACCGATACGATCCATTAGAAGATCAACGCTGCGGATATAAGATAGAACGAGCTTATCGCCCCGGCTTGCGCCTGTGTCCTGGATTGTTACCAAAGCACTGGTATCGACCGTATAGGTGTCATCACCTTCCCCGCCCTCTGCCCTGCCGCTGGCCTTGAGCACTAGCTTGTCATCACCCGCGCCGCCGAATAGTGAAAAATCAAGTCCAGTACCAGTCAACACATCATTGCCATCGCCGCCGTCGGCCGTGCCGTGTACGACAGTGATAACATCAGCACCTGCCTCACCATACGCTCGGCTGCCTCGGTCATCTGCGGCAGTCACGATATTGTCGTTACCGCTACCGCCATAAAGCGTGTCTGCCTGCGGGCCGTTGGTCTGGCCTTCGAGCGTGAAGGGAGCGATCTGGGAGTACAAGCCACCATAGATGTAGTCGTTCCCGTCGCCCCCGTTGATAAGATCGTTGCCAAGGCCTCCCTCCAAGTAATTGGCGCCCGAGTCTCCGATCAAGACGTCGTCAAAATGGCTGCCTACTACCCTTTCAATATTGAGCAGTACATCGCCCTCGGCATCCCCGCCTTGGTTGATCTGTGTCTGCAAATTGATACTGACCGCGGTCGAGTTGGTGATGTACCAAACGCCGTCCACGCCTGCGCGACCGTCAATGGTGTCTGCGCCAGCTCCGCCTATAAATGTGTCTCCCACATTTGAGCCTAAGAGCGTGTCATTGAGCCCGCTACCCTGAAAAATCTCGACTCGAGTATAGGTATCGCCTGCGGCATCACCTTTGTTAGCGGTACTAGTAAGGAGATCAATAGTCACTGCTTCTTCAGACAGTTCGTACGTAACCATATCCTGGCCACCCGCACCATCAATTCCAGTGGCCGTGCTACCGCCGTAAAACACGTCGTTGAAATTAGATCCGCCGAAAGCCTCGATGCTTGTGAACGTATCTCCGGTACCGATTCCTGAGACAACATTCGTTCTCAGATTAAGAACCATGGCCTCCTTACTATCGATGTAGCCAGCTGTGTCGTAGCCAGCGCCGCCGATGAATTGATCGGCACCTGCGCCACCGTAAAGGGTGTCGTTGCCCGAACCGCCGGTAATGACGTTGTCCAATCCGTTGCCATAGCCCGTGAAGTTGCCAGCACCGACATAGGTCAAGCGCTCCACGTTTTCAGCCAGGTAGGTGTTATTGGGATTGATCACCGACACCCTTACCTCATCGTCACCACCGCCCGCCTGCTCGACAATGACCGGGGTGTAGCCCACACCGATGTTGTACACATCGTTACCGGCACCGCCTTCCAGTCGAAAGCCGATCGCCACACTGAAGGGACCAACGGTGATGGTGTCGTCGTAATCCGAACCGATTACGTGTTCGACAGCCGTCAGGATCGTACCCTCAGCGTCGCCGCCCGTACTCGGTACACCGGCACCATTGCGCAGATAGACGTTCACGGCCCCCGATGAGCCCGAATAGTCAACGGTATCGAAACCCGCACCACCGTTGAAGTCCATGCCGCTGCCATCGCCCACAAACGTATCGTCGTAGTTCGAGCCACCGATCGCCTCAATCTCGCTGAAGGTATCGCCAGCTGCAATCCCGCTGTGCACACCGGTCTTGAGATTGACGGTCACACCCACCTTGCTGTCGAGGTAGCCGGCTGTGTCGTAGCCAGCGCCGCCGATGAATTGATCGGCACCTGCGCCACCGTAAAGGGTGTCGTTGCCCGAACCGCCGGTAATGACGTTGTCCAATCCGTTGCCATAGCCCGTGAAGTTGCCAGCACCGACATAGGTCAAGCGCTCCACGTTTTCAGCCAGGTAGGTGTTATTGGGATTGATCACCGACACCCTTACCTCATCGTCACCACCGCCCGCCTGCTCGACAATGACCGGGGTGTAGCCCACACCGATGTTGTACACATCGTTACCGGCACCGCCTTCCAGTCGAAAGCCGATCGCCACACTGAAGGGACCAACGGTGATGGTGTCGTCGTAATCCGAACCGATTACGTGTTCGACAGCCGTCAGGATCGTACCCTCAGCGTCGCCGCCCGTACTCGGTACACCGGCACCATTGCGCAGATAGACGTTCACGGCCCCCGATGAGCCCGAATAGTCAACGGTATCGAAACCCGCACCACCGTTGAAGTCCATGCCGCTGCCATCGCCCACAAACGTATCGTCGTAGTTCGAGCCACCGATCGCCTCAATCTCGCTGAAGGTATCGCCAGCTGCAATCCCGCTGTGCACACCGGTCTTGAGATTGACGGTCACACCCACCTTGCTGTCGAGGTAGCCGGCTGTGTCGTAGCCAGCGCCGCCGATGAATTGATCGGCACCTGCGCCACCGTAAAGGGTGTCGTTGCCCGAACCGCCGGTAATGACGTTGTCCAATCCGTTGCCATAGCCCGTGAAGTTGCCAGCACCGACATAGGTCAAGCGCTCCACGTTTTCGGCCAAGTAGGTGTTATTGGGATTGATCACCGACACCCTTACCTCATCGTCACCACCGCCCGCCTGCTCGACAATGACCGGGGTGTAGCCCACACCGATGTTGTACACATCGTTACCGGCACCGCCTTCCAGTCGAAAGCCGATCGCCACACTGAAGGGACCAACGGTGATGGTGTCGTCGTAATCCGAACCGATTACGTGTTCGACAGCCGTCAGGATCGTACCCTCAGCGTCGCCGCCCGTACTCGGTACACCGGCACCATTGCGCAGATAGACGTTCACGGCCCCCGATGAGCCCGAATAGTCAACGGTATCGAAACCCGCACCACCGTTGAAGTCCATGCCGCTGCCATCGCCCACAAACGTATCGTCGTAGTTCGAGCCACCGATCGCCTCAATCTCGCTGAAGGTATCGCCAGCTGCAATCCCGCTGTGCACACCGGTCTTGAGATTGACGGTCACACCCACCTTGCTGTCGAGGTAGCCGGCTGTGTCGTAGCCAGCGCCGCCGATGAATTGATCGGCACCTGCGCCACCGTAAAGGGTGTCGTTGCCCGAACCGCCGGTAATGACGTTGTCCAATCCGTTGCCATAGCCCGTGAAGTTGCCAGCACCGACATAGGTCAAGCGCTCCACGTTTTCGGCCAAGTAGGTGTTATTGGGATTGATCACCGACACCCTTACCTCATCGTCACCACCGCCCGCCTGCTCGACAATGACCGGGGTATAACCCACACCGATGTTGTATACATCGTTACCGGCACCGCCTTCCAGTCGAAAGCCGATGAAGGAACTGAAGGGACCGACAGTGATGATATCGTCGTAATTCGAACCGATAACGCCCTCAATGCTATACAGAATATCCCCTTCGGAATCACCGCCACGACCGGCCAAGCTCAGCCCTTGGCGTACATTCACGTTGACCGCTTCGGCGGACGCCGAGTAGTCGACGGTATCCGATCCGGCACCACCATCAATTCTGTCTGCCCCCAAACTCCCCTTGATCAAATCGTTACCAGCCAAGGCATTGATCTGATCGTCTTCCGCTGTTCCAGTGAGGACATCGGCACCAGCTGTCCCATTGATAACTGCCATTTGCTGCTTCCTTGTCTTGATGTTGGATGGACTAACAACACGGCAAGGTCGGAGGGCCATGTCGTAAACACCATTGCTGAATGGCTTTCGGCAGTTTTTAAGAAAAATTAAGAAGCAACTGGGTGCACAACCATTTTTTGTGAATCCGCCCCCCATTTACGGGGCACTGGATACTTCAGAGTATCTAGTCAAACTCTGACAATCTCTCCTAGGACAATCAAGTTGGCTGTAATGTATGAGCGGACCTCCTATTGGAATCCCTGGCATTACCAGCCTACGAACGGACTCATCCCCATGCCCCATCGCAAGCAGTTGCACCACGACGGCTACCTTCTCCTGCGCAACGCCATCCCCGCCGAGTGGCTGGACGCCTTGCGCGCGACGTTCGACGCCGGATACCGCCCTTCCGAGCAGTGGCCGGTACCACGTGGCGCAGATTGGCGACATTCGATGCTGGACGACGACGTGAGGGTGCAGCAGGTCTGCCGCTTGCCACAGGTGTTGGCGGCGGTGGGGGAATTGATTGGCGAGCGGTTCTTTCTGGCCCAGGTGGAGGGGCGTGAACCGGTGGGCGGTGGCGGGCATCAGCGTCTGCATCGTGATCTGTCGACGCAGCGCCCCGGCGATAGCGTCAGCATCCTCGCTTACCTGGACGACTACGGGCCGGCCAATGGCGCCACGCGCCTCGTACCGGCCAGCCATCGTCGTGCGGACTGCGATCTGGACGACGAGTCCGCGGCCATGCAGCTGAGCGGCCGCGCCGGGGACATGCTGGTGTTCGACGTCGACCTAGTCCACGCCGGCAGCCTGAATATCAGCGCTGCACGGCGTCGCACGCTGCTGATCGGCTATGCCGCGCTGCCGCTGTACGAGCAGTATCAGCAGACGGCGCGGCTGCGCAATGTGCGCATGGACACCCGCGAGTGTTTCGACCCGCGCGACTATCGGTTCTGAGCCCGAACGTCAGCCGCGACGCTGCAGCACGTCGAGCTGCTGCTGGGCGGCAGCGGCCTGCCAGTAGGCATTGAGGATGGCAGCCATTTCTTCGTAACCGATCTTGCGACCGCCGGTCATCAGCCCGGCGGAGTTGATACGAATGTGCGGCTGTGGCTTTTTCAGGGCCATGGCCTGGTTGCCAAACAGCTGGAAGCGGGCGCGGTGCACCGGCAGGTTAGCGCCAGGGCGCAAGGTGAGTTTCTGCAGGGTGATCAGGCCTTCGTCCTTGACCAGAATGTCTTCCACGTCCACCAGCTCAACCGGCGCGCTGAGGGTATCGACGATCACCTGCCGACGGGTCAGCTTCATGAATGGCTTCTGCCCCGAATCGCGGTGCTGCCAGGTCACCAGCATGAACAACAGGGCCAGCACCAGCATGAACACGGCCAAGCCTGTGCTGCCATTTTTCAGCCCCATGACAAGAAAAACCACGGCGATCAGCACGAACAACGGGCCGAGGGTTTTCCAGCGGCGAGAGTTGGTGAACTCGGTCTGTTCCGGTACTGCCTCGATCAGTTTCTTGAGTTCGGCCACCTCGCGGTCGCGCTGGGCACTCTGCGAAGCGTGGTAATCGGCGCTGAGGGAGTCGGAAAGACCAGCGAGTGGGTCGGTGTGCGGGGGATTGGTCATGGCGCGGGTCCTTGGTTCAGGTGTGGGCGCAAAGGTCCTTGCGCCCCTGTGATCACTGGGCCTTGTTCAGGTAGTCGGTAAGAAATGCCTGGGCGTCGCCCTGCTCGGAAAGCCCGGCGTTGTAGACGACATTGACCGGGTTGGCCTGGCCGGACAGGTAGAGTTCGCCCCAGTTGCCCTGGAGGATCAGTACCACGAATTTCTTGCCGTCGACGGTGGTGGAGTAGCGGGTATCGCGGGAGGTCTTTTCCACGTCCATTTTCTGGATACGCATGTTCCAGTCGTGATCGACGTCTTCGAGCTGCACCAGCGCCTTGTTCTCGCTGCGCTCACCGATGCGCAGGGTCCAAACCTTGAGACCCTGTTCGCCAGAGTAAGCCTGTACCTTGTCGGCCACCGGTGGGCGGTCTTCGGCGTGGGCCAGGCCGGTCATGAGAATCAGGGTAGCGGCCAGCCAGGTGGCCGATTTGAAAAGTCTGCGCATCGTTCAGGCTCTTTGGTTGTCAGAAGGGTAGCTCATTGAAATGTGCTGACTCCGGCCTGCCAAGCACCGCGACCGCCGCGCACAACACAAAGGCCGATTCTCACAACTGGCGGGGTGTTCGCGTTACCATGCGCCGCCGTTCGACCAAGCCTCCATGGAAGTACCTGTAATGGAACGCTGGAACCCCTACCTGGACACGCAGTTCAGCTTCGACCAGCCCGCCACCCTGGCCAAGGCCGGTGTGCTGGACAGCGCCGCCGGGCAGCTGCACGGCAGCGCCATCGGGCACTATCGGGCGCGCAGCGTGCGCCCACACCTGCAGTATTTCGACTGCAACCTGCAGTTCACCGAGCCACTGCGCATCGACAAAGTGCTGCCCGGCAGCCTGTGCATCGTGCAGGTCCTGCACGGCCAGTGGCAGCACCGCGTAGACGGCCGGCTCAACCAGTACACCACCGGCGCGCCCCACTTGCTGGGGCTGAGCGAGAGCATGGAAGCCGTGGACCAGCTGCCGGCCGGCAGCCATGCGCGCATGGCCGGGCTGCGCATCGCCGGTGAATACCTGCACGAACTGGCCGAGGAAGACCCCAGCCTGCAACCCTTGCTGGGCCTGCTTGACGACGGTATCCAGTTCTCCGCGCTGCAACACTGCCAGGTCTTGGGTGGCTTGCTTACCCGGCTCTATCACTCGCCCTTCCAGGGTGCCCTGGAACGCCTGAACCAGGAAAGCCTGAGCCTGGCGGTGCTGGTGGAGCTGGCCGCGCACTTCAAGGACCAGCCCCCGCGCCCCTCGCAGGCGGTGCGTGGTCAACGCGACCTGGCCTTCGAGGCGCGCCGGCAACTGGACCTGCAGTTGCTGGAGCCACCGGGCAGCCAGGCCCTGGCGCGCCAGCTGGGTGTCGGCGAGACCACCCTGCGCCGTGCCTTCGGCCAGGTGTTCGGCCAGTCGATGCTCGACTACGTGCGCCAACAGCGCATGGAGTTGGCGCGCACCATGCTGCGCCAGCGCAAATGGCAGGTCGCACAGATCGCCTACCGTCTTGGCTACGCCAACCCAGCCAACTTCAACCATGCGTACAAGGCGCATTTCGGCCATCCGCCAGGTGCCGAACGCTGAGACAGGGCTTGGCGCGGCGCGTCGGGGGCGGCTAAGGTGGGCGGCCACTTGGCTTTTCAAGGACGCCACGCATGACCGCCCCCTGCACTTCACTGGAAGAAGTTCGCCAACGCATCGACCATATCGACCATGAACTGGTCAGCCTGCTGGCCCGTCGTGGCCAACTGGTGACCCAGGCTGCCGCCTTCAAGAAAACCACCCAGGACGTTCGTGCTCCGGAGCGGGTCGAACAGGTGATCGCCCGGGTGCGTGCGCTGGCCGAACAGACCGGCGCCGCGCCCGATGTGGTGGAAGACGTATACCGGGCGATGATCGCTGCGTTCATCGCCGAAGAACTCAAGGCCCATGCCGCCTTGACCCCACGCTGAGGGCGACAGGCAGATGCCGTAGTAGCGGCTTCAGCCGCGAAGCGACCGCATGTTCACAGCAGATGCATTGACTTCGCCGGCCTAATCGCGAGCAAGCTCCAACAAAAGCTTGAGCGCGCCTAACCTGCCTGTATGCACATAAAGCCGCCTACCCGTCTAGATAGCGCTTCTATGCGCTACCCAGGCGCCCCAGAACAGGCTCTGGAAGAATCGCTGGCCCGGTTCGAAGCCTCCCTGCTCCAGCAATTGCTTCACCGCTTCCTCGGAAGCCGGCGGGTCGGCGCCCTGGAGGATCTTGCCCAACTTGGCCTGCACCTCTTGCGCCGTCGCGCCCTGCTGACGCCAGCGTTCGGCCCAGACGTCGAGCAGGAACGGCTGCTCGGCATAGCGGTAGTGATTGCCGGCCAGCACCAATGGCGCCCCGCTGGGCAGGCGCCGGGCGATGGACGCCAACAATCGCTGCTTGGCTTCGTCTCCGGGCACATGGTGCAGCACGCCGATCAGCGTGGCCGCGTCGAAGCTCGCCTCGTCCGGCAGGTCGTCCACGCTGCCTTCCACCAGCTCGGTGCGCTCCAGCAGCCCTTGGGCCTGCAAATTCCCTGCAGCGGCTTGCAGCATCGCCGGTGCCGGGTCCACGCCGACGAAGCGCCAGCTCGGACGCAGGGTCGACAGGCTGATGATCTCCTGGCCGGTGCCCCCCACGCCCACCACCAGAATGCGCGCCGCCGCCCGCTCCCCCAGGCTGGCGGCCAGCACACAGGCCGTCAGTTCATGGCAGGCGTCATAACCGGCGAGGGCGATGCGGCTCTGTACGGCGTACTCGGCGGCACGCGAAGCGTCGAATTTGGCAGCGGGGTCAACGGGCGGGGCAGTCATGGGCAAGCTCCTGTGTGAACCCACACTCTAGCCCTCGGATTCAAACTCCTTAAATCGCCATTTTTCATTTAGGTCATTCCTGCGAGGAATGACAGCGACGATCAACGTGGGCACTATCCTCAAGGCAGCTGCTCGTAGCGCTGCTGGATGCGCGCCAGTTCGCCCGTCGCGCGCAATTGCTCCAGTGCATGGCGCCAGTCGTCCACCAGACTGTCGTCGCAGTCAAGGCTGAAGGCGATGTACAGCGAAGCACGGTACAGCTCGACCGGAATGCGCCGCAGGGTGCCCACAGGCATGTTCAGTTGACGGCTGTAGTACGCCACTCCGGCATCGGTATCGCCGACGATGATGTCAGTACGACCGGCCATGAGCATGCGGTACAACTGCAGGTTGTCCGTCGCGCTTTTGTCCAGGTTGCTCAGGCCCATGGCCTGCAGCGTGTCAGGGATCAGCCCGTCAGACCGGGTCGTGATTCGTTCGGCCCGGCGCAGCTGTGCCAGGCTGTCGATCTGCGGCATACCGCTGCGCTGGTAGGCGTGGATGGACTCTTCGACCACCGGCCCCACCCACTTGTACAGCGCTTCGCGTTCCGGGGTGCGGAACATCGAATACATGATCATCCGCGGTCGCGTGCGCAGCACATGGCTGGCACGCATGCTGGGCAGCATGGTGATTTCGAACCGGTCGCCGGTCAGCGCCATGATCGCCTGCACGATCTCGGTGCTCATCCCGGTAAGCCGGCCGTTTTCCCGATAGTTGTAGGGCGCCCACTCTTCGGTGACGACCTGATAGGGCTCGGCCTTGCCCGAGGCGGCGCATAACAGAGTCAGCAACGCGACCACACGTAGCGAACGTCTCATAGGTTCGGCCTGGTTAAAAAGAGGCTCGGCAGCGACCTAATGATCCCGCCTGCATGGCAAGCATAGTCGCCCGCGCCAATACGGTTCTTGCCGTCACGTGTTCCTGCGACCACTCATAAAACCCAGCATTACCTGCACATGGCTATATGTCGGCTACTTATTCGACAGCTTTACCTGCCCAATGCGTCGTCCAGAAGCGGGTCCGTTCCAGACACATGCAGAAAACCCGGCTAAATGCAGTCGTCAGTAGAGCGGCATACCGCGGGTGCTCAACGAACCGCATAAAGATTTATCAGGCTGACATGCAACCTTCATCACAGTGTGCAGGTCGGATCGGAATCAGGTGAAATCAAATAGCCACTATTTTTTCACTTGCAGGTAAAAAGGCTCCTGGCACTTTTACGCACAGTGCAGGAACACCTCGGGAAAACGGACCCTTCTCACCTAATAACTCCTAAAACAGATCTGCTCTTACCGTGAGAACGCCCATGAACCTCTTGGCCCCCGCCGTGCACCTGACGAACCGTCTGCGCTTTCCTGCCAAATTCGGCCTGCTGGCGATCATCGTCCTCATTCCGCTGCTGTTCCTGGGCTGGCGGACCATCAGCCAGCTCAATGACAACCTCGAATCCCTGCGTGGCGAACAGGTCGGCCAGCAGTACCTGCTGGATGTCACACCGATACTGCGCCTGTCGATGTTGCAGCGCGCCCTGACCTTCCGCGTACAAAGCGGCGACACCAGCGTGCAGGGCGACCTGGCCGCCAACCAGAGCAAACTGCTCGAAGCCTTCGCGCGCCTGGAAAGCATCGACCGCCAGTTGGGCGGCCAGCTGGAAACCACCGACCGGGTTCAGCGCCTGCGCAGTCGTGCCCAGCAATTGATCGAGCGTGCCGGCGATAGCAGCAACCCGCTGGCGCTGTTCGAAGACTGGAACGATCAGCTCTCGCAGGTGCTCAACTTCATCTATTTCATTTCCGCGACCTCGGGCATGGTGCTCGATGAAGACTACGCCTCGCTGTTTCTGATCGACCTGAGTACCCTGCGCCTGCCGCGCCAGATCAACATCGTCGGGCAACTGCGTGGGCAGGCCGGCGCGCTGCGCGAAGGGCAGATGCCCAGCACCGCAGCACGCGGCACCATCCGCGCCCTGCTGAAACAGGAAACCCAACTGCGCGCAGAGCTGCGCCAGAGCCTGGACCTGCTGCGCCGTGAAGCGCCGCAAGCCGCCGACAAACTGCTGGCTTCGCTCAATCAATCGTTCACTGACCTGGAAAGCTTCCGCAGCGACATGGAACGCCTGATCGCCGCCTACGACGGTAGCTCCAGCAACGTGCAGAGCCTGGCGGATAAAGGCAACGCCGTGGTCGCCAACCTGTACAAGGCCCTGGATTCGGCACAGGCGACCCTGAGCGACATCCTCGCCCAGCGCGTGACCGCCAAGTCCAATGAGCGCTCGCTTCTGATCATCGGTCTCGCTGTCATGGGCCTGCTGGTGGCCTACCTGTTCAGCGGTATCTACCGTTCGCTGCGCAGCGCCATCGACGAGGTACAGAACGTCACCCGCGAAGTCGCCCAGGGCAACCTGCGCGTGCGCGTCACCGTGCGCGGCAAGGATGAAATGGCCCACGTCGGCCATGCCCTCAATGACATGGTGCAGGCGTTCGGCACCTCGCTGACCGAAGTCGAGCAGAGTGCACGTTCCGTGGCCGACGCGGCCGGCCACCTGAGCCAGTCCATCGACCAGGCCAAGCACTCGATGAACTCGCAACAGGGCCAGACCGAACAGGTCGCCACGGCCATCAATGAAATGACCGCCAGCATCGCCGACGTGGCACAGAACACCGAGGGCGCTGCCAGCGCTGCGGCCCAGGCCACCCGTGCGTCGAACACGGGCCTGAGCGTAATGCAGAGCACCCGGGAGACCATCGGTGCCCTGACCCGCGAAGTGGAACTCAGCGCCAACAAGGTCGCGGCGCTGGCCCAGCACAGCCAGGAGATCGGCGGCGTCATCGAGGTGATCCGCAACATCGCCGAGCAGACCAACCTGCTGGCTCTCAACGCTGCCATCGAGGCCGCGCGGGCCGGGGAGCAGGGTCGTGGCTTTGCCGTGGTCGCCGATGAAGTGCGCACCCTGGCCTCACGCACCCAGACCTCCACCGAGGAAATCCGCCGCATCATTCAGCAACTGCAGCAGGCCACCGCCGAAGCCGTCGAGCAGATGAACGTCGGCACCGGCAAGGCCCAGGAGTGCATCGTTTCGGCCGAACAGGCCGCCAGCAGCCTGGACGAAATCAACGATAACGTCGAACGCATCGCCGGCATGAACACCCAGATCGCCAGCGCGGCGGTGCAGCAACATGCGGTATCGGAGGACATCAACCGCAACGTCACCGATATCCGCAACGGCACCGCCACGCTGATGGGTGGCATCAACGCCAACGCCACCACCGCCGACGACCTGGCCGGCCTGGCCGCGCAGCTGCGCAGCGTGGTCGGGCGCTTCAGCGTCTAATGGCGCGGGTCAGGCCGGCAGCGGCCTGACCACTGCCGCAATCGACGCCAGCGCGGCGCTAACCTGCGCGCTGCGCACCTCGGCGCCACGGGAGGCACCCTCGGCATGCACGAAGCGCACGTCGCTGATGCCGAGGAAGCCGAAGAACGCCTTCAAGTAGTCCTCCTGAAAATCCATGCGCTCCAGCGCCGTTCCGGCGTAGAAGCCGCCGCGTGCCGACGCCACGATGACCTGCTTGCCGGCGCACAGGCCAACCGGGCCTTGCTCGGTATAGCGGAAGGTACGCCCGCCCTGGGCGATGCGATCCAGCCAGGCCTTGAGCTGGCTGGGCACCGAGAAGTTGTACATCGGCGCGCCGATGACCAGGACATCGGCAGCCAGGAACTCCTCGACCAGTTCCGCCGAACGCTGATGTTCGCGCAGCGTGGCCGCATCGAAATCGCTGAAGCTCGAAGGGCGGAAACCGGCAGCGATCGGTCCGGTCAGGTGCGGGATGTCGTCCTGCACCAGGTCGCGATAGCTGCGCTGCGCAGCCGGGTACAGGCGCAGCAGTTCGGCCAGAATGGCGGCGCTCAGTTCACGGGTAATGGAGGCATCGCCCGACAGGCTGGAATCGATATGCAGAATGTTCATCTGAACCTCATCTATTGGGGGTGGTACTGCGTTGGTCCGCGCCCGCCTGCCTGGCGGCTTCATCGAGCAAGACGACCACATCCCTGGGGTGCGAAAGCATGGACAGATGGCTGGATTCGATGGACCGCACCTGGGCATTGATGTGTTGCGCGATGGCCTGCTGCACCTCGGGCCGCAAGGCGTGGTCCTGGCCGGTGCGCAGGTACCAGCTGGGCTTGTCGCGCCAGGCGGCGTGGCGCACCTTGCCGGTGAAGGCGGCCACGGCAATCGGTTGCTGCAGCGCGGCCAGGCTGTGGGCCAGCTCCTTGCTCAGGTCGTTGCCCATGACTTCATGGAAGGCATCGGGATCATCCAGCCACACCAGGCCATGGGCATCCGGGGTGAGGCCGGTCATCGGCGCCTTGAGCCGGTGCAGCAGGTCATCGACCGACTCGCCGCTGTCCGGCGCCAGGGCCGAGAGGTACACCAGGCCCTTGACGTTGGGCGCATTACCGGCCTGAGTGATGACCGCCCCGCCCCAGGAATGCCCCACCAGCAGCACGTCGCCGTGCTGGCGCTCCAGCACGCGCTGGGTGGCGCGTACGTCGTCTTCCAGCGAGGTCAGCGGGTTCTGCACTGCAGTGACGTGATAGCCCAGGCGAGCCAGCTCGGGCACCACGCGCTGCCAGCTGGAGCCGTCGACGAAAGCGCCATGCACCAGCACGATGTTGCGGATGGGCGGCGCATCGGCCTGGGCGGCCGGGGGCAGCAGGGCAAGGGTCATGGACACTCCAGTCAGGGCAGCCAGCAGGCAACGGACGCCACCGGGCTTCAACCGGGCCAGTACCGCGTGCACCACACTGCTGAATCTCGGCACGTTCATGAGGCTCTCCGTTGGGTTTCGGTGAGTCTATGCGTTGTACGAATACGCAACAGATGGCAGGCTTGCCACTTACCGAGCAAAGTTCGCCAGCACCTGCCGAGGTCCCCATGCGTATCGCCATCGTTGCCGTCGAAGGCTGCCTGCACTCCGCCGTGGTGGGCCTCGTCGACCTGTTCTGGATTACCAATCAGGCCCTGCGCAATGCCCCGGACGGCGGCTCTGCCGGCGTGGTTTTCGAGACCCTGGTGGTCAGCGCGGATGCCGCCGCCGTCATGGATGCCCAGGGGCGAACGGTGCAGGTCGATGGGCGCTTCGACGACGCCTTGGGCTGCGATGCAGTGCTGATCGCCGGCATGGCCCTGGACACCGACGGCAGCCCGCCCCGCTGCGCCGCGGTGAGCCAGGCAGCGGCCTGGTTGCGCCGCTACCACCAGCACGGTGGCCTGGTCGCCGGGGCCTGCGCCGGTGCTTTCGTACTCGGCGAAGCGGGCCTGCTCGATGGCCGACGCTGCACCACCACCTGGTGGCTGCACCCGATCTTCAAACGCCGCTTTCCCAAGGCCGATGCGGTATGGGGTTCAGCCCTGGAAGAACACGACCGGGTGATCAGCAGCGGCGGGCCGCTGTCGTGGATCGACCTGGCCCTGCACGTCATCCGGCGCCTGGCCGGCGACACCGTGGCCAGGCTGGCCGCCAGCATGGCCGTGACCGACAACCAGGCATTACCGCAGACCGTCTATGCCCCCCGGGGCTTTATCAACGCCACCAGCCCACTGTTGCTGCAAGCCGAACAGACGGTGCGCCAGGCCGGTCCCGGGCTGACTGCGCAGGCGCTGGCGAAAGGCTTGAGGCTGAGCGAGCGAACCTTGCACCGGCGCCTGAAGGAACTGCTCAACGAAACCCCAAAGGCGTTCATTACCCGGGTGCGGATCGAGACCGCCTGCGCCTTGCTGCAAAGCCCGGGGGCGCGGGTCAAACAGGTGGCGATGCAGGCCGGCTACGCCGACGAGTCGTCGTTCCGGCGTGCTTTCGCCCAGGTCATGGGCTTGTCGCCAAGCGGCTATGTGGAATGGCTGGGCAAGCGGCGAAGCTGCGCCATGCTGTCAACAGATGAAATGTAATTTAGTTTTGCCATACCTCGTTGACCCGTCGCGTACACGCTCGTATAAAGCGCAGGTCTCAACAGAGGCACCTTGCCATTAAACGACGAGAGCCATGGACAGTTATCCCGGTAGTCGCCGGCCCGCCACGCTGATGCTGGACGGGCAAGCGACCAAGACAATCAAACGACAATGCCCGCCACGGGCTGGTCGGTCGAGCCGCACGCCGGGCTGAGCCTCGTCTGCGACTTACCTGCCGGCGCGTCCGGGCCGAGGTAAGTCGATGCATATTTCCTTTCGCAACCAGGCCTCGCGCCTGCGCGGCGCCGCGCCCAACCGCTGGGACTGGGCGCTGCTGCCCCTGGTGCTGGCCGCCATCGTGCTGGCCGCCTGGGGCGCCATGCAGATGAGCCGGCCGTTCATCGTCGGCGAACCCACGCCGATCTCCCTGGACCCCAGCGAGCTGCCCTACTACCTGTTGCGCACCATGCTGCGGATGTTCACCGCGCTGGGCATCTCGCTGCTGTTCGCCTTCGTTTTCGCCGCCATCGCGGCGCGCTACCGGGCGGCGGAAAAGGCCATGATCCCGCTGCTGGACGTACTGCAGTCGGTGCCGATCCTGGGTTTTCAGGCCATCGCCATCGCGCCCTTCATCGCGCTGTTTCCTGGCAACCTGCTGGGCGTGGAGTGCGCGGCGATCTTCGCCATCTTCACGTCCCAGGCATGGAACATGGCGCTGAGCCTGTATCAGTCGTTCCGCACCCTGCCGGCGGAACTCAATGAAGCGGCGCGGATCTTCCGCCTCTCGGCCTGGCAGCGCTTCTGGCGCCTGGAGCTGCCCTTCGCCATGCCGGGCCTGCTATGGAACATGATGATGTCGATGTCTGGCGGCTGGTTCTTCCTGGTCGCTGCCGAGGCGATTTCGGTGGCCGGCCAGGACATCAAGCTGCCCGGCATCGGTTCGTACATTGCCGTGGCCATCGACCAGCGCGACCTGGGCGCCATCGGCTGGGCGATCGGCGCCATGCTGCTGGGCATCCTGTTCTACGACCAGCTGTTCTTCCGCCCGCTGCTGGCCTGGGCCGACCGCTTTCGCTTCGAAGAAGCACAGGGCGAAACCGCGCAGCGCTCCTGGGTGCTCGACTGGGGGCGGCGCAGCCGCTGGATCCGTGCCGCCAGCCTGCGTCTGTCGGCCCGTGTACAGACCGCCATCGGCGCCTTCCCGCTGCAGGGCGACGGCACCCAGCCGCCTCGGCGCAGCCTGCAACTGCCGAGCTGGTGGCCGCGGGCCTGGGACGCGCTGCTATTGCTGGTGTGCCTGGCGGCGCTGGTGCAACTGACGCTGTTCGTGCACCAGGACGTCGGCTGGGGCGAAGCCCTGCATGTGCTGGGCCTGGGCCTGCTGACCCTGGCCCGGGTGATGGTGCTGATCGTCCTCGCCTCGCTGGTCTGGGTACCGCTGTCGATCTGGATCGGCCTGCGCCCGCGCTACGCGCAGAAAGTCCAGGCCGTGGCGCAGTTCCTCGCCGCGTTTCCGGTCAACCTGCTGTTTCCGCTGGTGGTGGTGGTGCTGGTGCGCCTGGACCTCAACCCGAACATCTGGCTCAGCCCGCTGATGGTGTTCGGCACCCAGTGGTACATCCTGTTCAACGTGGTGGCCGGCGCCTCGACCATGCCCTACGAACTGCGCCTGGCGGCGGACAACCTGGGCCTGAGTGGCTGGCTGAAATGGAAGCGGGTGTACCTGCCAGCGGTTTTTCCGAGCTTTCTTACCGGCGCGGTGACCGCCAGCGGCGGCTCGTGGAACGCCAGTATCGTCGCCGAGTACGTGACCTGGGGCGACACCACGCTGCAGGCCCAGGGCCTGGGCAGTTATATCAAGCAGATGACCGATGCTGGCGACTTCCACCGCATCGCCCTGGGCATCGGGGTGATGTGCCTGTACGTGATGCTGCTCAACCGTTTCTTCTGGCGCCGCCTGTTCCTGCGTGCCGAAACCCGTCGTTAAGGGGATTGCGATGAAGACCCAAGCACTGATTCAACTCAAGGCCGTGGACAAAGGCTTCAAGGCCGCCGACGGCACTTCGCGCACCGTGCTGCAGGGCGTCGACCTGCACCTGCAGGAAGGCGAGATCGTCGCCCTGCTGGGCCGCTCCGGCTCCGGTAAATCCACCCTGCTGCGCATCATCGCCGGCCTGGTGCTGGCCGACGAAGGCCAGGCGCTGTATCGCGGGCGGCCGATCCATGGCCCGGTGAACGGCATTGCCATGGTGTTCCAGTCGTTCGCGCTGTTTCCCTGGCTGACCGTGCAGCAGAACGTCGAACTGGGCCTGGAGGCCCAGGGCGTCAAGCCCGCCGAGCGCGAACGCCTGGCCAGCGCGGCCCTGGAGCTGATCGGCCTGTCCGGTTTCAGCGGCGCCCTGCCCCGCGAGCTGTCCGGCGGCATGCGCCAGCGCGTGGGCATCGCCCGCGCCCTGGTGACCAACCCGGAAGTGCTGCTGATGGATGAAGCCTTCTCGGCGCTGGATGTGCTCACCGGCGAGAACCTGCGCGACGACATTCTCGAACTGTGGCAGGAGCGCCGCCTGGCTACGCGCTGCATCCTGGTGGTGTCGCACAACATCGAGGAAACCGTGATGATGGCCGACCGTATCGTCATTCTCGACAGCGACCCCGGCCGCGTGCGTACCCAGTTGCAGGTCGACCTGCCACGCCCCCGCGACCCCGATTCGCCAGCCGTGCGGGCGCTGGTCGCCCAGGTCTATGCATTGATGACCCAGCGTCAGGAAACCCCGGTGCCCGCACAGGAAAGCGCGCACATGGCCGCGCCGCTGGGCTACCGCCTGCCGGAAGCGGATATCGCGCGTCTGGAAAGCGTGCTGGAGCGCCTCGCTGCCGAACCGTTCAAAGGCAAGGCCAGCCTGCCGGAGCTGGCCGAGGAAACCGAACTGCCCGACGAAGAGCTGCTGCCGGTGTGCGAAGCGCTGGCCTTGCTGGGCCTGGCGCACATCGAGGACGGCCAGCTGCGCCTGGACCGCCAGGGCCGACACTACGTGACCACCACCCAGGCGCGCCGCCAGGATCTGTTCGCCCGCCAGTGCCGTGGGCGCATCGCCCTGGTGAACTTCATACTCGACCGCCTGCACCTCGACCCGGCCGGCAGTCTGCCCAGGGCAGCCGTGCTGGAGCGCCTGGCGCAGTGGATGAACGAAGACGAGGCGCTGCGGGTGGTGAAGGTGGTCATCGAATGGGGACGTTACAGCGAACTGTTCGAATACAACTTCCATAACCACAGCTTCACCCTGGCACGCCTGGAACCGGTGGGCCGCTGAGCCACGTCAGGGCACGCTGCTGTCGCTGGGCAGGCCATACAGGTAATGGTGGATGAGGCGGTTCAGGGTGCCGTTGCGGCGCAACGTTTCGACCGCCTGGCGCAGGCTGTGCACCCGTGCTTCGCTGCACTGCGCCGAACAGGCCAGGTAGAGGTCGGCGCTCATCAGCGGCGGGCTCATCAACAGCGGCTTGCTGGACACGCCCTTCCAGATGTACTGGGTTTCCGGTACGCCGTTGAACCAGGCGTCGACCCGGCCCAGCAGAAGCATCTGCGCCGGGTTCTCACCGATTTTCAACGGGTAGATCTGCTCGTCGGAAAAGCCCTCTTCGCGCAGTTTCTGTTCCTGGGCGCTGCCCATGCCCACGGCGATGCGCTGATAGGTCTGGCGCGCTTCGGCAAAGCTGCCGACCTGTTTGCTGAGACTGAAGAAGGCGCGTTCCATGGTCATCACCGGGGCGATCCAGGTGTATTTGCTTTCCCGCTCGGGGGTGCGCGACAGGGGAATGATCAACAGATCCTGACCCTGCTGGACCATGCGCTGCGCGCGATTCCATGGCAACGACTGCAGCGCCAGCGGCTGATCTGCCAGCGCACCGGCCAACAGGGCGGCATCGCCGAGGATGCCGTTCTCGCCGGGCGGACCGGACATGGTCAGCGGTGGCGCCTCGAGCATGTACACCGGCAAGGGCTCGGCCGCCGCCACAGCCTCGCAAGACAATGCCAGCACGGCGCAACCCAGTTGGAGGGTGCGGCGGCGAAGGGCATGGAGAAAACGCATCGAGGAAGGCATTTGGCTCAGTCTGGCAGGATGAAGCACAGGGTCGGCGTTGGCTCCAAAACAGCTCGGTCGGGGCTGCCAGGAGCGGCTTCAACCGCGAAAGGGCCAGAACATTCACTGCATCGGCGGTGAACATGAGGTCGCTTCGCGCGGGTGCCGCACCTGCCTGGTCCAACCGAACCGCATTGGCTTAGCCGAGGGGCTGCCTGTTGGTCACCGTAGATGCCCTGATCGTTCCGGCTATTTCGCGGCTAAAGCCGCTCTACGGATGCACACAACGCGTGACAGACCTGTATCGGCATTGACTCAGAATAGATGCAGATCGAGCCCTGTGCCCGAGGCCGCAGCGGCCCGCGCAGTGATTGTCGAGGCGTCGCAAGAATATGTCGCCCGGCAGCGCAGGCGCATCCAACCGGCCAGGCTCAGCGCCCCTCGAGCAGGCGCAGGAAGGCATCGCGTACCACCTGGCTGTCGCTGTGCCCGACATTGAAGCGCATGAAGTGGCAAGCGTCAGGCGCCTGACTCAACAACGCGCCGGGCGCCAGCACCAGGCCCTGCGCCAGGCCCCGCCGCGCCAGCGCTACGGCCTCCTGGCCGCTTGGCAGCCGCGCCCAGATGAACAGTCCCTGCCCGGGCGTGGAGTGCAGCGTGCAGCCGGCCTCTGCGAGCCAGCGGGAAACCCGGGCACCCGACTCATACAAGCGGTCGACCAGGCGTCGGGTGTGCCGTTCGTAGCTGCCTTCGAGCAGCATGCGCTGGATGACCTGCTCGGTGAGTTCGGAGGTTACCGCGCCGCTGGTGAGCTTGAGCGCCTGCAGCCGCTCGGCCAGTTGCGCCTCGACCACGGCATAGCTGACTCGGCAGTTGGCACTCAGGGTCTTGGAGAAGCCGGAGACATAGCTGACCCTGGCCAGGCCACCCAAGGCAGCCAAGCGCGGTGCGTCTGGCTGCAGGTCGCAGTAGATGTCGTCTTCGATGACCTGCACCGCGAAGCGCTGGCACAGCTCCAACAAGCGCTGCGCCTGCAGCACGCTGAAGCTGTGGCCGGTGGGGTTGTGCAGCGTGCTGTTGGTCAGGTAGACCCGCGGGCGTTCGCTACCCAGCAGACGCTCCAGGGCGGCGAAGTCCAGGCCGTCACGGCTACGCGGCACGCTGACCACCCGCGCACCGCGCAGTGTCAGCGCGGCGCGAAAATTCACATAGCCCGGCTCGTCCAGCAGCGCGGTATCGCCCGGCTGCAGCAGCAGTTGCAAGAGCATGTCCACGGCCTGCACGGTGCTGGCGGTGGTGACGATCTGCCCCGCCCCGGCCTGGATGCCCAAGGCCGCCAGCTTATGGCGCAAGGTCTGGCGCAACGGCAGGTAGCCCGGCACGGCACCGTACTCGCCCATGCGCAGGGCGCTGGCGCGCAGCGTGCCCCGCATGGCCTTCATCAGTTCCTGGTCTGGCAGCCAGGCCGCCGGCAGGAAACCACAACCGGGGCGCCGCGTACCGTTGTCCAGCAGCAGCGCCTGACGCAGGGTGGCGAGAATGTCCGGGGCGGGCGCCGTGCTGGTCACCGGCTCTGGCCGTGCGCTGGCCAGGGCATCGCGAGCCACGTAGTAACCGGCCCCCTGCCGGGCGGTGAGCAGCCCGGCAGCACGCAGCCGGTCGAGGGCTTCCACCACCGTCGACTTGCTGACCTGCAGCAGGCCGCTCAGCTCGCGGATCGGTGGCAAGCGTACGCCCGGTGCCAGGCGGCCATCGGTGATGCAGGCGGTGATGTGCTCGACGATCTGCCGGCCCCGTGGTTCACCCGCCAGGTAGGCAATACTGGCGATGGCAGCGCGCTGGATCTGCATCTGTACGGGTCGTCCGGGCAGTAAAGTCCGGTGGATTCTAGGCAGAGTGTTTCTGGTGCTCAAGCGGAGGGTTTTTCTAACCTGCGTGCGCGGCCAACCGGGTCGTGAACAGATGAGGAGCCAGGCATCGATGAGCAGAACACAGCGTTACCAGGCCGCGTTGCAGAAGCTGGGCTACCGCTTCGAGGGAATGCCGAAGATTGGCGGCGACTACGTACCGGTCATCCAGCACGCCGACCAGGTGCACGTCAGCGGGCAGATCCCCCGGGTCAACGATAGCGTCGTCCACCCCGGCCGGGTCGGCGCCGAGGTCAGCCTGGCAGACGCACAGATCGCCGCGCAGGTCAGCGCCTTGCGTTGCCTGGCCTTGCTTGAAGCGCATCTGGGTTCGCTGGAACGCATTCGCCGTCTGGTACGCATGAACGTCTTCGTGCAGTCGGCCAGCGACTTCTGCCAGCAAAGCGAAGTGGCCAACGCCGCCTCGGCGATCTTCCACCAGGTGCTGGGTGAAGCGGGTGTCCACACGCGCACTTCGGTCGGGGTGTATCAGTTGCCGAAGAATGCCGCCGTGGAGATTGATCTGCTGGCCATTGCCGATTGAGACGAGCAGGGTCGAAACTGCTCACCCGCCCTGCGAGCAAACGACCATGACCGACGCCCTGATCCTCGCTGACCTCCCCGAAGCCGACTGGCTGGCCCTGCGCGATGCGCTGGTGGACGCCGGCTGGGCCATGGAAAAGGCGGCGGCCTGGATCACGCCTGGGCCATTCTGCGCCAGGGTGAACTGCGTATCGACATGCAATGGGATCGCTGGGAACAGGGCGAGGTGCACTGTGCCCGAGGACAGGTTGAGCGAATCGCAGCGGCGCTGCCTGACCCGCTGCGCCGGATGCTCAACCTCATACAGGTCGGTCAGGTCTAGCCGCAATACTGGTCAGTTAGGCCGGGTAGGAGGCTTCAGCCGCGAAGCGACCGCCTGTTCACAACAGATGCAGTGAATTTCCTGGCGCTTTCGCGGCTAAAGCCGCTCCCACCGGGCCACATGCCGCTCAAGCGAACAGTATTGGGTCTAGCCGAGAAGCGGCCTGATCACGACTGGCCATCGCCGAAATCCAGGTCGATCACCTGATAGAACGCGGCCTCGGTATCGGCCACGTTCCACACCCCCAGCAACAGATGATGGCCGCTGCGCTGCGGCAGCGGCACTTGGTGGATGGTGGGGTTGCGGGCCATCAACTCCTGTTCGGCGTCCGGTCCCCAGTACGGCTGGTAGGTATTGACCACCTCGTGGATGGGCTTGTCCTCCAGGTGCGCGCGCACCAGCTGCTGGCTGGGGCTCCAGCCGTCCTTGGTGATCCAGTAGGTCCAGCGCCGGGTCTTGTGCGGCATCGAGTAGTTCCATTCCACCGTCAGCGTGGAGCCGGACTTGACGGGATGCTTGGGCCAGTGGCTGCCGGGCTGGTTGAGCTTGACCCGCGCGTCGGTGTGCCCGCCGCTGGCGATCAGACCATCTGCCGGCGGCGCCTTACCTTTCACATCGTCGGGCCCGGCAGGGTCCACGTAGCCGGCGGTGGTGCCGGGAAAGCCCTTGCCGCCCTCCACTTCGTTCATCTGCCCTTCGTCCAGCTCCCCCTGTTCGTTGAGGTAGACGGCGCGGGACTTGGGATTGATGACGCGACCATGTCGGGGCTGGCCGGCGGCGTAGGCGGCGAACAGGCGGTCGAGGAAATCGTCGACGACGGTTCTCAGTTCTCTGGCTCTCATGGTGCTGGTTCTCCTTGCGTGAAGAAGCGACCTGGACCACGCGGTGTGCTGGCGGATCGTTGGCCGCCGCACCCATGACCACCCTCAGGCACCCTGCCCGCCCCACGGCGGAGCGGACAGCCGGACCCTAACAGACCTGGCCAGGCAGCGGACCTGAGACTTCTGCCAGCCTAGAGCCCGGCGCTGGGCGCCGGCTGGGCGGCGCCGGCGGCAGGCGGCTTGCTGAAGCGGAACATGGCCCAGAGGACCAGAATCCATACCGGGATGATGAACACCGAAATGCGGATGCCGGGAATCAGCAGCATGACCACCAGAATCATCAGCATGAAGGCGAGGCAGATGAAATTGCCCATGGGATGCCACAGCGCCTTGAAGTGCGGTGTTTCACGGCGAGCCTTGAGGGCGCGACGAAAGCGCAGGTGGGTCAGGCTGATCATGATCCAGTTGATCAGCAGCGCCGCCACGGCCAGGGCCATCATCAGTTCGAAGGCTTCACCCGGCAGCAGGTAGTTGATCACCAGGCACAATGCGGTCACCGCCGCCGAGACCAGCACCGCCGGCACCGGAATGCCGCGACGGTTGACACGCAGCAAGCCTTTCGGCGCATTGCCCTGCTCGGCCAGGCCGAACAGCATGCGGCTCATGCAGTAGGCGCCGCTGTTGTACACCGACAACGCTGCGGTGAGGATCACGAAGTTGAGCACATGGGCCGCCAGGTCGCTGCCGATCAGCGCGAAGATCTTCACGAAGGGGCTGGCACCGTAGGCGTCCTGGCTGGCAGCGAGACTGTCGAGCAACTGGTCCCAGGGATACAGCGCCAGCAACAGCGTCAAGGCACCGATGTAGAAAATGATGATGCGGTACACCACCTGGTTGATCGCCTTGGGAATCACCCGCCGAGGCTCATCCGATTCGGCGGCGGCGATGCCGATCAGCTCCATGCCGCCGAAGGCGAACAGGATGAAGGCCATGGCCATGAACATCCCGCTGACCCCGTGGGGGAAGAACCCGCCATGGCTCCACAGGTTGCTCAGCGACGCCTGTGGGCCGCCCTCGCCGCTGACCAGCAGGTAGCTGGCCAGCAGGATCATGCCGATGATCGCCGCGACCTTGACGATCGCGAACCAGAACTCGGTTTCCCCGAAGGCCTTGACGTTGATCAGGTTGATTGCATTCACCAGCACGAAGAACGCCGCGGCACTGACCCAGATGGGAATCTCCGGCCACCAGAACTGCACGTATTTACCCACGGCGGTCAGCTCGGCCATGCACACCAGCGCATACATGATCCAGTAGTTCCAGCCCGACAGGAACCCGGCGAAGCGCCCCCAGTAACGGTTGGCGAAATGGCCGAAAGAGCCGGCCACTGGCTCCTGGACCACCATCTCACCCAACTGGCGCATGATCAGGAAGGCAATGAAGCCGGCAATGGCGTAGCCCAGGATCATCGCCGGACCGGCGGTTTTGAGGACCCCGGCCGAACCGAGGAACAGCCCGGTGCCGATGGCGCCGCCCAGGGCAATGAGCTGAATGTGACGACTGTTGAGGCCGCGCTGCAAGCCGGCCGATGACGTTTCGTGAGTCATGGATGCACCTCGATCAAACAGACACCCCCGCAGGTTCAGCGCGCAGTCATGCGCAGCCACCGACGTGGATGCAGGTCATGTTGGTCCGCTGGCGAAGCAATCGTCGGCGGGCGTCAGAACGGCAGTCTGGAAGTCGGGTACGGTCGTGGGGTGGCGTCGATGGGCATCAGATTTGTCCTTGTTATTGTTCGATGTTCGGGGTTCAGGCACGCAGCACGGCGCGCGCAGGGTCAGCGCGCGCCGGTTCGATCAGAGGGTGGAACGCAGGCTCCACAGTTCGGGGAACAGCTCGGTGTCGAGCATCTTGCGCAGGTAACCCACGCCCTCGGTGCCGCCAGAGCCTTGCTTGAAGCCGATGATGCGCTCCACGGTGGTCACGTGGCGGAAGCGCCACTGGCGGAACGAGTCTTCGAGGTCGATGAACTTCTCGGCCAGCTGGTACAGGTCCCAGTACCGGCTGGGGTTCTGGTACACCACTTTCCAGGCCGCCTCGACCGAGTCGTTGCGCAGGGTGCGGGTCGGTGCCACCTGCTCCAGGCGCTCGGCATCGATCGGCAGGCCGGCCTTGGCCAGCAGGCGGATGGCCTCGTCGTACAGCGACGGTTCTTCCAGGCTTTTCTGCAGGCCGTCCAGCAGCTCGGGCCGGTGTGCATGGGGCTGCATCAGCGGCACGCTCTTGTTGCCGAGGATGAATTCGATCTCCCGGTACTGGAACGACTGGAAGCCCGACGACTGTCCCAGCGATGGACGGAAGGCCACGTACTCACTGGGTGTCATGGTTGCCAGTACGGCCCAGGCGTGGACCATCTGATCGAAGATCCGCGACACCCGCGCGAGCATCTTGAACGCCGGTGGCAGGTCACCCTGCTTGAGCTGTTCGCGGGCCGCGCGCAGCTCGTGGAGCATCAGCTTCATCCACAGCTCGGAGGTCTGGTGCTGAATGATGAACAGCAGCTCGTTGTGGTCCTCCGACAGCGGATGCTGGGCACTGAGGATGCGCTTGAGGTCCAGGTAATCGCCGTAGCTCATGTCGTTGCTGAAATCCAGCTTGGCGTCATGCCACTGCTCGGCGTTGCCGTGGGAATAGGGACATTGGCTCATGAAAGGCTCCTCAGGTCACGGAGTGACGGGTCTGGTATTGCGGCTGACGCCATTCTTCGCCGTCGAGCACTTCGACCAGCGCCTGCACGGCCGCGCCGACGTCCTGGAACGAGGTGTACAGCGGGGTGAAGCCGAAGCGCATGATACGTGGCTCGCGGTAGTCGCCGATCACCCCGCGGGCGATCAGCGCCTGCACCACGGCATAGCCTTCAGGGTGTTCGAAGCTCACATGGCTGCCGCGCTGGGCGTGGTCACGCGGGGTGACCAGGGTCAGCGGGTGCGCCGGGCAGCGCTCTTCCACCAGGCGGATGAACAGGTCGGTCAGCGCCAGGGATTTGCGCCGCAGCGCGACCATGTCGGTCTTGGCGAAGATGTCCAGGCCGCACTCGACCATGCCCAGCGACACCAGCGGCTGGGTACCACAGAGGTAGCGCTGGATACCGGAGGCCGGTGCGTAGTGCGGTTCCATGGCGAACTGCCGGGCGTGGCCCCACCAGCCCGACAGCGGCTGCCAGACCTGGTCGCACAGCGCCGGAGAAACCCACACGAAGGCAGGCGCACCGGGCCCGCCGTTGAGGTACTTGTAGGTGCAGCCGATGGCGTAGTCCGCCCCGGCAGCGGTGAGGTCCACCGGTACCGCACCGGCCGAATGCGCCAGGTCCCACAGGGCCAGTGCGCCGTGCTGGTGGATCTGCGCGGTGACTGCGGCCATGTCGTACATGTGGCCGCTCTTGTAGTTGACGTGGGTGAGCAGCACCAGCGCCACCTGGTCGCTGAGCTGCGCCGCGAGGTCTTCGGGCTTGTCGATCAGACGCAGTTCATAGCCTTCGTCGAGCAGGTCGGCGAGGCCTTCGATGACGTACAGGTCAGCCGGGAAGTTGTGCAGCTCGGAGAGGATCACCTTGCGCTGCGGCGCGCGCTGGGCCTGGATGCGCAGGCCGGCGGCGAGGATCTTGAACAGGTTCACCGTGGTGGTGTCGGTGATCGCCACTTCGCCAGGCCCTGCGCCGATCAGCCCGGCCAGCTTGTCGCCCAGGCGCGTCGACAGGGTGCTCCACTGCGCGGTGTTCCAGCTGCGGATCAGCCCTTCGCCCCACTCCTGCTCGATCATCTGCGTGGCCCGCGCCAACGCGGCGTGCGGGCGGGCACCAAGGGAGTTGCCGTCGAGGTAGACCACACCTTCGGGCAAGGCGAATGCGTCGCGCAGCGGCGCCAGCGGGTCGGCGAGATCAAGCTCGCGCAGTTCTTGTTGTACAGACATGTCATTCATCCTTTCAGGGGGCGCAGTACGGCGCGCACCGGGCTGGCATCGAGGTGGGAGAAACGCAGGGGCAAGGCAATCAGTTCGTAGTCACCCTCGGGCACCGCATCCAGCACGATGCCTTCGAGGATCGCCATGGCCTGGCGCTCCACCGTGCGGTGAGCGTCCAGGGTCTTGGATTCCTGGGGGTCGAGCGACGGCGTATCGATGCCGATCAGGCGTACGCCATGGCTAGCCAGCAATTCGATGGTCGCTGGCGCGACGGCGGTGAAGTCAGAGTCCCAGTGGCTCACTGGCGCCTGCCGATAAGTGCGCAGCAGCACGCGCTCGGGCACCTGGTGCAAGTGCGCGGCGATATCCGTCGGCTCTACCAGCGCACCGCTGCCCAGGCAATGGATGACCCGACACGGGCCCATGTACAGGTCCAGTGACACCTCACCGATGGGCAGGCCGTCGGGGCTGTAGTGCAAGGGCGCATCGACATGCGCGCCAGTGTGCGGCGACAGGGTGATGCGTCCTACGTTGACCGGACATTGCGGGCCATAGGCCCAGACCCGCTCTTCCTGGAAAGGCGTGTCGCCGGGCCAGGTCGGCGTGTCGGTGTTCAAGGGCGGGCTGATGTCCCACCAGGCGGTTTGCGTTGGCATGTTGTTGTTCTGCTCCCTTGCAGGCAGGGAAAAGCTTATCTGCAAGGGCCAAGAATTTTCTTGCAATCTCAGCGCCGGAGTGACATTTATTCGCAGATTATTCTAATCAACAAGTTAAAAACGAAGGAGTCTGCAAAGGATGAAACTGGACAGCATCGATCTGCGCATCCTCGCCTGCCTCAGCCAGGACGGACGCATGAGCAACCAGGACCTGGCGGAAAAAGTCGCGCTGTCACCCTCGGCCTGCCTGCGTCGCCTGCGCAACCTGGAAAGTGAAGGCATCATCGCCGGCTACGGCGTGCGCCTGGACACCGCCAAGCTGGGCATCGAAGTGCAGGCGATGGTCAGTGTCAACGTGCGCCAGGACATGGACGGCTGGCACGAACGCTTCATCGAAGCCGTGCAGCACTGGCCTGAAGTGGCCGACGCCTTCATCGTCACCGGCTCCAGCAACTACCTGCTGCGCGTGCGCGCGCGCAACCTGGCGCACTACACCGATTTCATCGTCAACCGCCTGCACGCCAGCCAGGGGGTCACCGACATTCGCTCGGACATCATCCTGCAAAGCCTCAAGTCGCGGGACAACCTGCTCGACCTGGTGCGGCCGAGCCAGGGCTAAGCCGGAACCCAGGCGCCCCACCATGGTCTGCTGGGCATCGTTCACGAGAGACATGCCATGGGCAATACTGCAAAGCGCGGCTTGAACCGCCTGATGGTGCTGATCCAGGTGGCGCTGTTCATCGGCGCCTGCGCCTGGGCCGGCGTGCTGATGGGCATGGGCGGTATCTTCAGGCATGGACCGTTCGTCAGCGTGCTGCTGGTCACCGTGCTGATCATGCTTGCCACGCTGATCCACGAAGCCGGGCACTGGTTGGGAGCGCGCCTGGCCGGGATGCCGGTGTTGCAGGTGCAGGTCTTCCACCTGGCGATCCAGCCCCAGCGTCGAGGCTTGCGGGTGCGCCTGAAGGGCGTGCCGCGAAGCCTGGGACTGAGCGGCTACGTGTTCGCCGCGCAGCGTCCGGACCAACCGGTACGCGAGTCGCTGTTGCTGTTCGTCGTCATGGGGCCGTTGGCCAACCTGGTCGCCGCCGCCCTGTGCCTGATCCTCGCCGTGCTGGGTGGCTCGCTGATCGGCGTGCTGCCGGGCTTCGCGCTGATCAACCTGGGCATGGGCCTGGCCAACCTGGTGCCGACCTGGGGGCGTAGCCAGAGCGACGGTTTCAAGCTGCTGACCTGGTGGCAGCGGCCGGACGAAAACGCCGCCGACCTGGCCTACACCCGTCTGCTGGCGCATTACGTCGCTGGCGTGCCGGCCGAACGGCTACCGGTCGAAGACATTCAGGCACTGGCCGAACAGCCGATGCCCATGCCGCTGATCGCCCTCTCCTATCAGATCTATGCCCGGCAAGCACTTGAAGACTGGCCGGGTATCCAGCAACTGGACAGCGAGCTGCAAGCGATGCTTGACGCCCATAGCAAGCAGTTGCTGCCCGTGGCCACCAGCATCGCGATCATGCAGCGCGACCTGGCCTACAGCCGCGCCTACTACACCCAGGATGCCTCGGCGCTGGACGCCTACGGCCGCAACCGGGATGTGGACTGGTTCGCCCCGTCCCTGGCACCGCGTTGCGACGCCCTGCGCGCCGCGTTGCAGGGCGATGTGCCGAGCATGGAGCGCCATCTGGCCAGGGCCTTGCAACTGGCGCGCAACCATGTGGCGGGCGGCTATGCGGCACTGGAGGAGCAACTGGCAACACAGATCCGCGAACGGGCCCGCACGCGCCTGGCAGAGGGTCAGCCCGTCGTCGCCTGAGCCACCCGCACGCGTTGCAGGCAATTGATCAGGTGCAGGCGCATCGCCGCGCGGGCCCCGTCGGGGTCGCGGTGCGAGATGGCGGTGTAGATCTGCTCGCGCTCGCGACGACACGCCTGGCGATGCGCCTCGGCCAGCTCGGGCGGCGGGGTCACGCCGACCTTGAGGGTATTGCTCATGTGGGTCATGGCATCGATGAAGAAACTGTTGCCTGTACACAACACGATCAGCAGATGAAAGCGGAAGTCCGTGGCGATGCTGTCCTGAGCGATACGCGGCAGCGCATTGGCCTCGTCCAGCGCGGTGCGCAGCGTCTGCAGCTGCTCGGCGCTGGCGCGCTGTGCGGCGATGGCTGCGGCGTCCACTTCAAGGCTCATGCGCAGCTCGATGAAAGCCACTTCGTCGTAGGCCGGATCACGGTCATGACGCCCGACCTGAAACGCGCCGGGGCCGGTGGTATCGACCACGAAGGTGCCGATGCCGCGCCGGGTTTCCACCAGCCCCTCGGCCTGGAGCCGCGACATGGCTTCACGCACCACCGTGCGGCTGACCCCGCGTTCCTGGGTCAGTGCCTGCTCGGTGGGCAGCTTGCTGCCAGCAGGCAGTTCACCGGCGAGGATTCGACGCGACAGATCGAGGACCAGCTGCTGGGCCAGGCTCAGGCGTCGCTCGGGGGGAGAACTGTCCATGGGAAGGATCCATTGAGATATCAAATTGTCAGCAGTATAAGCGCAGCTTCGCGTCCGTTCGCACTATAATCCTTGTCCAAACCAGCCAGAGCATACCCATGCCGGACCTCTCCGCCCCAGCTGCCAACAAACCTCGCCGGCTCGCCGAAGCCCTGGTCGAACGCTTTGCCCAGCGCATGCGCGATGGCGCTCTCAAGCGTGGCGACAAGCTGCCGACCGAAGCCACCATCATGCAGGACGAAGGCGTCAGCCGCACGGTGGTGCGTGACGCGCTGTCGCGCATGCAGGCGGCCGGGCTGGTCGAGACCCGCCACGGCGTCGGCACCTTCATTCTCGACATGCCCGCCCCGGAAGGCTTCGCCCTGGGACCGGCGACCATCGTGCAGCTCTCCGACGTCCTCGACCTGCTGGAGTTCCGCCTGAGCCTGGAGGTGCAGGCCGCCGGCATGGCCGCCGAGCGCGCTACGCCTGAAGCCCTGGCAGAAGTCGAGCAGGCGCTGCACGCCCTGCTGGAAGGCCCGGAAAAATCCGGCAGCACCACCTACGCCGACTTCCAGTTCCATCTGCAGATCGCCAAGGCCTCGGGCAACCATTACCTGATCGACATCATGAAGCACCTGGGTACCAAGCTGATTCCGCGTACGCGGATGAACTCGGCCTACATCGGCCAGAGCAATCGCAGCACCTACCTGGCAGGCATCAACGCCGAGCACCAGCAGATCTTCGACGCCATCGCCAGCCGTCACGTGGATGCAGCGCGCGCGGCCATGTTCCTGCACCTGAGCAACAGCCGCACTCGCCTGCGCGAGGCCCAGCAGCGCCAGGCCTTCTACAACGAGTGAGGCCGCGGACGGCTCAGGGCGCCGCCGGTTCCACCTGGCTGAAACTCAGGCCCTGGCTGTTCTTCACCTGCCAGGGCTGCACATCGCCGGTTTCGCTGAAGCGCACCGCGTCGAAGCGCGAGTCCTTCAACCCATCGATTTTCGCCTGTGCCGGGCCACTGAAGCGCACCCGCTCGAACACCAGGCCCTGGTGAAAGGCGTCGTGGGCACTGTCACCCTTGACCTCGATGGCCGCGCCACGCGCATTCTCCACGCTCACGTCGCTGACCCGAATGTCGCGGAACTGCCCGGCGATGGTCGAGCGCTGGTAGTCGAGCTTGGCGTTGGGGTCGTGGTAGTCGAGGGTGAAGATGAACGCCTGCTTGACCGTGTTGCGGATTGCCGAGTCGCGGAAGGTGACATGGCGTGCGCCGCCGCCCATGAAGTTGGTGCTCTTCATGCGCAGCCCGGCATCGGTGCCGTCCGAGACGTTGTCTTCAGCCAGGATGTTCTGGATCCACGCACCGGTATGGCTGCCGGCGACCACCATGCCATGGCCCTTGCGGAAGTAGTTGTTGAAGATCCAGGCATCTTCCTGGGGTTTCTGCTTCACCGCCTCGGCGCCGGTGCCAGCGGCGAAGTTGACGCAGTCGTCACCGGTGTCGAAGAAGTTGTTGAAGACCATCGCGCCACGGCTGTTGGCGAACTCGATGCCATCACCATTGTTGGCGTCATAGGTCTTGTGGGTGGTATTGGCCAGCACCACGTTTTCGGTTTCCAGGTTCATGATGCCGTGGAACGCCGGGTTGACCACGGTGAAGCCACCATAGAAGACGTTCTTCACATCGCGCAGGGTAATCAGCGAAGAGCGCATCTGACCGTAGGCATCCTTGACGTTCATGCCTTCAGCCACCGCACGTTCGACCTGGGCCTTGGCCAGTATCCCGTCGTGCAGGTAGCGGCTGTTGTCGCTGGGCAGATAGAACGGCAGGCGCTGGCCGCGCTCGTCGACCACGTCGTCATTGCGTTTCCAGCCGTTGCCGTCGAGGGTGCCCTTGCCGACGATGCGGATGTTCTCGAAGGCCTGGTGGCTGCGCGGGTCACGTGGCAGCGCGTTGATCAGCGAGGCCGGGCGCACGGTGGTCGAATACGGGTATTGAATGTAACCCTCACGCGGGTAGTCCTCGGCACGCTCCGACCCGAGCAGGGTCGCGCCCTCGGCGATCTCCAGGGTCATGTTGCTCTTGAGGTACAGCGCACCGCTCTTGTAGGTGCCAGCCGGCAGCAGCACCTTGCAACCGCGTGTGCAAGCATCGATGGCGCGCTGGATCGCGGCGGTATCCAGGGTGCTGCCGTCGCCCTTGGCGCCGTAGCGCCTGACGTCGAACACTGCAGGAACCGGCGTGGTGCGCTGCACCAGCACCGGGCTGTCGGCCGACTCCTTGCCGTCACGGCCGACCGAACGCACGGTGAAGCGGTACTCGGTGTCAGGCGTGAGGCCCTCGGCCGTGTAGCTGTGGATGGCGATGCGGTGATGAAAGCCGCGCGTGTCCTGCTCGTAGAAGCGGTCGATATAGGGCTTGGCTGGCGACACCCGGTCGTTGTTGGCATTGGCACTGCCCAGCCGCTGGCCGTTGGCATAGACGTGGTAGTCCTGGATATCGGCATGGGCTTCGGGCTTTTCCCAGACCAGGATGATCTGCCGGTCATCGAAGGCCAGGGTCGGCACCTGCAGCCTGGCCGGCGCCTCCAGTGCCCAGAGCGGCAGGCTGCTGCCCATGGCCAGGGCGGCGACGATCGAACCAGCCAGGCCGCGCCTGGCAAGGAATGCAGTGAGGGGTGTTGCTATCGGCATGTTGTTGTTTTCCTTGTGGTTGCCAGTCATCGCACCGGGGTTGGGCCGAATCCGCTTCAGCCTTGCCCGGCGGCGTGTGCGAGGTAATGACGGCGGTTGACGAAGGTCTCGCGCGGCATTCCCCTCACGTCCATCGATACCGCCTGCACCTGCGGCAGGCGTGCCACCAGCGCGCCGACGGTGTCCAGTGCCAGGGCACGGCGCTGATCCGCACTGCGCCCCGAGAGAATCTGCAGGGTCACATGGACGAAATCGTCCTGGGTGGCGCCGCAGCGGTAGTGTTCGTACAGGGCCAGACGGACCTTGATGTCACCGGGGGTGAACAGCCCACTGGCGTCGATGGCGTCGTGGACGGTGCTCAGCAGGGTCTGCTCGCCCACCGCCCGGGCCAGGCCGGCGGGGCATTCGATGATGCAATGAGGCATACGCTTTCCTCGCGGACCGTCATCGATCCGCCGATGGGCGGGGCCGGCGCGTGACGCCATCCCCGCACAGGGACAGGGGTGTTCAGACGGCGGCGCGCACCGGCTCGGCGCTGAAGTCGCGGCTGGCCTGCACCAGCATGCGGGTGTACTCGTGGCTCGCCTGGTCCTGGCTCAGGGCCTGGCTGTCGAGGCGCTCGACGATACGCCCGTGCTGCATCACCGCGACCTTGTCGCACAGGTGGCTGACCACCCCCAGGTCGTGGGTGACCATCAGGTAGGTGAGCTTCTCGCGTTGGCGCAGGTCGGACAGCAGGTTGAGGATCTCGGCCTGCACCGACACATCGAGGGCCGAAGTGGGTTCGTCGAGCAGCAGCACCCGGGGTTCGAGGATCAGCGCCCGGGCGATGGCCACGCGCTGGCGCTGACCGCCGGACAACTGGTGCGGGTATCGATAGCGGAAGCTGTCGTTGAGGCCGACCTTGTGCAGGATGTCGTTGATGCGCTCGTCGCGCTCGCCCATGCCGTGGATGGCCAGCGGCTCGCGCAGCGCGGTATCGATGGTGTGGCGTGGATGCAACGAACCGTAGGGGTCCTGGAAGACCATCTGCACCTTGCGAAAGTGCTCCTTGGGAATCTTGTGCTGCAGCGGTACGCCGGCAATGCTCAGTGCCCCGCTCCAGTGCCGGTACTGACCGGCCAGGCAGCGCAGCACGGTGGTCTTGCCGGAACCGGACTCGCCGACCAGACCGAACGACTCGCCGTCCTCGACACTCAGGTTGACGTCATGCAGCACCTGGTTCAGCGCCGGGCCGACACCAAAGCTCAGGTTCAACGATTGGGCTTGGATCATGGACATGGTCAGTTTCCTCAGCAGGTGAGCCAGAGCGGGTCGCGCTGCAGCACAGGCAGGCGCGGACGGCGGTTGTCCATGCTCGGCAAGGCGGCCAGCAGGCCACGGGTATAGGGATGTTCGGCGCGATGCAAGTCACTGGCGGCCAGCGACTCGACAACACGCCCGGCGTACATCACCAGCACGCGGTCGCAGTAGTTGCGCACCAGGTTGAGGTCGTGGCTGACGAAGATCAGCCCCAGTTGCTGCTCGACCACCAGCTCTTCGAGCACGTTGAGCACCTGCTGGCGCACCGAAACGTCCAGGGCCGAGGTGGGCTCGTCGGCGATGATCACTTCCGGGTTGGTGATCACCATCATGGCGATCATGATGCGCTGGCCCATGCCGCCGCTGACTTCGTGCGGGTACAGGTCATAGACCCGCTTGGGGTCGCGGATGTGCACTTTCTCCAGCATCAGCAGCACCCGCTCGCGGGCTTCGCTGCGGCTGGCCTTGTGGTGGGCCAGGTAGGCTTCGGCGATCTGCTCGCCGACACGCACCACCGGGTTCAGCGAGTACTTCGGGTCTTGCATGATCATCGAGATGCGCTGGCCGCGGATCTTCTGCATGGCCTTTTCGCTGGCGGTCAGCAGGTCGACGTCGCCGAACTGCAGGGTGTTGGCGGTGATCTGCGCACTGGCCGGGTGCAGCTTGAGCAGGCTGCGCCCGACCGTCGACTTGCCCGAACCGGACTCGCCGACGATGGCGAGTTTCTCGCGGCCCAGGGTGAAGGACACGTCACGCACCGCATGCATGACTTTCTTGCCGTTGACGAAGCGCACGTTGAGCGAATCGACGATCAGTTTTGGATTGGACATGGGGCCTCCGGTCATTCGCTACGTGGATCGAGGATGTCCCGCAGGCCATCGCCCAGCAGGTTGAACGCCAGGCTGACCAGCATGATCGCGGCCCCCGGCACGGCGACCAGCCACCAGCATTCGAGCATGTAGCGGCGACCGGTGGAGATCATCGCGCCCCACTCCGGCAGCGGCGCCTGCGCGCCCAGGCCGAGAAAGCCCAGGGCGGCGGCGGTGAGGATGATGCCGGCCATGTTCATGGTCAGGCGGATGATCACCGACGACAGGCACATCGGCACGATGTGGCGCAGGATGATGCGCGTCGACGAGGCGCCCTGCAGCTCCACCGCCACCACGAAGTCGGCCTTGCGCAGCGACAGGGTCTCGGCCCGCGCCAGGCGCGCGATCGGCGGCCAGGAGGTCAGCGCGATGGCGACCACCGCATGCTCCAGGCCAGGGCCGAGGGCGGCGATGAAGGCCAGGGCCAGGACCAGGCTGGGGAACGAGATGAAGATGTCGGTGATGCGCATGAACAGCGTGTCGACGAAACCGCCGAAGTACCCCGAGACCGTACCGATGAACAACCCGATAGGGCCGACGATGACGGTCACCAGCACGATGATGTACAGGGTGATGCGTGCGCCATACACCAGGCGGCTGAAGATGTCGCGGCCGTATTCGTCGGTGCCGAACCAGTGCGCGGCCCCAGGCGCCTGCAGCGCCGCGCCGAGGTTCTGGACCACCGGGTCGTGGGTGGCGATCCATGGCGCAAAGGTGGCGACCACGATCAGCAGCAGCGCCACCAGCAGCCCGGCCAGGGTCATGGGGTTGCGCAGCAGGTGGTTGAACACCCGCAGGCTGCTCTTGTATAGCGCCTCCATGCTGGAGGACGGTGCGTGTTCGTTCTTGTGCTTGGCAGCTGATTCGGAAGAAGACATGTTGGCAATCATCGGCATGCTCTCGATGGGGAATCATGGCCACCGGAAGCGCCCGCAGGCGCGCCCGGCGGGATTCAGCGTTGTTTGTACACGCCCAGGTAACGGGTCGCCTCGGCGTCATCGCCGGTGAAGCCCTTGACGTCTCTGGCGCTCACCGCGGTGTCGGTCATCTGCGAAATGATCATGATCGGTCCGGCCAACTGGTCGTAGCGCTGCTGCGCTTCGTGGTACAGGGTCAGGCGCTTGGCGGCGTCACGCTCCACGCCCAGGCGGTCGATCAGGTCGTTGAGCTGGCGATCGAAGAACGAGGCGCGCCAGCCCTGGAAGTTGGGCAGCCCGGCGTTGTCGCTGTTGTCGGGGTTGTAGACGAAGGTGCGAAGGCTGAAGTACGGATGCGGGTATCGCTCCGCACCGCGGGCCACGATCATCTCGAAGTTGCGGGCGCGCATCGCGCCATAGACCTGGTTGCCGGTGCCGGTGACGATGCTCGCCTTGATGCCACCCTCGGCCAGGGTCGACTGCATGCGCGCCGCGATGTCGATGAACGGCGGCTCCGACAGCGTGCGGATGGTGGTGGTGAAGCCCTGCGGGTAACCTGCCTCGGCCAGCAGGGTCCTGGCCTTGGCGACGTCCAGGCGATAGCCGGGATCGGGCAGGCGCGCCTCCAGGCCCAGTTGCATCGGCTGCTGGTTGAGCTTGCCGTAGTGCGGCATCACCTGCTCGTCGATGCCCTGGTAGTCGATCAGGCTGCGCACCGCTTCGCGCACTTTCTGGTTGGCGAACTCCGGCTGTTTCATGCTCATCGCCACGTAGTACATGGTGCCGCGCTGCAAAGCCTGCACCTGCAGCTTGTCCGACCCTTCGATGGCCTTGATGTCCGGCGCAGCCATGCCATAGGCCAGGTCCAGATCACCGCGTTCGAGCATCAGACGCAGCGACTGCGACTCGGTCATGTGCCGCACCAGCACACGCTTCATCTTCGCCGCGCCGGCCCAGTAGCCGTCGAAGCGGGTCATCACCAGCGCGTCGTTGGCGCTCCATTTGCTCAGGGTGAAGGGACCGCTGCCCGCTTCGTTGGTGACCAGCCAGGCAGCACCGAGGTCACCGTTTTTCTCGTGCTTGAGCGCCAGCACGCGATCCACCACCACGGCGCTGGGTGATACGGCCAGGGAATCGATCACCAGCAGCGGGTTGACCGGCTGCGGCAGGTCGATCACCAGCGTGTGCGCATCGGTGGCACGGATCAGCCCCTGGATGTTCTCGGCACTGTAGCCATAGGCCTTCCAGGTGGTGGCCAGGCCGAAGTTGAGTTTCATCACCCGGTACAACGACCAGGCCACGTCTTCGGCCGTGAGCGGGTTGCCGGAGTGGAACTTGACGTCGCTGCGCAGGTGAAAGGTGATCTGCGTACCGTCTTCGCTGACGCTCCAGCGCTCGGCCAGTTGTGGCAGGTGCCGGTCGGGGTTGCCGTTGTCACGCTTGATCAGCGTGTCGTAGAGGTTGGCGTTGATCCCGGAAGCATCCAGGCCGGGCGCGTTGGCCGGGTCAATGGAGAACAGGTTGACCATGCTCATGCCGACGATCAGTTGGTCAGCCGGGGTCTTGGCCTGTACGGCAGCCATCGGCCCCAGAGCCAGCATCGCACCGAACAGGCTCATGCGCAGGGAGGGGAATACAGTCTTCATGGAGTCGTCCTTCTTTTTATAGTTATTGGTGTGTTCGGGCTGGCGCGGGGCTCAGCGGGTCCGTGGGTCGAACACCTTGTAGAGCGCGTCACTGATCAGGTTGAGGGCGACGAAGATCAGGCCGATCAGCAGGACACAGCCCATCACCGCGTTCATGTCGCCGAGCATCAGGCTGCTGGTCAGGTACTGGCCGAAACCGGGCCAGGCAAACACCGTCTCGATCAATACCGCGCCTTCGAGCAGCGAGCCGTAGGCCAGCGCGACCACCGTGAGCAGTTGCACGAGGATGTTGCGAAACGCATGCCCCCACACCACCTGGCGCCGCGACAGGCCCTTGACCCGGGCGGTGATGATGTACTCCTGCGAGAGTTGTTCGAGCATGAAACTGCGGGTCATGCGGCTGATATAGGCCACCGAGTTCAGGCCCAGGATCAGCGCAGGCAGCACGATGTGCCGCAGGGCGCTGGAGAAAGCCTCCCAGTCGCGGGCCAGCGCGGTGTCGATCAGCAGCAGCCCGGTGACTTCGGTCACCATACCGTCGTAGGCCAGGTCGATGCGCCCGGCGCCGCCGGCCCAACCCAGCCAGGCGTAGAAGATCAGCAGGCCCATCATGCCCACCCAGAAGATCGGCGTGGAATAGCCGAACAGGGTGATGACGCGAGCCACGTGATCGCCGATGCGCCCCTGATTGCTGGCCGCTACGACGCCCAGTGGCAGGCCGATGAGGATGCCGAAGAGAATGGCCAGGGTCGCCAGCTCGATGGTGGCGGGGAAGACGCGCTTGATGTCCTCCAGCACAGGATGGCCGGTGAGCAGCGCATTGCCGAAGTCACCGTGGGCCAGGTCGTTGAGGTACAGGCCGAACTGTGCCCAGATCGGCTTGTCCAGGCCCATCGAGCGGTACACCTGCTCGTAGGTGGAGCTGTCGGCGTCCGGACCGACCACGGCCAGCACCGGGTCCAGCGGCATCACCCGGCCGATGAAAAAGGTCAGCGCCAAGAGGCCCAGCAAGGTCACCAGGACGGTGCTGGCCCGGCGGGCGGTCCCGGATACGCGGGTGCCCAGGGCAGAGGCAGTCGAAACAAACATAACAGGCTCCTGAAAAAGCGTTATCGGTCACCAGGGCGTGAGGGGCGCGCACGCCCCTGCCCGCTCAACGCGACTTGTAGACGTCTTTGTAACGAGTGGTGGCCGCCGTGTGGCCCTGATAGTCCTGCACGTCGTGGTAGACCATCACGGTGTCGGTCATCTGCGACACCGGCATGATGGCCCCGACCTGCTCGTCGAGCTTTTCCTGGATCTGCTGGTACTGCGCCCGTTGCCGGGCCTTGTCGGGTTCGACCTCGGCGGTTTCGATCAGCTGGTTCAGTTCCGGGCTGTAGAACGAGGTGCGCCAGCCCTGGAAATTGCTCAGGCGGGCTTCGTCACGGTTGTCCGGGTTGTACACCAGGGTACGCAGGCTCGAATGCGGATGCCGCTCGGCCCCTCCGCCGCCCCGCCCGACCAGGATGTCGAAACTGCGATCGCGCATGGCGCCGTAGATCTGGTTGCCGGTGCCGGTGATGAGGCTGGCCTGAATGCCGGCCTGTGCCAGGGTCGCCTGCAGGCTGGAAGCGATGTTGACGAACGGCGGCTCGGTGAGCACCCGGATGGTGGTCTTGAAGCCCTCGGGGTAGCCGGCTTCAGCCAGCAGCTTCCTGGCCTCGGCGACGTTGAGGGTATAGCCGGGATCGTCCAGGCGTGCAGGCAGGCCCAGTGGCAGCGGCCGCTGGTTGAGCAGGCCATAGTGCGGCATCACCGTCTGGTTGATGCCCTGGTAGTCGATCAGCGAACGCACCGCCTTGCGCACCCGGGCATCGTCGAACGGCTTGCTCTTCACGCTGAGCGCCACGTAGTAGAGCGTGCCGCGCTGGACGGTCTCGGCGCGTACCTTGTCGGATTTCTCCAGGGCGGCGATGTCCGGCGCCGCCATGCCCTTGGCCAGGTCGAGGTCGCCGCGTTCGATCATCAGGCGCAGCGACTGCGACTCGGTCATGTTGCGCATGACGATGCGCTTGAGCTTGGCCGGCCCGCCCCAGTAGCCCTCGAAACGGCTCATCAGCAGCACGTCGTTGGCGCGCCAGTCGTTGAGGATGAACGGGCCGCTGCCGGCGGCATGGGTGGTCAGCCAGGCGGCGCCCAGGTCATCGCCCTTCTGGTGCTTGAGCACTTCCTTGCGGTCGAGGATGAACGCACTGGGCGAGGTGGCCAGGGTGTTGAGCACCAGCATCGGGTCGGTGGGGCGCGGCAGTTCGACGACGAAGGTGGAGTCGTCGGTGGCGCGCATGTGCTGTTCGACGTTGGCGGCGGTGAAACCGTAGGCCTTCCAGGTCGAGGCCAGGGCCAGGTTGAGCTTGAGCACGCGTTGCAGCGACCAGGCCACATCCTGCGCACTGAGCGGGTTGCCCGACTGGAACTTCACGTCCTTGCGCAGCGTGAAGGTGAGGGTCTTGCGGTCATCGCTGACCTGCCAGCTTTCTGCCAGTGCGGGTTTCAGGGTGTCTGGCTGCCTGACGTCCTGAACCAGCAGCATGTCGTACAGGTTGGCGTTGATCTCGGAGACGTCCAGACCAGTGGCCGCGGCCGGGTCGAGAGACAACAGGTTGATCATGCTCATGCCGACGATGAGCTGGTCGGCAGGCGTCTTGGCGAACGCGGCAGGCAGCGAAGTCAACGCCAGCGATGCGGCAAAGGCGCCCGCCCAGAGTTTCGGGATAACGTTCATGTGAGTAGCCTTTTTATAGTTATTGGACTCTCGGGCGACACGCATCTGGCGCGTGTCGCCATGGACGAATCAGAAGCTTTCCAGGGTGTTGGTTTCGACGTAGTTGAAGTTGATGTCTTCACCCAGGCCAGGCTGGTCGGACAGGTGCACGAAACCGTCGGCATCCATCGGGTCGACCAGGCGATTCAGGTAGGCCGGCACCTCGTCGTAGTCCAGGAACGGGTGCAACAGGCCGCGCTCGTACCAGGTGCAGTTCTTGATCGCACCGACCACTGTCAGGTTGGCGGCGCCGTTGCCGTGGATCTCGCAATCCATGCCGAACGACTCGGCCATGTGCGCGACCTTCAGGCACGGAGCGATGCCGCCGACACCGGCCACGCCGGCACGCAGGATGTCACAGACGTCGTTCTTCACCCAGCTGGCACGACTGAGGTGCTTGCCGCCCAGGCTTTCCGGACCAAGGATCGGGATATCCAGCTGGCTGGCCAGCCAGGCGTAAGACTCGGCCGAGTCTTCCATCATCGGTTCTTCGAACCAGGCGAAATTCAGCTTCTCCAGGGCCCGGCCGATGGTCAGGGCTTCGGTGCGGCTGTACCAGTGATAACCATCGATCATCAGTGCGATGTCCGGGCCCACGGCTTCACGCACGGCGGCGCAGGCCTTGATGTCCATGCTGACGCTCGGCGCGAAGGACACCGGCGGCATCCAGGTGTGCAGCTTGATGGCCTTGTAGCCACGCTTGACCAGGGTCTCGGCGAAGCGGCCGTACTCCTCCGGTGTCGACAGACCACCGGGCAGCTCGTCGCCACACATGGTCGAACCGTAAGCCGGCACCTTGTCGCGGTAGCCCCCGATCAACTTGTAGACCGGCAGCTTGAGCTTGCGCCCGGCCCAGTCCCACAAGGCTTGTTCGACCAGCGCCAGAGCGCGATCGGTCAGTTGGCTGGCGCTGCCGCGCTGCCAGTGCGCCAGGTCGTGCCAGATCCTTTCGCGATCGAAGGCATTGGCGCCCACCAGCACCTTGCGCACGAAGTTATCCAGCACGTAGGGGCGAATCAGCTCCGGCGCACCCAGTGCGTAGCCTTCGTTGCCGCATTCGGTGCGGATACGCAGCAGGGCCATCCTGGCCTGGGTGACATCGCCGGGGTGGGCATGCCCGGCGCTGTCGACTGCACGACGCGTGGGGTAGGAGAAGATCTGGACGTTCACAGCAGTGATGATCATGGACATTGAGCCTTTTTCTTGGATTTGTGGCGGGTGTGTCACGCTCTGCGACGGATCCTACGTCATCATACAACTTTTGAAAAGCGCCCCTCGCAAACTTTTCAAAAACGCCCTCTCACGCACAAAAATGTGGCCAACCAGTGGTCACTCGTCCCAGCCAAACCAAACAAAACCCACAAAACACGCTAAATAGAGCCATTCTTCACGTGGTATGACAACATCTCAAGAAATCGTAGACAACCCCATGGTTGTACGATAACTTATCGCGAAATTTCCCACGGAGAAGACCTACAACCGCCCGACTCGCCGCTCTGTCTCATAACGTCCTCAACAACAACAAAAAAGAAGATCGCATGAACACAACACTTCGCAGCCTCATCGCTGTCAGCACCCTCAGCCTGTCTTTCTATGCCTGCGCGGATTCCGCGAGCATCAACTACCGCCACGGCTTCACCGAAGACGACAGCATGCACTCCGACCGGATCAAGCTCAGCTACCGCATGGACAGCGGTCTGGGGTTCGCCGCCGAGATCAAATACAAGACCGCGGGCGACCGCGAAGACGTCGCGTACGACAACATGGTCAACAACGGCCATGAATTCACGGTGGACTACAACTACAAGTTGAGCCCCCAGTCGACGCTGACTCCAGCCTTCCAGATGGACAGCTCCAAGGACGCCACCACCTACAAGTTCGGTCTCAAGTACAGCTACAAGATCTCCGACACCTGGTACGTCGCCACACGTGTACGCCAGGACGCCCGGAGTCTCGACCGCGACCTGATCGACCGCAGCAAGGATGACCGCGCCAAGGACAACCAGAACACCACGCGACTGGAAGGCTGGCTGGGCTATACGCCCCAGGGCCCATGGGCATTCGAATACCAGTACATCCATTTCGAGACAGACTACATCCGCTACGACAACAAGAAGAGCGACTACGAGCAGAACCTGATCGTCAAGTACAGGCTCAACAAGCAGTGGTCGCCCTTCATGGAGGTGGGCGACATCAAGGTCAACTCCACCACCGACGATCGCCAGGCCCGCTGGCGGATCGGCATCCAGTACAACTTCCTGTGACACCTCGCCGCCGGGCCGCCCTCAGGGTGGCCCGGCACCGTTTCGCTTCCCCGCCACTGCGCAAAGGTTCCGCCATGACTCAGACCGCCACGAGCAAACCCTTCAACCGCCTCCTGCTGACCGGCGCCGCCGGCGGCCTGGGCCAGATACTGCGCGAGGCGCTGCAGGCACATGCCGACATCGTGCGGGTTTCCGACATCAGCCCGCTGGCGCCCGCTGCCGGTGAACACGAAGAGGTCCGGCCCTGCGACCTGGCCGACAAGGCCGGCGTACTGGCGCTGGCCGAAGGTGTGGATGCCATCGTGCACATGGGCGGCATTTCCACCGAACGTGCCTTCGAGGCCATTCTCGAAGCCAATATCCGCGGCACCTTCCACATCTATGAAGCGGCCCGCAAACACGCCATCAAGCGCGTGATCTTCGCCAGCTCCAACCACGTCACCGGCTTCTATCGCCAGGACGAGCCAGTCGATGCGCACTCCCTTCGCCGCCCGGACTGCTATTACGGGGTGTCGAAATCGTTCGGCGAAGACCTGGCGACCTTTTATTTCCATCGCTACGGCATCGAGACCGTAAGCCTGCGCATCGGCTCATCGTTTCCCGAACCGCGTAACCTGCGCATGCTCAGCACCTGGCTGAGCTACCGCGACTTGGCTCACCTGATCGAACGCGCCCTGCTGGCGGAGCATGTCGGCCACACCGTGGTGTACGGGATGTCGGCAAACCGCGACCTGTGGTGGAACAACCGTTATGCCGCGCACCTGGGATTCAATCCGCAAGACAGTTCCGAGCGCTTCCGCGAGAAGCTGGAACAGCAACCCAGATCGGCTGCGGATGACCCGACCGCCCTGCTGCAAGGCGGCCCGTTCACCGCTGCAGGGCCCTTCGACTGAAACCACGCCCCTCTCGCAAGCCGGAGGCGGTCACCCAGACCGCCCTCCTCCCACCAGACCACCCCAGCCACCTCGTGCATCAGCCAGCGCACCGCCAAACATCAGCGAGCTGCGCTGCGCACCACCGCGACACCGATTCTGCGGTCGAGCGAGCCTCTCCTTCACGCACAACGCCGCCACAGAAGACCGGCACGTGTCTCGAATTCGCTACAGAGCGTCATAGCGACCTATGCCATTCCAAGCGCAGCGCATCCTCGCTGCGGGCCAGCAGCATTCGGCTTCGCACTCGTCGTGCTCGAACCATTACGCGACTTGCACCGCAACGCCGATGAGCGGGCGCCGTCCCGCCAGACGGCATGCCGAGACGGCCTGCACGACCCGACACCTGTAAAGACCCACACTTCACCACGCGATTCGAGAATCCCCTTTATGATGCGCAACGCAACTCCCCTGATGCTGGCCGGCGGCATGCTGATGACCGGACACAGCCTGGCTGGCAACTTGTTGCTTTGGCAGGACAACAGCCTGACCTACCTCAACGGCATCGACTTCAAGGTCGACCCGCCCCGGCAACAGACCGTGACCTTCGAACACGCCAGCGGCTGGAGCTTCGGCGACCTGTTCCTGTTCGTCGACGGCATCCACTACAACACCGAAGCGACCAACGCCGCCGGTGATGACCGGAACTTCTACGGCGAGATCAGCCCGCGCCTGTCGTTCGGCAAGATCAGCGGCAAAGACCTGTCGTTCGGCCCGATCAAGGACGTGCTGCTGGCCGCCACCTACGAATTCGGTGAAGACGACACCGAGAGCTATCTGCTCGGCCCGGCGGTGGATCTGAACATTCCCGGCTTCGACTACTTCCAGCTCAACACCTACTACCGCGAGACCGATGGCAAGCGCCATGGCAGCGGGGTCTGGCAGATCACCCCGGTGTGGAGCTACACCATTCCCGTGGGCAACTCCGACCTGGTCATCGACGGCTTCATGGATTGGGTGGTGGACAACGACAAGAGCTACCACGCCAACCTGCACTTCAACCCGCAGATCAAGTACGACCTGGCCAAGGGCCTCGGGCTGGGCAAGAAGTTCTATGTGGGCGTGGAATACGACTACTGGAGCGACAAGTACGGCATCAAGGACAGCCAGGCCTTCGCCACCGACCAGAGCGCCATCAGCTTCCTGCTCAAGGCACACTTCTAAGTACCTGCGCAGGCAGGCGACCCCATGACCAGGAAGGCTTGCAACGCGAACATGCGAGGCACAGGGCCGAAAACGCACCGAACGCCTGCGCAACACATCTTGAGCAGGCCTTCCAGGCATGCAGCCTGGCCGCGCACGTCAACGTCGCCCGCCCGGAAGGTGTCCCGCCCCGCCAGGCCGGTCGCCGTATACCGTCGACCTTGATCAGCACTCGGACGAGCGCGTGAGCCGCGGATGAAAAAGCATCGCGCAGCGCCGGAATCATCGCCAGGAAGGGTTCTTTGTATGGAAGGCAGAAATGATAAAAGGGACCGAAGTCCCTTTTATCTATGGTTTACCAAGCCGAATGATGCTTGCGAAACCTGAATTTGGAGCGGGAAACGAGACTCGAACTCGCGACCCCGACCTTGGCAAGGTCGTGCTCTACCAACTGAGCTATTCCCGCTTATGACGACCCGTCGAGAGCGACGAGTCGTTGAACCTTCATGAGCCTCGCAAGGCTCATAAAAAAACCCCGATATGCTCGGGGCTTCTTTGCCCTGAAGCCGCAAGGCTTCAAACGCCAAATCTGGAGCGGGAAACGAGACTCGAACTCGCGACCCCGACCTTGGCAAGGTCGTGCTCTACCAACTGAGCTATTCCCGCTTATTGGCGTCCCCTAGGGGACTCGAACCCCTGTTACCGCCGTGAAAGGGCGGTGTCCTAGGCCACTAGACGAAGGGGACACACTACAACATTCACTCCCTGCTGCGTAGCGTTGTGGGCTTATCGCTGCAAGTGGCGCGCATTCTAGGGATGCTTTGGGAGAGCGTCAAGCCCCTAGTGAAAATTTATTGAAATCAACCACTTCGCCCTAAACAAAGGAATCCTCACCGTAGGTCGGTTTGTAAGACGTCGCCATCAAGTTTTGTGGGAATTGGCAGATAAGCTCAACTAAGGAGCATCCGTGACTTCAATGCAGACATTGTCGGCATGGTGCGCCCCCAGGCCGGAGCCCTGGCCCTCGGCGCGACATGCACTGAAACAAGCGTAGCTACTAGGCGCAGTAGTGCTTAGCCACTACACTCGCCCCATCACATCTGGACTTATAGAGGTTTGCACAGTGACACCTATCATGATCACGGTGCTCATACTGGTCGGTATCGCACTGCTTATAGCAATCGGCTACCTGAACCACGTGGCCGAGAACAAGAAACTGGATACGGCCCGCACCAAGGTCGAGCTCAGCGACCGCTTGCGTCGCTGTTCGGAAATCTCCGAGACGTTTCCTGGCCAATTGATGTCCCCTGCCCTCAAGCTGCTGCTCACGCGCCTTGAACTCAACGTCGTGCAACGCATGCTGAACCTGGACAAGACCAACGCCCAGCTCAAGTTCCGCGCCGAGGAACTCAAGGAGCTGGTCGCCAAGGGCGAGGCCATCCCGGTGACCAACCAGGCCACCCCGATCCAGACCGAAGCCAAGGCCAAGGACGTGCGTTTTCTGCTCGAAGCCCTGCATGGCCAGGTAACCCGCGCGGCCCACGACGGCTTTCTGCACACCAGCGAAGCCAAGCACTGGATCCGCGAGATTCGTCATATTCTGGTGATGTTGCACATCGAGTTCTTCAACACCCTCGGCCAGGAAGCCATGAACCAGGATCAACCTGGCCAGGCGCGTCTGGCATTCGAGCGTGGCGTACAGTACCTGCGCAGCCAGCCAGACCCGGTGACCTACCAGGCGCAGCTGGCGGCCATGGAGAAATCCCTGGCGCGGGTCAACTCGATCGTGCTGACCAACACCGCACCGACCGAAAATGACGAAAACGCCCTGACCGAAGGCCTGAAGGCGGACGCCGAAGAAACCGAATGGAAGAAGAAGGTCATCTACGACTGACCGTTCACCGGTGCGCAGCCTGGCTGCGCACCGGCTCTGCCCGCCTCAGCAGTCGCTGGACTGCAGAAAGATTTCCGCCAGCCGCTCGATACCCCGCTGATCCTCCACACCAAAACGCGCCAGCTTCGGACTGTCCAGGTCCAGCACCCCGATCAGACGCCCCGCTTTGACCAACGGCACCACCAGCTCGCTGTTCGACGCGCTGTCACAGGCGATATGCCCAGGGAACGCGTGCACATCCTCGACCCGCTGGGTCTGCAGGCTTTGCGCGGCGGCCCCGCACACACCACGCCCGAACGGAATGCGCACGCAGGCCACCTGCCCCTGAAACGGGCCGAGCACCAGCTCTTGGTTACGGTTGAGGTAGAAACCCGCCCAGTTCAGGTCGTCCACCTGGCTATACAGAAAGGCCGAGAACTGCGACGCGTTGGCGATGAAGTCCCGCTCGCCAGCCAGCAGCGCCTCGAGCTGGGCAGCCAGCAGTTCATAACCCTGCAGGCCCGCGCCCGCCTCGTTCAGATCGATCATGGTTGTTGCTCCAGCAATTGAAGGCCCACCCAGTAACGGGCGAACTGATAGGCACAGCGGCCGTTGCGATTGCCGCGCCCGGTGGCCCAGCGGACCGCCAGCACGTCCAGCGCTTCGTCGCGCTGCCATTGCAGCCCGGCCTGGGCGGCGAGCTGGCCGATCCAGTGCTCGACGACATTCAGATAGTGCGGCTGAGTGAAGGGATAGAACGACAGCCACAGGCCGAAGCGGTCCGACAGGGCGATCTTGTCTTCCACCGCCTCGCTGGGGTGCAGTTCGCCGTCGACGCGTTGCCAGTTGGCGTTGTCGCTTTCCTTCTCCGGCACCAGGTGGCGGCGGTTGGAGGTGGCGTAAAGCAGGACGTTGTCCGGGGCCTGCTCCAGCGAGCCATCCAGCACGCTCTTGAGCACCCGGTAGTCGCCCTCCCCGGCTTCGAACGACAGGTCGTCGCAGAACAGCACGAAGCGCTGCGGCAGCGCCTGCAGCTGCTCGACCACCCGCGGCAGGTCGCCGAGGTGATCACGCTCGATCTCGATCAGGCGCAGACCGGCCTGAGCGTATTCGGCGAGCAGCGCGCGCACCAGAGAGGATTTACCGGTACCCCGCGAGCCCCACAACAGCGCGTGGTTGGCCGGCAGGCCATCGATGAACTGGCGGGTATTGCGGGCCAGTTGGTCACGCTGCTGATCCACCCCGATCAAGTCGAACAAACGCATGTCCAGGCTCACTTCCAGCGGCATCAGGTAGCCCGTGCGGCCTTCGCGCACCCAGCGCGCCGCCAGGGCCTGCGACCAGTCCACCGGCTCGCGCAGGGCCGGCAACAGCGGCTCCAGCCGGGCCAGTACGGCTTCGGCGCGTTCGAGAAAAGCATTCAACCGGGAATCCACGGTATCTCCTTGGGTATCAACCAATTTATCCCGCCTCGCAATCGGCTATGCTACGTGCGCACCTCACGGGAAGTGGCAGTACGCAATGGATATAGCCTTCACTAACAGGTTGTCGTTCAAGCAGGCGCGCCTGGCCGTAGTGGTCGGCTTCATACTGGGAACACTGCTCAGTGCGCTGCAGATAGGCCTGGATTATGCCAGCGAAGACGCGGCCATCGACCGTGAAATTCGTTCGCTGCTGGAAATCAGCCACAATCCGGCCTCACGAATCGCCTATAACATCGACGCCATACTCGCCCAGGAACTGACCCTGGGCCTGTTGCAGTCCCCCGCCGTGATCAGCGCACGACTCACCGATAACAGCGGCATGGTGCTGGCCAGCGTCGAACGCCCGATCAACCAGGGTCGCCTGCGCCTGCTCAGCGATTTCCTGTTCGGCGAGACCCGCCAGTTCAGTCAGCCGCTGCGGCTGGACAACGCTCCGGACGAACGGATCGGTACCCTGAGCCTGACGGTCGACACCTACGTCTTCGGCAGTGCCTTCCTGCAGCGTTCGGAAATCACCCTGATCAGCGGTTTCGTTCGCAGCCTGGCGCTGGCAGCGATTCTCTGCATCCTGTTCTACCTCACCCTGACCAAGCCCTTGGTCGGCGTGATCCGCGACCTGACCTATCACGACCCACGGCGCCGGGAACAGCAGAAACTCATCTGCCCATCCGGGCACGAGACCGATGAAATCGGCGTGCTGGTAGACACCCTCAACCTGCAGATCGAGATCGTCGCCAACGAATTTGCCCGGCGCCGCAATGCCGAGAACCGCCTGACCCGTCATCTGGATGAGCTGGAAGGTATCGTCTCGACCCGCACCCGCGAGCTGGAGGCGAGCAACCTGCGCCTGAGCCAGTACAACGAAGAACTGCAACAGGCCCGCAGCACGGCCCTGGAAATGGCTCAGGCGAGGGCTGCTTTCCTCGCCCACATGAGCCACGAGATCCGTACTCCGCTCAACGGACTGCTGGGCATGCTCGCCCTGTCGCTGGACGGCACGCTGAGCCCGGAACAGCGCCAGCAGCTGATGATCGCCCACGACTCGGGCAAGGTCCTGGTGGAATTGCTCAACGATGTCCTCGACATGTCCAAGTTCGATGCCGGACACCTGGAATTCGAGCGCATCCCCTTCGACCTCGGCCGCCTGGCCGAGGAAACCGCGACCCTGCTGTCGCAGAACGCGGCGCCCAGCGTCGAGCTGACCTGCCTGATCGCTGCGGACTTCCCGGCACTGGTGCTGGGCGATCCGACCCGAGTGCGACAGATCGTCAGCAATCTGCTGTCCAACGCACTCAAGTTCACCCGTTTCGGGCGCGTCGACGTACGCCTCAGCCATTATCTGGATGCTGGCGCGCAGCAGCAGCGGGTGTGCATCGAGGTGCGTGACACCGGCATCGGCATCCCCCGCGAAGCCCAGACCAAGATCATCCAGCCGTTCACCCAGGCCGAAACGGCAATCACCCGGCAGTTCGGCGGCACCGGGCTGGGCCTGGCACTGACCCACAACCTGTGCGATGCGATGCAGGGTCAGCTGAGCATCGACTCGCAGCCAGGCTTCGGCAGCCGCTTCCAGGCCGAGCTGCCACTGCCCTGGCACACCCAGGCACTCGCCCTGGGGCGCCTGAATGGCCGGGTCACCGTGATCAGCGCCGCCGGCAGCGGCTTGGTCGAGCTGCTGGGGAGCCTGCTGCCGGGCTGGGGCATCGAGATGGAGCGCCATGGCATAGACGAGGCCCCCACCTTTCTGGAGTGCAGCGAGCCACCACAGCTGTTGATCACCGACTGCCCCGAATGCCTGTTCGAGATCCGACGCGTTACCAGCGTTCCGATCCTGCTGGTCACCGCCTATGGCAACTTCATGCCCGCCGAGCAGGTCAGCGTCCTGGCTCCGCTGCAGCAACAGGCCAGGCCGCTGGCGCGCCACGCCCTGTACCAAACGCTGCGCCGGGTCATGCGTCCGGAACTGCCGGAAATGTCAGAGCAGCAGCCGCGTACGACAGATGCCTCACACCGGGCGCGCATCCTGCTGGTCGAAGACAATTCGGTGAACCAGATGGTCGCCAAAGGCATGCTCACTCGCCTCGGCTGCCAGGTGACCATCTGCGGCCACGGTGCCGAAGCGCTGGAACGCCTCGAACACCAGCGCTTCGACCTGGTGCTGATGGATTGCAACATGCCGGTGATGGACGGCTATGAAGCCAGCCGGCAGATCCGCCAGAGTGGCCGCTGGCCCCACCTGCCCATCATCGCACTGACCGCCAATGCCATGCCCGAAGAGCGTGAACGCTGCCGTGCTGCCGGCATGGACGACTACCTGGCCAAGCCGTTTCGCCAGGCCGAGCTGCTCGGACTGCTCGAACAGTGGCTGCCGGGACTGGCCAGCGATGCCCAGGCGCATCAGACGTCAGTCTAGAAAAGCCTCGATATCCTTCTGCAACGCATCGGGCTTGGTCATTGGCGAAAAACGCCGGACCTGGCGCCCATCGGCGCTGAGCAGGAACTTGGTGAAATTCCATTTGATCCGCTGGCTGCCCAGCACGCCCGGTGCGCGGCGCTTGAGTTCGACGAACAGCGGATGCGCGTCACTGCCGTTGACCTCGACCTTGGCGAACATCGGGAAACTGACCCCGTAGTTGCGTTCACAGAAAGCCGCGATCTGCCCGGCATCGCCAGGCTCCTGGGCGCCGAACTGGTTGCACGGAAAGCCCAGCACCACCAGCCCCCGCTCGCGATAGGTCGTCCAGAGCTGCTCCAGCCCCTTGTACTGGGGCGTAAAACCACATTGGCTGGCCGTGTTGACCACCAGAAGTGCCTTGCCGGCATAGTCGCCGAGGGTCTTGTGCTGGCCGTCGAGGGTCGTGCAGGGAATATCCAGCAGGTTCTGGGACATGGCGGTCTCCAAGTCAGAGGGGAAGCAGCGATGATACTCAGGCCGGCTCCAGGTCCAGGCACACCGAGTTGATGCAATAACGCAGGCCGGTAGGCGGCGGGCCGTCCGGGAACACGTGGCCCAGGTGTGCATCGCACTTGGCGCAGACCACCTCGGTGCGGATCATGCCATGGCTGGTATCGCGCACCTCGACCACGGCCGCACCATCAATCGGCGCGTAGAAGCTCGGCCAGCCACAGCCGGAATCGAACTTGGTCTGGGAGTCGAACAACGGCAGGCCGCAGCAGATGCACTTGTAGATGCCAGGGGTCTTGGTGTCGTTGTATTTGCCGGTAAAGGGCCGCTCGGTCGCCTTCAACCGGCAAACCTGGTACTGCTGCGGGTCGAGCATCGCCCGCCACTCTTCAAAGGTCTTGTGCAACTTGTCCACGGGTACACCTCCGGATCCGAAAAAGCCCGATCTGTGTCTTTTCCACCGATCAGGTGGCACGTATGATTGCGCCTCATCAGTCATCAGTCTGTCACCCGCATCCCAGGCAGACAAACCGATTTTTTCACGGCCCCGGGTCCAGCCTGTCCAGCCGGCACGCCGAGCCGGGTTCATGGCCCTCGATGCCGTCTTTCGTTGCCGCACGTCCATCTTCAGGATCCTCAACATGCAGTTCAGCAAATCGAACAAGCTCGCCAACGTCTGCTACGACATTCGCGGGCCGGTGCTCAAGCACGCCAAACGCCTGGAAGAAGAAGGCCACCGCATTCTCAAGCTGAACATCGGCAACCCGGCGCCATTCGGTTTCGAAGCTCCCGAGGAAATCCTCCAGGACGTCATCCGCAACCTGCCAACCGCACAAGGCTACAGCGACTCCAAGGGCCTGTTCAGCGCCCGCAAGGCGGTCATGCAGTATTACCAGCAGAAGCAGGTCGAAGGCGTCGGCATCGAAGACATCTACCTGGGCAACGGCGTTTCCGAGCTGATCGTGATGTCGATGCAGGCCCTGCTCAATAACGGCGACGAGGTGCTGATCCCGGCGCCCGACTACCCGCTGTGGACGGCGGCGGTGAGCCTGGCCGGCGGCAACCCGGTGCATTACCTGTGCGACGAGCAGGCCAACTGGTGGCCTGACCTGGCCGACATCAAGGCCAAGATCACGCCGAACACCAAGGCCATGGTGATCATCAACCCGAACAACCCCACGGGTGCGGTCTATCCGAAGGAAGTACTGCTGGGCATGCTCGAACTGGCCCGCCAGCACAACCTGGTGGTGTTCTCCGACGAGATCTACGACAAGATTCTCTACGACGAGGCCGTACACATCAGCACCGCTTCGCTGGCCCCCGACGTGCTGTGCCTGACCTTCAACGGCCTGTCCAAGTCGTATCGCGTGGCCGGCTTCCGCTCCGGCTGGCTGGCGATCTCCGGCCCCAAGCAGGCCGCGCAAAGCTATATCGAAGGTATCGACATCCTCGCCAACATGCGCCTGTGCGCCAACGTACCGAGCCAGCATGCCATCCAGACCGCCCTGGGCGGCTACCAGAGCATCAATGACCTGGTACTGCCCCCGGGCCGCCTGCTGGAACAGCGCAACCGCACCTGGGAACTGCTCAACGACATTCCTGGCGTCAGCTGCGTCAAGCCCATGGGCGCGCTGTACGCCTTCCCGCGTATCGACCCCAAGGTCTGCCCGATCCACAACGACGAGAAATTCGTGCTCGACCTGCTGCTCTCGGAAAAGCTGCTGATCGTTCAGGGTACCGCCTTCAACTGGCCGTGGCCTGACCACTTCCGCGTGGTCACCCTGCCTCGCGTCGATGACCTGGAACAGGCGATCGGCCGCATCGGCAACTTCCTCAAGGGCTACCGCCAGTAAGCCTGCCAGGGCGGCCCGGCCCCGCATCGGACCGCCCTACCCTCACCACGCCTCACATCTGCCAGCCAGCCCCGTGCATTGCTGCCTGACTCAGCCAGCGTTCAGCTTGACGCTTTTACTCTGGAGTGAGAGGGGGCGACACAGTTTGAAATAGTCCCTCTGTTGAATAGCAACAGACGGCACCTTATATACCCGGCATCGCGCTGCATATTTATCCGAGGAGAACCTTTCGATCATGATGCGCATTTTGCTGTTTCTGGCCACCAACCTGGCGGTAGTGCTGATTGCCAGCATCACCTTGAGCCTGTTCGGCTTCAACGGGTTCATGGCGGCCAACGGGGTCGATCTGAACCTCAATCAGCTCTTGGTGTTCTGCGCCGTGTTCGGTTTCGCCGGTTCGCTGTTCTCGCTGCTGATCTCCAAATGGTCGGCCAAGATGAGCACGGGGACCCAGGTCATCACCCAGCCGCGCACCCGTCACGAACAGTGGCTGCTGCAGACCGTCGAGCAATTGTCCCGCGAGGCCGGTATCAAGATGCCGGAGGTCGGCATCTTTCCCGCCTACGAAGCCAACGCCTTCGCCACCGGCTGGAACCGCAACGACGCCCTGGTCGCAGTCAGCCAGGGCCTGCTGGAGCGTTTCTCGCCCGATGAAGTCAAGGCCGTGCTGGCCCACGAGATCGGCCACGTCGCCAACGGCGACATGGTCACCCTGGCATTGGTCCAGGGCGTGGTGAACACCTTCGTGATGTTCTTCGCCCGCATCATCGGCAACTTCGTCGACAAGGTGATCTTCAAGACCGAAAACGGCCAGGGTATCGCCTTCTACATCACCACCATCTTCGCCGAGCTGGTCCTGGGCTTCCTGGCCAGCGCCATCGTCATGTGGTTCTCGCGCAAGCGCGAGTACCGTGCCGACGAAGCCGGTGCACAGCTGGCCGGCACCCCGGCGATGATTGGCGCCCTGCAGCGCCTGCAGGCCGAACAGGGCGTGCCGGTGCAGATGCCGGCGACCTTGAGCGCCTTCGGTATCAACGCAGGCCTCAAGCATGGCCTGGCTGGCCTGTTCATGAGCCACCCGCCGCTGGAAGAACGTATCGAGGCGCTGCGCCGCCGCGCTTGATGCCAGGCGTACAGAAAAAGGGCGACCCACGGGTCGCCCTTTCTTTTGCACGCTGCCTTGCCCGCTCAACGCTGTAGGCGGTAGACCTGCTCGTTGAAGTGCGTCGCCCCAGCCTGGCGCGCCTTGGCGTTATTCGGCAGGTCATCCAGGCTTTCCAGCAGGCTGACCTCCCACCCCCAGCGCGCGAGCTGCCCGACCTCCTGGGCAGATACCGCAAAAGGCGGCCCCTCCAGTTGCTCCTGCGGATAATCGAGGGCCACCAAGAGGCCGCGGCAGCTCGACGCAAGCAAGCGATCCAGCACAGCCACATAACGCTCGCGCATGGCCGGCGGCAAGGCGACCATCGCCGCACGATCGTACAGGGCATGCAAAGGGCCGAGCAGTTCAGGTGTCAGCTCGAAAAAGTCACCGCACCATAGCTGGCAGCCACCCCCCTCATACACGTCGAAGGCGCCGCGACGCGAAACGACCGGCTCCACCTGCCGCTCGGCGAAATAGCCCAGTACCGCCTTGTCCGACAGCTCGACACCCACCACCTGATAGCCCTGCTCCACCAGCCAGGTCATGTCCAGGCTCTTGCCGCACAAGGGCACCAGCACCCGGCTAGCAGGCAGCAGCCCGAGGGCGGGCCAATAGCGTTGCAGGTGGGCACTGGGCAAAGGCTGGTGAAAGCCGATCTGCTCGATGGCCCAGCGGTGGTGCCAGAATTCGGGCTCCATGGATCCTCCAATGAATTCGATGAAAAAGCCGAAAAACTTATATTAGATTTTGATGAGTCGTTTGCCGGAAGATGAGCCATCACGTTTTTCAGGAAGTGTCGCTCATGTTGCCCAGCCTGTTCATCTCCCACGGTTCCCCCATGCTCGCCCTGGAGCCGGGCGCCAGCGGTCCGGCCCTGGCACGCCTGGCGGCCAGCCTGCCACGCCCGCGCGCCATCGTCATCGTCTCCGCGCATTGGGAGAGCCAGCAGCTGGAAGTGAACGTCAACCCGCAACCGGAGACCTGGCATGACTTCGGCGGCTTTCCCCCAGCCCTCTACGCGGTAGAGTACCCGGCCCAGGGTGCACCCGAGGTGTCTGCCGAAGTCGCCAGCCTGCTCGAAGCCCACGGCCTGCCGACCCGGCTGAACCCGAGACGACCTTTCGATCATGGTGTGTGGGTGCCGATCGGCCTGATGTATCCGCAGGCCGACATCCCCATCGTCCAGGTATCGCTGCCAAGCCAGCACGGCCCCGCTCTGCAGACACGTATAGGGCGCGCCCTGGCCAGCCTGCGCGAGCAGGGCACCCTGCTGGTCGGCTCAGGCAGCATCACCCATAACCTGCGCGAACTGGACTGGCAGGCCGGCCCCGAGAACGCCACCGGCTGGGCGCTGGAGTTTCGCGACTGGATGGTCGACAAGCTGGCCAGCGAAGACGAAAGCGCCCTGCACGACTACCGCCGCCAGGCGCCGCATGCACAGCGCAATCACCCCAGCGACGAGCACTTGCTGCCTCTGTACTTCGCCCGCGGCGCAGGCGGTGCATTCAGCATCGCCCACCAGGGTTTCACCCTCGGCGCACTGGGCATGGACATCTATCGCTTCGGTTGAGGCTGCTCGCACAGGCTCGTTACCGCCACCTGCCGAACAGGCAAAAAAAATCCCCGATCGCTCGGGGATTTTTCGTACCTGACGGATCAGTCTTCGCGATAGCGGCGCAGCTTGAGCTGCTTGCCGGCCACACGAGTGTCCTTCAGCTTGGCCAGCAGACGATCCAGACCTTCTTCAGGCAGTTCCACCAGGCTGAAGCTGTCGCGGATCTGGATGCGGCCGATGGCATCACGTGCCAGGCCACCCTCGTTGAGGATCGCGCCCAGCAGGTTCTTGGCGGCGATACCATCACGGGCGCCCAGGGCAGTACGGCAGCGCGCACGGCCTTCGCCCAGCGGCATAGGTGCACGACGCTCGCGCTCAGGACGATCACCACGCTCGCCACGATCGGCACGCGGGGCGCTGTTCGGCACCAGCGGACGCTCACGCTCGATGTCGGCCAGAGTCAGCGATTGACCCATGGTGACCTTGCGCAGCAACGCAGCAGCCAGGGCACGCGGCGAGCAGCCGATGTCGGTGGTCAGGCGATCCAGCAGTTCACCATGGCTGGCTTCGGCATCGGCCACCAGCGGCGCCAGGCCGTTGGTGAGCTTCTTGATGCGCGCACTGAGGATGGTCTGCGCATCGGGCAGGCGAACCTCGGCGACCTTCTGGCCGGTGACACGCTCGATGACCTGCAGCATGCGGCGCTCGCGTGGAGTCACCAGCAGCAGGGCACGACCTTCACGACCGGCACGGCCGGTACGGCCGATACGGTGCACGTAGGACTCGGGATCGTACGGCATGTCGACGTTGAACACGTGGGTGATACGCGGTACGTCCAGGCCACGGGCGGCGACGTCGGTGGCGACGACGATGTCCAGGCGACCATCCTTGAGAGAGTCGATGACCCGCTCACGCTGGTTCTGGGCAATGTCGCCGTTCAGCGCGGCAGCCTTGTAGCCTTTGGCTTCCAGGGCGCTGGCCAGGTCCAGGGTGGCCTGCTTGGTACGCACGAACATGATCAGCGCGTCGAAGTCTTCGACTTCCAGCAGGCTCAGGACCGCGTTGGTCTTCTGGTCGGCGTGGACCAGCAGGTGGGCCTGCTCGATCTTGGTGACGGTCTGGGTCTTGGTCTGGATCTTGACGTGCTGCGGGTTGCGCAGATGGCGCTCGGCGATGGCACGGATCGACGGCGGCAGGGTCGCCGAGAACAGGACGGTCTGGCGGCTTTCCGGCATGGCGTCGAAGATCACTTCGAGGTCATCCATGAAGCCCAGCTTGAGCATTTCGTCGGCTTCGTCGAGTACCAGATGGTTGACGGTAGCCAGGACTTTCTCGTCGCGACGCAGGTGGTCGCACAGGCGGCCCGGTGTGGCGACGATGATCTGTGCGCCGTTGCGGATGGCCTTGAGCTGTGGGCCCATAGGGGCGCCACCGTAGACGGCGACGACGTTCACCGCCGGCATCTGCTTGGCATAGGTTTCGAAGGCAGTGGCCACTTGCAGGGCCAGCTCGCGGGTGGGCGCCAGGATCAGGGCCTGGGGCTCACGCTTGCTCGGATCGATACGGTTGAGGATCGGCAGCGCGAACGCTGCAGTCTTGCCGGTACCGGTCTGCGCCTGACCGATCATGTCGTGACCGGCAAGGATGATCGGGATCGATTGCTGCTGGATGGCCGATGGCTCTTCGTAGCCGGTGGCGATTACCGCAGCAACAATATTCGGATGAAGGTCGAGAGCGGCGAAGCCGCCGGTTTCCTGGGTCATGGGTCTGCCTCTGGTGCATCCGCAAAGACCCATGCTGCAAAGCTGCGCGTGCCGTGTACGACTCAAGAGTCACCCTGGCTGCTTTGTGGCGGGGATTTGCGAAAACAATGAATGAATGGATCGTTCAGGATGGTTCGGCTTGCGAACCAGCGACCGAAGCAGGCTCCGGCAATTGCATCCCTCTGAACGACGGCCCTGTAAAAGGCCGGCGCGCACTATACCGGAATTGACCGCACAGGTGATGGTTTTTTTTATGAAACATGTCTCGCTGCAAACACCCAACAACCGGCATTTTCGCCACTTTTGTGCACTGCGCAATCGATTGCGCGGACATCGCCGCTAAATCGATTCATGTTCGCTGACAATTTTCTGTCGCGACGCTGGCCGGGGTGCGACGTTCCGTCTCGCCCGCTCGTCAGGTGGCCGCCCTTATGTCCCGGATCAGCGACTCCAGACTGTAGCCCAGGCGCGGTGCCAGCGCCTGGGCGCGATCCAGAAGGCCGTCGGTATCCAGGACCTGGTCGAGGTCGGCAGGGACCAGCAGGATGACATTGCCCTCCTTCACCGGCAGCTCCCAGTAATGGCGGTGATAGAGGCCCCGCAGCAACGCGGCGCCCAACGGGCGACCGTCATCGGTGGCCCACTGGTTGATGACCAGCCAGCCACCGGGATTCAGGCGCTTCTGGCAGCTTTCCAGGAAATTCCACGCCAGGTGGCCGGGTGCAGGCCCCACGTCGGTGTACAGGTCGACGAAGATCAGGTCGGCGGGCTCGGCGCTGTCCAGCAGGGTCACCGCGTCACCGATGCGCACATACAGCCGCGGATCGTCGTCCAGTCCCAGGTACTGCATGGCCAGGCGCGGCACGTCAGGGCGCAATTCGATGGCCTCGACATCTTCCAGCGGCAGGAACTTCAGGCACGCCTGGGTCAGGGTCCCGGCGCCCAGGCCGAGGAACAGCGCACTTTCCGGCGCCTCGTGGCACAGCGCGCCGATCAGCATGGCGCGGGTGTAGTCGTACTCCAGCCAGCTGGGGTCGGCGGTGAAGGTACAGCTCTGCTCGATGGCTTCGCCGAACTCGAGAAAGCGGTAATCCTCGACTTCCAGTACACGGATCACACCGAAATCATCATGGACTTCGGCGAGGACCCGTTCTTCACGCTCCTGACTCATGCTTTCTCCTGGCGGCTGGCGGATGCGCCTGACGGCACAGGCGCGGATTGTCGGCCAAGCGGGCGGCTTTGTCACAATTATCGGCGCCGCCGCAACGGTCGCCGATGCAGGAACTGCTACCATGCGGCCTCCGATCTGCCCTCACAAGAGCCAATAATGAACCGACCCTGGAGCCCGGACAGCTGGCGGGCCTTGCCGATCCAGCAACAACCTCTCTACCCTGACGCCGCCAAGGTGCAACGCGTGGAAAGCACCCTGGCCGGCTTTCCGCCGCTGGTGTTCGCCGGCGAGGCACGCGAACTGCGCCGCCAGTTCGCCGAAGTGACCCAGGGCCGGGCCTTCCTGCTGCAGGGCGGTGACTGCGCCGAGAGCTTCGCCGAGTTTTCTGCGGCGAAGATCCGCGACACCTTCAAGGTGCTGTTGCAAATGGCTATCGTCATGACCTTCGCCTCCGGCTGTCCGGTGGTCAAGGTCGGACGCATGGCCGGGCAGTTCGCCAAGCCGCGCTCGGCCAACGACGAGACCATTGATGGTGTGACCCTGCCCGCCTACCGCGGTGACATCGTCAACGGCATCGGCTTCGACTCCGCCAGCCGGGTGCCGGACCCCGAGCGCCTGCTGCAGGCCTACCACCAGTCCACTGCCACCCTCAACCTGCTGCGCGCCTTCGCCCAGGGCGGCTTCGCCGACCTGCATCAGGTACACCAGTGGAACTTGGACTTCATCGCCAACTCGGCGCTGGCTGAAAAATACAGCCAGTTGGCCGACCGCATCGACGAAACCCTGGCTTTCATGCGTGCCTGCGGCCTGGACAGCGCGCCGCAACTGCGCGAAACCAGCTTCTTCACCGCCCACGAGGCGTTGCTGCTCAATTACGAAGAAGCCTTCGTGCGCCGCGACAGCCTCACCCAGGATTACTACGACTGTTCGGCGCACATGCTGTGGATCGGCGACCGCACCCGGCAGCTGGACGGTGCGCACGTGGAATTCCTGCGCGGCGTGCACAACCCCATCGGGGTGAAAGTCGGCCCGAGCATGAACACCGACGACCTGATCCGCCTGATCGACATCCTCAACCCGGACAACGACCCGGGCCGCCTGAACCTGATCGCGCGGATGGGCGCCGGCAAGGTCGGCGATCACCTGCCGGGGCTGATCCGCGCGGTGCAACGTGAAGGCCGTCAGGTGTTGTGGAGTTCAGACCCGATGCATGGCAATACCATCAAGGCCAGCAGCGGCTACAAGACCCGCGACTTCGCGCAGATCCTCAGCGAAGTGAAGCAGTTCTTCCAAGTCCACCAGGCCGAAGGGACGCATGCCGGGGGTATTCACATCGAGATGACCGGGCAGAACGTCACCGAATGCATCGGCGGTGCACGACCGATCACCGAAGATGGCTTGTCGGATCGCTACCACACCCACTGCGACCCGCGCATGAACGCCGACCAGTCGCTGGAACTGGCGTTCCTGATTGCCGAGACCCTCAAGCAGGTCAAGCGCTGATGCCACTGGCGCCGCGGCTCAGACCTTGAGCGCCAGGATCACCGCGCAGACCACCAGAAACAGGCAGAACAGCAGGCGCAGCAGACGCTCAGGCATCGAATGCGCCAGCTTGACCCCCCAGCTGATACTGGCCAGACCACCCACCGCCAGCGGCACGCCCATGTGCCAGTCAACATGGTGGTGCCAGGCGTAGGTCAGCAGGGTAATGCCCGTGCTGGGTGCCGCCAGTGACAGCGCCAGCCCCTGAGCCACCACCTGGCTGGCACCAAACAGGCTGGTAAGGATCGGCGTAGCGACCACTCCGCCCCCGACCCCGAACAGTCCGCCGGCGATGCCGGACCCCACCCCCAGCAGCCACAGCCAGTTCTCGCGTTGCAGCCCGCTGCCGAGCCGTGGGCTGCGGCGCAGCATCTGCATCAGGTTGAACAGGATCAGCACCACCAGGAACCCCACGAAACCCAGGCGCATGACTTGCGGATCCAGGCCTACTGCCCAGAGCGACATCAGCCAGGCGAAGATGAAACTGGGCACGATGAGCATCAGGGCGTGTCTGAGGTGGATGCGATTGCGCTGGTTGTAGCGCCACAGGGCCAGCAGCACGTTGGGCAGGACCATCAACAGCGCTGTGCCCTGGGCCAACTGCTGGTCCAGGCCGAACAGCACGCCCAGCGCCGGAATGGCCACCAGCCCGCCGCCAATGCCGAACAGGCCACCCAATGTGCCCATGGCAGCGCCCAACAACACGTAGATCAACACCTCTATCACACACACTCCTCGACTGGGCCCAAGCTTCCACAAGACCCTGAGGTCAGCGACCTGCACGAATCATCTGGCGCATTAAAGATCACAACACTAAATTACCCCACTGCCTCGATCCATCAGGAGTACCCATGACCGACACACCCGCTGGCTGCGACGCCTTGCAGCTCGACAACCAGCTGTGCTTCGCGCTGTATTCGACATCGCTGATGATGACCAAGACCTACAAGCCCTTGCTGCAGGCCTTGGGTCTGACCTACCCGCAGTACTTGGTGATGCTGGTGCTCTGGGAGCGCGATGGCCTGACCGTGGGCGAGGTCAGCACACGGATGCTCACCGATCCCGGCTCGCTGACGCCCTTGCTCAAGCGCCTGGAAGGCGAAGGCCTGCTCGACCGGGTGCGCAGCAAGCAGGACGAGCGTGTGGTGCTGCTGCACCTCACCCAGAAAGGCCGCGACCTGCAGGCCCAGGCAAAGGAAGTCCCCAACTGCATCCTCGCCGCCAGCGGTCTGGATATGGAACGGCTGCGCCAGTTACAAGGCCAGTTGCTCGCACTGCGCGACAGCCTTCAGGAACATCTCTGACCACTCCGCTGCCCGGCCTGGCAACCTGCAAGCCAGGCCGGGCAGAATAACCGCAAATCCAGGCTGACACATCCTGAAACGACTTCATGGCCGAATGGCCTAGAATGCTTTCGCAACAGTAAATAGCAAGCATTAACATTCGCATCCTTTTAATAACACACTGCCATCACCTTAGGATGCTCACCCCCATGTCTGCCCCATCGCGTCTGTCGCCCCTGGCCTTCGGCATCTCTGCCCTGCTCGGGGCCGGCTTCGCCTGCGCCGCCTCCACCACGCTGCCAGAAACCGCCATCAACGCCAGCAATGAACAGGAAGAGACCAACCCACGGGTCAAGGACGTCAGTACGGCGACCCGCACCAACACCCCGGTACGCTATGTGCCGCAGGCCATCGATACGGTAAAGACCAGCAACGTGCTGGACTACGGAACGCAGAGCCTGGGAGCCGCCCTGAACGGGCTGCCCAACGTCAGCGACAGTTCCGATACACGCTTCGATGGCCTGCGTATTCGTGGCTTCGATGCCAGCAACGACTTCTACCTCGACGGCATCCGCGACGACAGCCAGTACGTGCGTGACCTGCACAACATCGAACGTCTGGAAGTGCTCAAGGGGCCGGCCGCCGTGCTGTACGGCCGTGGCAGCCAGGGAGGCATCGTGAACCGGGTCAGCAAGGCACCGCAGGTCGGCCGCCGATCCAGTATCGAAGCCCAGGGCGGCAGCAACGACCTGCGCAGCCTGTACGCCGACCTCAGCACGGACCCGACTGATACCCTGAGTTTGCGTCTGAACATGGGCAACATGGATGCCAACAGCTTTCGTGACGGTATTTCCAGCCATCGCCAGCTGTTCGCCCCCTCGATGAGCTGGCAGCTCACCCCGGCGCTGAACTGGCTGGTGCAGTACGAATACAGCCGTTTTGATCGCACCCCGGATCGCGGCATCCCCGGGGTCGGCGGCCGCCCGGCTGACGTCGGTCGCGACACCACCTACGGCGACAACCGCGATTACATCGATGACAAGGCGCAATCACTGCGTTCCAGGCTCAGCTACGACATCAACCTCGATTGGCAACTGCGCCAGACCCTGGGGGTATTCCAGCTCGACAGCGATTTCGACAACACCTACCTGACTGGCTACACCGCCGCCACCAATCGTGTGACGCGCCAGCGCTGGCAACAAGACCTGCGCACCCGCAACGTCTTCAACAACCTGGAACTGGAAGGTCGCATCGAGACCTTTGGCCTGGAGCATCGCCTGCTGACTGGCGTCGAGGTTGGCAGCCAGCGCCGTGACCCCAGGCTTTACACCGCCGCGACCAGTGGCGCGGGCAGCCAGACCGTACCAACCCTGGACCTCTACAACCCGGACCGGCGCCAGAGCCACACCGGCCGCATGACGTTGTCCAGCCACAACTACACCGAGGTAGACAGCCGCGCCTTGTACGTCCAGGACCAGCTGCGCCTCAATGACCAATGGCAACTGCTCGGCGGCCTGCGCTACGACCGCTTCGAGGTGGAAACCACCAACCGTGTTCGCGGCATCAGTGAAGCGCGCGACAGCCATAGCACCAGCCCACGAGTGGGCGTGGTCTGGACGCCGTTGCCGGAGCACTCCTTCTACGCATCCTGGACCAAAACCTTCTCACCGGTCGGCGGCGGCCTGATCGGCATCACCCCTGGGACGAGCGGCAACGCCAACGAACTGAGCCCGGAGTTGACCAAACAGAAGGAAGTCGGCGTTAAGAGCGACTGGCTGGGCGACCGCCTGAGCACCACGCTGGCCCTCTACGAGCTGGAGCTTTACAACCGCCGCACCACTGACCCGAACGACCCGAGCCTGACGATCCTCACCGGTCTGCAACGCTCACGTGGCGTAGAGCTGACCGCCAGTGGCCAACTGGTGGGCAACTGGTACCTGCGCGGTGGTGTCGGCATTCAGGACGCCACTATCGTCGAAGACAACAACGGCCTGGCCGGTAACCGCGTGAGCAACGTGGCCAAGCGCAACGGCAGTCTGTTCCTGACCTGGAAACCGGAAAGCGGCTGGTATGCCGAAACCGGCGTAACCCTGGTCGGACAGCGCTATGCCGATAACCAGAACACCACGGTACTGCCCGGCTATGGGCGCTGGGATGTCCTGGCCGGTTACCGCCAGAAGGAATGGGACCTGCGCGCGGCGCTGAGCAACCTCACTGACCGCACCTACTACAGCTCAGCCACCAGTGCCGCACAGATCCGCGTAGGCGATCCGCGCAGCCTGGTGGTCACAGGCACCTACAGTTTCTAGATCGACCGCTTCTCGCCACTGAAGTCGCGCCTACCGGGCCCTGTGTTCTTGACCCGGCAAAGCGGCTTCAGCGGTGCAGCTGCAAGGCGTGCGAGTTCTCAGGCTGAAAAAATTTTCAACATTTAACTTGCGCACAAAATTATTGCGAGCTACATTTCAACCCACATTAGTTAGCGCGCAAGATAAATGCGCGACATTTCACTCAGAGAGGTAACACCATGAAAGCGCTCTACACCGCAGTCGCAACCTCCACCGGTGGCCGTGACGGCCGTGCGATTTCCAGCGACAAAATCCTCGACGTGAAACTGGCCACCCCCAAAGAGCTGGGCGGTGCCGGTGGTGAGGCCACCAACCCTGAGCAGCTGTTCGCCGCTGGCTATTCGGCATGCTTCATCGGCGCGCTGAAATTCGTCGCCAGCCAAAGCAAGCGCAGCATCCCGGCCGACGCCTCGATTACCGCGCACGTCGGTATCGGTCAGATTCCGGGTGGCTTCGGTCTGGATATCGACCTGCACATCAACCTGCCCGGCCTGGACCAGGCCCAGGCGCAGGAACTGGTCGATGCAGCTCACCAGGTCTGCCCGTACTCCAACGCCACCCGTGGCAATGTCGATGTACGCCTGCACGTAACCGTGTAACAAACCGGCAGCAACGAAAAAGCCCGCGCAAATGCGCGGGCTTTTTCATGCAACCAGGACAGCGCCGAAATTACTTGGCGCGGCCTTTGTAAGAACCGCCATCGCGGGTATCGATCTCGATCATGTCGCCGATCTCGATGAAGTCGGCAACCTGCAGCTCGGTGCCGTTCTTCAGTTTGGCAGGCTTCATGACCTTGCCGGAGGTGTCGCCACGAGCGGCGTTCTCGGTGTAGTCGACCTGACGCACGATGGTGGTCGGCAGCTCTACGGAAACCAGGCGCTCTTCGAAGAACACGGCTTCGCAGACGTCAGTCATGCCTTCTTCGACGAACGGCAGAACGGCCTCGATATCTTCGGCGTTCAGCTCGTACATGGTGTAGTCGGTGGTGTCCATGAAGGTGTAGCTGTCACCGCTGATGTAGGACAGGGTGGCTTCCTTGCGATCCAGGATCACGTCGTCCAGCTTGTCGTCTGCGCCGTATACGGTCTCGGTCTTGTAGCCGGTCAGCAGGTTCTTCAGCTTGGTCTTCATGATCGCGCTGTTACGACCGGACTTGGTGAACTCGGCCTTTTGTACCAGCCAAGGATCGTTGTCGATACGGATCACGGTACCGGGTTTCAGCTCTTTACCAGTTTTCATTGCATATATCCGAATTTGGATGGAATTAGCAGAAGGCTCTGTACGAGAAATAGCCTACGCAGGCCGCTTTCCGTACAGAGCCTGATATCAAGGCCGCGTATCATAGCGAATTTCGATAAAACTGCACCAGCGCCGTGGCAAGATCGCTCCGCGCAGCCTGACGTTGGCACCAATGTTCAGCATGCTCGACGACTTGTGACCAATGCGCCTGGAGCTGCCGCCAATGGCTGGCCAGCTCTTCACCGGCACACCAGGCACGCCACAGGCCGTTGGTCGCCTCGGCGGCCGGCGCCGGCAGGCCATCCAGATAAAGCTGCAGAAATGCGTCCAGCTTGGGCCAGTGTGCCCCTTCGTCCTGCTGGTAAATGTGCCAGAGCATCGGTCGCCCGGCCCACTGCGCGCGCACGAAGGAATCCTCGCCGCGCACCACGTTGAAATCGCAGCTCCATAGCAGACGGTCGTACTGCTCCTGGCGGATGAACGGCAAGACCTGCACGGTCAGGACGCCACGCTGGCGAATGGCACCGGCCGTCAGCCCGTGCTCGCCCAGCCAGGCCTGCAGGTCGCCGAGGATGCGCCCTTCGGGCACCAGCAGATGAGTGGCCCGCCCTTCTGCCACCAAGGCATCCAGCCAGCTCCCCAGGCCGGAGTTCTCATAGGCGAACAGCGAAATGAGCCTGGCCCCCGTTGCAGGCTGCACACCCAGCGAGGCGAGAAAGGCCTGGCGGGCTGCCGGGTCGGCCTGGAAGGCCTGGCGCTGTGCAACCAGCCCCTGCTCGCGTAGCAAGCCACCGGTGCGCTCGTCGAAGCCAGGAAAGAAAAACCACTTCTTCAGCCCGTTGGCCTGCGGCGATGGCAGGCCGTGGCAACCGCCTACCCACGCCTCGGCACTGAGGTAATCGAGATTCAGCCACAACGGCGGCGTTTCACGCTGGCACATGGCCTCGACATAAGCGGCCGGCAAGGTACAGGCGAACGCCTCGATGACCACATCGGCTACCGGCTCTGGCTGCCATGGCGCAGCCCAGTGCCGGATCTCCACACCGGCCTGCTGCTGCCGGGCGGCCTGCGGATCGGCCTCGGGGCACAGGCGCACGAATGCGGCCAGGTCGTTGATCCACAGGCGCACCGCGACACCGTGCTCGGCCACCAGTTGCCGAGCCAGGCGCCAGGTCACCCCTACGTCACCGTAGTTATCCACGACATCACAGAAAATGTCCCAATCGACTCGCATCACCGCTCCAGCACACCGCTTGCAAAGGCGCGATTGTCGCGCGGAACCCGAGTCTTCCACCAGCGAGACAGCAACGTGGCACAATGACCGGGTCGTCCACGCAAGGAAGTGTCGCCATGTCCTCCAGCCGCCGCCACGAACTCTACGTGTCGCTCAAACTGATCCTGTGCATCGCCCTGGGTATCTGGCTGGGCGCCGTCGCCGTGATCCTCACCGGACCGCTGCTGATCAAGGCCCTCCCCGCCGCACAGACCCAGGCCCTGGCCGAAGCGAGCGCACGGATCGCCCCGCCGCCGCCCCCGGCCGCCAAACAACCGGACACCATGCTGCGCAAGTTCGAGCAGAACCTGCGTGAAAGCGAAGCCCGCCAGGCTCAGGAATACGAACAGGCGCGGCAGAACCGTCAGTTCAACCGCGCCAAGTGCGATTTCTGGCTGCAACAGGACCGCACCGCACCGAGCGAAAAGAGCCGGGCCAGTGTCAACGAATTCTGCGGATAAGCCATGAACAAGCAGCAGGTACTGCAACTGATCGAGCAACGCCTGGCGCACGACCTGGAAGTCGCCCAGCGCGCCGCGCAGACGGCCTACGAGGCCGCGACTCACGAAGAGAGCATCGCCGAGAACAAGTACGACACCCTGGGACTTGAGGCCTCTTATCTGGCCGCCGGACAGGCCCGTCGGGTCGAGGAAATCCGCCACGCCCTGGGTTTGTACCGGCAGTTCACCTTGCGGTCTTTCGACGAGGCTCGCGGTATCCAGGTCGGCGACCTGGTCACCCTGGAGGCTGGCAGTGGCGAGCAGCGCCACCTGTTTCTCGGCCCGGATGCTGCGGGGCTCAAGGTGCAGGCGGGCGAATGCGCGGTGACGGTAATCACCGCCCGCGCGCCACTGGGCCAGAATCTGCTGGGCAAGACCGAAGGCGACGAGGTGGCGATCGGCGTGGCCGGGCAGCGCCAGGCCTTCGAAGTGCTGCAGGTGCAGTAAGACGCCTGGGCGGTACGGGGTTGCCGGGCCCAGCGCTTTGTGAGTAAGGTGCAGTTTCGCTGCCAGGCGGCGACAGGAGCAGTACCCAGGACCCGTTACCCAAGGAGATTTTCATGACGAACGTCATCGCTTTTCCTGACGCACATGAACGTGATCGCCTGAGGTCCAGTGAGAGTCCGGCGTTGAAGTACCTGAGCAAGAAAGAACGGCAACTGATCGAGCAGTTGCGCCTGACCAGCCATGCGGGCCGTCAGTACATCTACGACTATGCCCGCCTCATGCAACTGACCCGGCCTCTACATCCCTCCTGAGGCGCAGCGCCGGGCCTTCACGATGCAAGCCATGCGGCGACGCAGACAGACTCATCGAGCCTGTGCCCGTCGCCGTTTCATCAATGGCTGAGCGACCAGACCAGTGCCGAGATGGCCACCACGCCAGACGCCACCACGAAGACATTGGAGAGCTTGCCGGCATACTGACGCATGGCCGGTACCTTGCGGATGGCATACATCGGCATGAGAAACAGCAGCACCGAGATCACCGGCCCACCCAGGGTTTCGATCATGCCCAGGATGCTCGGGTTGAGGGTTGCCACGATCCAGCACACCAGCAGCATGCACAGAGCGGTAAGGCGATCCAGCGCCTTGCTGCCAATGCGCGCGCCCGACTTCAATACCAATCCCTTGAAGCCTTCACTGGCACCGATGTAGTGGCCCAGGAACGACTTGGAAATTGCCACCAGCGCGATCAACGGGGCGGCGAAGGCGATGGTCGGGTTGCTGAAGTGGTTGGCCAGGTACGACAGCACGGAAAGGTTCTGCGCCTTGGCCTCGGCCAGTTGGGCTGGCGACAGGGTCAGCACGCAGCTGAACACGAAGAACAGCACCATCGACACCATCAGCAGGTGCGCCCGCGCCAGGATCTTCGAGCTGCGGGCTTCGGCCTGCTCACCATACAGACGCTTCTGGTCCACGGCGAACGCCGAGATGATCGGCGTGTGGTTGAACGAGAAGACCATCACTGGAATGGCCAGCCACAGCGCCGGCAGGAAGCTCGACGGCTCCGGCAACGCGCTGGCGGTGGTCAGGATGCCACCGTTCCAGTGCGGGATCAGGAACACGGCCAGGAACAGCAGCGAAACGATGAACGGATAGACCATCAGGCTCATCACCTTGACGATGGCCCGCTCACCGCAACGTACTACGGCCAGCAGGCCGAGGATCAGCACGAACGCCAACAACGCTCGAGGCGGCGGCTGGATGTGCAGCTGATGCTCCAGGAAGCTGCTGACGGTGTTGGTCAGGCCGACGCTGTAGATCAGCAGGATCGGAAAAATCGCGAAGAAGTACAGCAGGGTGATGATTGCCCCGGCGCCTTTGCCGAAGTGCTCCTCGACCACCTCAGTGATATCACCGCCGCTGCGTCCCGACAGCACGAAGCGGGTCAGCCCGCGGTGAGCGAAGAAGGTCATGGGGAACGCCAGCAAAGCCAGGGCCAACAACGGCCAGAAGCCGCCGATACCAGCGCTGATGGGCAGGAACAGGGTGCCAGCACCGATGGCGGTGCCGAACAGGCCAAGCATCCAGGTGGTGTCGTGACGATTCCACGCGGTGTTTTCCGCGATTTCGGGGTCCAGGCGTTCTGCGACGCTATTGGCCTGATCGTTCATCCGGTCGTGTCTCCGTTTCCGGTAATTGCACAAGCAAAGGCACCACGTAGGGTCTTGGCAGCGCGGCGCCCGTCCTGAAAAGCAGGTCGCGATTCTCCGGGATCAAGCACGGAAAGCAAGGTTTATCGGATCAAACGTGCGAAAAACAACGGTTGTACGGGAATTCCAGCGCATGCATTGCAGAAAAATGGCGCGACTTGCGCATCAATGTGCCACCACCTGCAATTTCATTGCTGCCAGCGATAGAGGAACACAGAGGCACGGCGAGCTTTCCATAGCTCACCGTGCCTGGCAGGCATCCATGTCTGCGCTCAACGGCCTGAGGGACGCTTATTCGATAGCCAGCCTGTCGCGGTTCTTGTCCAGCAGGGTCTTGCCGATGCCCTTGACCTCAAGCAGCTCATCGACCGAGGTGAAGTTACCGTTCGCTTCGCGGTAGGCCACGATGGCATTGGCCTTGTTCAGGCCGATGCCCGACAACTCCTTCTGCAGGGTCAGCGCATCCGCCGAATTGATATTGATGCGGGCGTCAGGCGCCTGCATCTCGGTCATGCTGGCCATGATCGGTTCAGGATCCGACATACTGGCCGTGGTGGCGCTAGCAGTGAGAGAGGTACAGGCCACCAGAGCAGCCAGAAGGGAAGAAAACAGCGCATTGCGCATGGTCGATGCTCCTTGGATTGACAAGTCGGTGCGGCAGCGAGGTGCCGCCGCTGAAACTTAGTCCAGGGCACATACCGATTGAAGCGCCGGAACGTATCGGCGCGTGACGCGATAAACGCTTACAAAAACGCCCGTACGACCGGGAAACTCAAGTCTCCTGGCGACGCTCCTGGTGGATCCAGTCGACAATGTCGCCATCCGGGGCGTAACCACTGACCGTATCCCGTAACAACTGCCTGACCGTTTGATAGTCATCATTGTCGACAGCGGCGAGCAGCCGGGTCAGCAGAACCTTGAGGTTTTCCCAGCTCAGGTAGTCTTCGTTGGCACTCATGATCATCGGATGGTCGGTGGCAACCACGTTGTCACCGATCAGCAGCTCTTCATAGAGCTTCTCGCCTGGCCGCAGACCGGTGAACTCGATGGAGATGTCGCCGTGTGGATTCTTGTCCGAGCGGATGCTCAGGCCGGACAGATGGATCATTTTCTCGGCCAGCTCGATGATCCGCACCGGCTCACCCATGTCCAGCACGAACACGTCGCCCCCCTGCCCCATCGAACCGGCCTGGATGACCAGTTGCGCAGCTTCGGGAATGGTCATGAAATAACGGGTGATCTTCGGGTGCGTGACGGTCAGCGGCCCACCTGTCTGGATCTGCTTGTGGAACAGCGGAATCACCGAACCTGACGAACCCAGCACGTTGCCGAAACGGACCATGATGAAGCGTGTCTTGTTGACCTGATAGACATTCGACTGGTCACCGAACATCACCGGCGCCGTCTCCCGACTGAGCGCCTGCAGGATCATCTCGGCAAGGCGCTTGGTGCTGCCCATCACGTTGGTGGGCCGTACGGCCTTGTCGGTTGAGATCAGCACGAAGTTGGCAACCCCGGCCTGCAGTGCCGCCTGGGCCGTATTGAGAGTGCCGACCACGTTGTTCACCACGCCTTCGGCGATATTGTGCTCGACCATTGGCACATGTTTGTAGGCGGCGGCGTGGTAGACGGTATCGACTTTCCAGGTTTTCATCACATCCAGCAGCCGCGGGTGGTTGCGTACCGAGCCGAGGATCGGCAGCAGCTTGACCGCCAGCGCTTCGCGGGCGAGGCGTTGCTCCAGTTCGCTGAGGATGGTGTAGAGATTGAATTCGCTGTGATCGAACAACAATAGCGTAGAAGGCTTGAGCAGCAGGATCTGCCGGCACAGCTCGGAGCCGATCGAGCCGCCGGCACCGGTGACCAGCACCGTCTGCCCCTTGATGCAGTGCTCCAGCAGGTTCTCCCGCGCGGGGACCGGGTCACGCCCCAGCAGGTCGGCGATATCCACTTCCTGCAGGTCGTCGACCTTGACCCGTCCTGCCGCCAGGTCCATCACGCCGGGCACACTGCGCACATGCAGCGGGAAACCCTCCAGGTAACCGAGGATTTCGCGCCGTCGGCCACGGGTCGAGGACGGAATCGCCAGGAGAATCTCCTGCGCGCCAGTGACTTCGATCATCCGCTGAATGTGCTTGGGCTTGTAGACCTGCAGGCCGGAAATGATCCGGTTGGAAATCGACTCGTCGTCGTCGATGAAGGCCACCGGACGCATCAGGCGCCCCATTCGCAGTGCGGCGACCAGTTGGTTGCCTGCGGCCCCTGCCCCATAGATGGCAACCTTGCGCAGCCCGTCGTCACGACTGGTGAAGGGCACATGCTGCACGGCAGCGAACCAGTCCCCCAGGAAGTATTGGCGCATGGCCAGGCGCAGGCCACCGATCATGACCATACTCAACCACCAATAGTTGAACATGATGGAGCGCGGTACGATTTGCTGATGATTGCTGTAGGCATACACGACGCAGCCAAGGATCAGCGAAGACAGAGTCACGGCCTTGATGATGGCGATCAACGCGTCGTTGCCGAAATAACGCATCACGGCCCGATACATGCCGAAGCGTATGAATAGCGGAATGCAGACCAGAGGGGCGGCGATGAACAGCCAGGTGAACTTTTCCAGCGGGTTGATCAGGTCATCGACACCCAGCCGCACCACGAAGGCCATCCACAGGGCGAACCAGACCAGCAGGACGTCGGCCGCGACCTGAATGATCCGCTTTTGGCGGCGCGGCAGCGCCAGCAAAAAAGCCCGTATCTTGTCCATGATGCCTTCGATCAATCCTTGCCACCCTCTTAGATTCATACCGCAACCTACCAAGCCCGTACGGCACACAGGGCAATTGTTTCAATCTATATGAAAAGCCTGGGTCAGCGCAGTTCCTTCATGGCCGTTCAGCCTTTCCCGCATGAAATTTCATCGCCAGCAGCACCAACGGCAGGTAAGCGATCAGGATTCCACTCACCCCGTCCAGCCAGCCGACGGATACCGCCAGCGCCCAGGGCATCAGCCACACCATGTTGATCGCCAGCACGGCCAGGGTCACCGGCAAGTGTCTGCCATACCGTCGCGAGGCGTACTGATAGGCATGACTGCGGTGCGCCTCATAGACCTTCTCGCCGCGAAGCAGGCGACGCAGCAAGGTGACAGTGGCATCCACCACGAACACCCCGAGCAGAATCAGCCAGGCCCAGAAAAGATTTGGCAAGAGCCAACCGGCCTGCAGCGACAGCACGCCCAACACGAGGCCTAGAAAGCCGCTGCCCGCATCGCCCATGAAGATCCGCGCCGGCGGGAAGTTCCAGTACAGAAAACCGGCCACCGCAGCCGCCAGCAACGCGGGCGCCAGAACCTGTTCGCCGGCTCCGGCAAAGGTATGGACCAGGCAGGCGCCGACACAGACACTGACCGCCTCGACACTGGCGATACCGTCGATGCCGTCCATGAAGTTGTACAGATTGAGCATCCATACCAGATAGAACGCCGCCAGCACGCTGCCAAACAGCCCAAGATCGACACGCCACCCGAAGAGGTCCAGCGGCGCCAGACCACCCAGCCACACCAGTGCCCACACAGCCGCCAGAAAATGCCCCAGCAGGCGCCAGCGCGCGGCGATATGGCCGTGATCGTCCATGAAGCCGATCACCGCTACCAGCCCGCCAGCGCCAGTAATGGCCATCAACAGATCCGCCGACAGGCGTCCCGTGGCACCCAGACAGGCCGTCGCCAACAGGAACGCCACGACGATGGCCACCCCCCCACCGCGGGGCGTCGGCACCGAATGAGAGCTGCGAGCATTGGGTACGTCCATCAGACTCCTGGCCAGCGCGTAGCGACGCAGCACGGCGGTCAACATCAGGGACAGCAGGGCAAAACCGACAATCCACCACCACTCAAGCATTTCGTTTTGTTTCCAGATAATGGTCGGCGGTTTCCTGCATCGCCTGTTCGACACTCACGGGCGGTGTCCAGCCCAGCTGCTTACGGGTCTTGTCGATATCCACCTGCAGCGAACCGCACAGGCGTTGCGCGAAAGCCCGCTTGCCCAAGGCAATGGCCAGCCCACTTAGCAGCCATGCCGGTATGGGCAACAGACGAGCTGGCCTGCCCAATGCCCTGCCCATCCGTTGTAACAATTGCGTGGTAGAAAGGTCTTCACCGTCGCTGACCAGAAAGGTCTGGTTCGCGGCGGCTGGATGATCGACGCAGGTTACCAGCAGGTCGACGAGGTTGCCCCGTGCCACAAGGCTACGGCGGTTGTGAATCGCACCCAGCGGCATTGGCACCCCCTTGTCCAACCAGCGCAACATGCTCAGAAAATTTGCCTTTACCCCGGGGCCGTAGACCAGCACCGGACGAATGATCACCACCTCCATGCCGGTGCGCAGCGCCAGGTCGCGCAGACCCTGCTCGGCAGCCTGCTTGGACTGTCCATATGCATCGCTGGGCTCACCCACTGCATCAGCCGTGAATGGCGAGCCTGGGCGTGAAAACTCGCCATTGACCTTTATCGAACTTACAAAGACGAAGCGTTTGACACCCGCAGCGGCTGCCCGTTCAGCCAGATTGAGGGTCGCGGCGACATTGGCCTCGAAATACTCGGCTCGAGGATCTGTGCTGGTATCGTGCAGAACATGCACGCGAGCCGCACAGTGGATGATCACGTCGAGGCCCGTCACGAAGGGCTGCCATGCATGATCTGCCGTCAACTGCTGTGCGCTCAGCACCTCGATCGATTTATCAGTCGTATCGTAGCGACCACGAACTGCGACGCGCAGCCGGTGCGTGCTGGTTTGAGCAAGGTGTCTGACCAAGGCATCGCCTACGAACCCCGTAGCCCCCGTAATGCCAATGGACAAGGCGGGGCGTGCCATTTGCTGGGTAGGGTTACACGGGTCTTCGGTCACGTTGGAAACTTTCACTGACAATCAATACGCGAGTCTAACATCAAGGTCCTGTGGCATGTCGGGCTCATTGGGCCCAGGCATTCTCCGCCTGCGCGCTCGGGCTCCCACCCCACCGCACCAAGGAAACCTGCGCACGGCGCAACGCGCGCAAGCGTCGAGGGAGCATTTTGCACCTGTATCGACGGATTTCAAAAAACGAACGTTGAATTCATTTTTCTTCTAATTCGCTACAAACTCCCGATACTTGCTGAGAGATTGTGAGTTTTTCGCGCAACGAGAACGCGCTGCAGAAAATTCTTCGAAGTAAAGCGAAGTTTCCTACGGAAGATGGAAACAACACTTACATAGATAGGATGTGACTCAAGGAGACGCGCCAGGCAAGTCCGCTCAAGTCAGGGCACATGGAAAGAAGCACAGGACAGATGAGTCCGGGACATCGGCCTTCGGCACCCCCCCCCCACATGACGAGAGAGAATCAGAACTTTGCTGCCGGCCCCCGCGGACGTTTTCTGAGCGTGGCGAACCAAGCGAGCACCGGCCCGATGAGCATGCCAAGCAACAAGGCAAGGATCACGGGCACAGCAATAGAGAGCTCAGGCGCTGACCAGCCAAAGAACACCAATGCGACCGGCTGACGATTCTCGAGGACGAATACGGCAGTTGCAATGACCAACGACAGAATCACCAAACCTGCCAGCACGCTCTTCAACCTGCGCATTCACGCCTCCTTTTCGGCTGCCTGATGAGAAGCCTCATCATCGTCGTTGACCCGGTCACGCAGCTCCTTGCCGGGCTTGAAGTGAGGCACGAACTTCCCGTCGAGATTGACGGACTGGCCGGTCTTTGGGTTACGCCCAACACGAGGTGCGCGATAGTGCAATGAAAAGCTGCCAAACCCCCGTATTTCGATACGGTCGCCTGTGGCTAGGCACTGGGACATTTGCTCAAGCATGGTCTTGATGGCCAACTCGACATCCTTGGATGAGAGAAGCCCCTGATGGGTGACAATTCGTTCGATCAACTCCGACTTCGTCATGTTTTTCCCTTCTTTTTCAAGCAGCTAGATCAGCGCTTCAGAGGTTTTAGCATGACCGGATGAATTTGAACAGCCTGCATCTTGACTTATGTGAAGCATGCGCGATGCAGCCTATTTCACAGACACAGGCATGGCAGCAGCCGTTCGCCGCCCGCCGGGCTTGCAGCCGTCCCGCTCGCCATGAACAGTGCGGCGAAGCGATGATGAGCAGATGTTTCCAGCGCCCACAAAAAAGGGCGACCGAAGTCGCCCTTTTTCAATGGATCACAGAACTCAGTTCTGCTTTTCCATTTGTGCACGCAGCAGGTCACCGATGGTGGTCGGGCCAGTGCTTTCAGTAGCTTCTGGCTTGTTGCGCAGGCTCTGAATCGCTTCTTTCTCTTCTTCGACGTCTTTCGACTTGATCGACAGGCTGATTACGCGGCTCTTGCGGTCAACGCTGATGATCTTGGCTTCGATCTCTTCGCCTTCCTTCAGGACGTTGCGCGCGTCTTCAACGCGGTCACGGCTGATTTCAGAAGCTTTCAGAGTGGCTTCGATGTCGTCGGCCAGGGTCACGATAGCGCCCTTGGCGTCAACTTCTTTCACGGTACCGCGAACGATAGCGCCTTTGTCGTTGACGTTGACGTACTCGGAGAACGGATCGCTTTCCAGTTGCTTGATACCCAGGGAGATGCGCTCACGCTCTGGGTCAACCGACAGGATGACGGTGTCCAGCTCGTCGCCCTTCTTGAAGCGGCGAACAGCTTCTTCGCCTGGCTCGTTCCAGGAGATGTCGGACAGGTGAACCAGACCGTCGATGCCGCCGTCCAGACCGATGAAGATACCGAAATCGGTGATCGACTTGATGGTGCCGGAGATGCGGTCGCCCTTGTTGAACTGGCCAGAGAAGTCTTCCCATGGGTTCGACTTGCACTGCTTGATGCCCAGGGAGATACGACGACGCTCTTCGTCGATGTCCAGAACCATGACTTCCACTTCGTCGCCAACCTGAACGACTTTGGATGGGTGGATGTTCTTGTTGGTCCAGTCCATTTCGGAAACGTGTACCAGGCCTTCCACGCCTTCTTCCAGCTCAGCGAAGCAGCCGTAGTCGGTCAGGTTGGTAACGCGTGCAGTCACGCGGGTACCTTCTGGGTAACGAGCCTTGATAGCAACCCATGGGTCTTCGCCCAGTTGCTTCAGACCCAGGGAAACGCGGTTGCGCTCGCGGTCGTACTTCAGGACCTTCACATCGATCTCGTCGCCAACATTGACGATTTCCGATGGGTGCTTGATGCGCTTCCAGGCCATGTCGGTGATATGCAGCAGGCCATCGACGCCGCCCAGGTCCACGAATGCACCGTAGTCGGTGAGGTTCTTGACGATACCCTTGACCTGTTGACCTTCCTGCAGGGATTCCAGCAGGGCTTCGCGCTCGGCGCTGTTCTCGGCTTCCAGGACACTGCGACGGGAAACGACAACGTTGTTGCGCTTCTGGTCCAGCTTGATGACCTTGAACTCGAGCTCTTTGCCTTCGAGGTGGGTAGTGTCGCGAACCGGACGAACGTCGACCAGCGAACCCGGCAGGAATGCACGGATGCCGTTGACGTCGACGGTGAAACCGCCCTTGACCTTGCCGTTGATGACGCCCTTGACCACTTCTTCGGCGGCGAAAGCTGCTTCCAGAACAATCCAGCACTCGGCGCGCTTGGCTTTCTCGCGGGACAGCTTGGTTTCGCCAAAGCCGTCTTCGACCGCGTCCAGCGCAACGTGCACTTCGTCACCGACCTTGATGGTCAGCTCGCCAGCATCGTTGTAGAACTGCTCGAGCGGGATGACGCCCTCGGACTTCAGACCAGCGTGTACGGTTACCCAGTCACCGTCGATGTCGACGACGATACCGGTAATGATTGCGCCTGGCTGAAGGTTCAGGGTTTTCAGGCTTTCTTCAAAAAGTTCTGCAAAGCTTTCGCTCATTTTAATTCCTGTGTGATCAAGGGCGAAGAATACGCCCATCTGCCACGTTCCAGACCACGTGGGTTTCGTTCATGTAAAAGGAAGCCTGCAGGATGCTGTCTGGTCTCCCGCATGGCTCCTTGATCATCCGGCGAGATCGCGCAGGGCGACTTCACTCAGGATGCGTTGCAACACCTGCTCGATGGACAACTCGGTGGAATCCAGCTGAATGGCGTCTTGCGCCGGCTTGAGCGGAGCGACCGCTCGCTGGGTGTCGCGTTCGTCACGGACACGTATCTCATCTAGCAGACTCGACAGACTAACATCATCGCCCTTGGCCTTCAACTGCAGGTAGCGACGACGAGCGCGCTCCTCGGCACTGGCGGTCAGGAAGATTTTCAGCGGTGCATCGGGAAACACCACGGTGCCCATGTCGCGGCCATCTGCCACCAGACCAGGTTCTTCCTGGAAGGCGCGCTGACGCTGCAGCAGGGCATCGCGCACCGCCGGCAGCGAGGCCACCTGGGAAGCGCCGCTGCCCACGTGTTCGTTACGGATCGCGTGGGTCACATCTTCGCCTTCGAGAATGATGCGCTGGCCCTGGCCCTTCTCACCCGCCTCGAACTGAACGTCCAGATGGGCAGCGAGCAGCTTGAGCGCTTCTTCGTTGGTCAGGTCGACACCATGATTGCTCGCGGCGAAGGCCAGCAGGCGATACAGCGCACCGGAATCGAGCAGGCCCCAGCCCAGCTGGGTGGCCAGCAGACCGGCGATAGTGCCCTTGCCCGAACCGCTGGGTCCGTCGATGGTGATGACTGGTGCTTTGATTTTCACGATTGTTCCTCTTGTGCGACGGACAGACCGACTTGAGCGCACAGCGCCAGGAAATTGGGGAAGGATGTCGCGACATTGGCACAGTCGCGGATCCGGATCGGTGCCTCGGCCCGCAGGGCCGCGACACTGAAAGCCATGGCGATGCGATGATCGCCACGCGCGTCGAGATCGCCGCCTGACAACGCACCGCCCTCGATGCTGATGCCGTCGGCCGTGGCTTCGGCCCTGACCCCGAGCGCTTGCAAACCTTCGGCCATGATCTGGATGCGATCGCCGTCACGGCCACGCAGATGCCCGGCACCGCGCAGCACGGTGCGTCCACGGGCACAGGCTGCAGCAACGAAGAGCGCGGGGAGTTCGTCGAGTGCCAGCGGCACCAGCGCTTCCGGCACCTCGATGCCGGAAAGCGGCGCCGCACGCACGCGCAGGTCGGCCACCGGCTCGCCACCGACCTGACGACGGTTCTCCAGGACGATATCGGCGCCCATCAGGCGCAGAATGTCGAGGATCCCGGTACGCCCCGGATTGATCCCGACATGTTCGAGCAGCAGTTCAGAGCCCTCGGCGATGCTGGCCGCCACCAGGAAGAACGCCGCCGAGGAAATGTCTGCCGGCACGGCGATGCGCGTGCCGCGCAGGCGATGGCCCGACTCCAGACTGACCCGCCCGTCACCGCGCTCGATGGGGTAACCGAAGCCTTCGAGCAGCCGTTCGGTATGATCACGGGTCGCCACCGGCTCGATCACTGTGGTCCGACCTTCGGCATAGAGTCCGGCCAGCAACAGGCAGGATTTGACCAGGGCGCTGGCGGTCGGCGCCTCGTAGAGCTGCCCGACCAGGCGCCGACCACCGCGCAAGGTCAGCGGTGGACAGCCTTCGCCAGCCGTCTCTACGCCTGCGCCCATGGCCCGCAGCGGGCCGGCAACCGCACTCATCGAGCGCCGCGACAACATCGCATTGCCGGTCAGGGTACTGTCAAAACTCTGCGCCGCCAGCAAACCGGCCAGCAGACGCATGGAAGTCCCCGAGCTGCCCAGGTAGATCGGACCTGGGGCGGACTTGAGGCCGTGCAGGCCCACACCATGGATGGTCACCCGGCCATGCTGCGGCCCCTCGATGACCACCCCCATGTCGCGAAACGCCTGCAGCGTCGCCAGGGCATCCTCGCCTTCGAGCAGACCGTCGATCTCGGTCGTGCCCTCGGCCAGCGAACCGAGAATGATCGCTCGGTGCGAAATCGACTTGTCGCCCGGCACGCGGATGCTGCCCCGCAGCGCACCAGCGGGGCTGGCCACGAAGCTCAGGTTGGCGGTCACCGGCGGCTCGACATAGGCACGCCGCGCAAGAATCTTGCCGAAGTGCTCGCGCGCCATGCGCGCACGGGTGAAGACACCCAGCAACTGATGGCCATCGCCAGCCTCGACCGCTTCGCGCAGGGCATCCAGGTCGCTGCGGTAGGTGTCCAGGGTGCGCAGCACCGCCTCGCGGTTGGCCAGGAAGATGTCGTGCCACATCACCGGGTCGCTGCCGGCGATGCGGGTGAAGTCACGGAAACCGCCCGCCGCATAGCGGAAGATCTCCAGGTTCTCGTTGCGCTTGGCCAGCGAGTCGACCAGGTTGAAAGCCAGCAGGTGCGGCAGATGACTGGTCGCTGCCAGCACCTCGTCGTGGCGCTCCACACGCATGTGCTCGACATCCGCGCCCAGCGCCGCCCACAGACGATGCACCACACTCAGCGCATCGTCGTCGGTTTCCGGCAACGGCGTGAGGATGACCTTGTGACGACGGAACAACTCGGCGTTGGACGCCTCTACCCCGCTCTGCTCGGAGCCGGCAATGGGATGGCCCGGCACGAAACGCGGCGGCATGGCGCCGAACGCCTGGCACGCAGCGCGCACCACGTTGCCCTTGGCGCTGCCGACATCGGTGAGAATGGCATTGCCCAGGTCCAGCAGTGCCAGACGCGCCAGGACTTTCTCCATGGCCAGGATCGGCACCGCCAGCTGAATCACATCGGCGCCCTGGCAGGCCACGGCGAGGTCTTCCTCGCAGCGGTCGACCACCCCCAGCGCCACGGCCTGGCGGCGTGACAGGGGGTCGAGATCAACCCCCACCACCTCGCGGCACAGACCGCTCTCGCGAATACCCTTGGCGAACGAGCCGCCGATCAGACCCAGGCCGACCACCACCAGGCGGCCGACCAACGGCGCTGCGTTATTCAAGGCCATGCCTTACAGCACCGCTTTGGGGTAGGAGCCCAGCACTTTCAGCGCCACGGCTTCCTGGCGAATCCTCTCCAGCACGGCCTTGACCAGCGGGTCCTGGTGGTGACCCACGAAATCGATGAAGAACACGTAGGTCCATTTGCCGCTGCGCGATGGACGGGTCTCGATGCGCGTCAGGTCCAGGCCGTTCTCATGGAACGGCACCAGCAGCTCGTGCAGCGCACCGGGCTTGTTGCTCATGGAGACGATGATCGAGGTCTTGTCGTCGCCGGTCGGCGGCACTTCCTGATTACCGATGATCAGGAAACGCGTGGAGTTGTCCGGGCGATCCTCGATCTTCTCCGCCAGTCGGGTCAGACCGTAGAGGTTGGCCGCCATGTCCCCGGCGATGGCCGCCGAGTTCCACTCGCTCTTCACCCGCTTGGCGGCGTCGGCATTGCTGGCGACGGCCACGCGCTCGACGTTCGGGTAATGCGCGTCGAGCCACTTGCGGCACTGCGCCAGCGACTGGGCATGGGAGTAGATGCGGGTAATGTTCTGGGTCTTGGTGCTCTCGCCCACCAGCAGATGGTGGTGGATGCGCAGCTCGACTTCGCCACAGATGACCATGTCGTGCTCGAGGAAGCTGTCCAGAGTGTGGTTCACCGCCCCCTCGGTGGAGTTCTCCACCGGCACCACGCCGAAGTTCACCGCACCGGCGACCACTTCACGGAATACTTCGTCGATGGCCGCCATCGGGCGGCTGACCACCGCGTGACCGAAGTGCTTCATGGCCGCCGCCTGGGTGAAGGTGCCCTCAGGGCCGAGGTAGGCCACGTTGAGTGGCTGCTCCAGGGCCAGGCAGGACGACATCACCTCACGGAACAGGCGCGCCATCTCTTCGTTGCTCAATGGGCCACGATTGCGCTCCATGACCCGCTTGAGCACCTGCGCCTCACGCTCAGGCCGGTAGAACACCGGTTCCTCGCCCTCGGCCAGCGAAGCCATCTTGACCCGCGCTACGTCCTGGGCGCAGCGCGCGCGCTCGCTGATCAGTTCCTGAATCTTCTCGTCGAGGGCGTCGATTCGTACGCGCAGCGCCTTGAGTTCCTGGTCGGACATCAGCCGTGCTCCTTCTCGAAGTCTTTCATGTAGGCCACCAGTGCATTCACGGCATCCAGACCGACGGCGTTGTAGATCGAGGCACGCATGCCACCGACCGAACGGTGACCCTTGAGGTTGAGCAGGCCATTGGCCTCGGCACCGGCCAGGAACGGTTTGTCCAGGCGGTCATCAGCCAGGCGGAACGGCACGTTCATCCACGAGCGGTCGGCCTTGGCGATCGGGTTGTTGTACAGCGCGCTGGCGTCGATGTAGTCGTACAGGGTGCGCTGCTTGAGTTCGTTGACCTTGGCCATGGCCTCGACACCACCCTGCTCCTTGAGCCACTCGAAGACCAGGCCCGACAGGTACCAGGCCAGGGTCGGCGGGGTGTTGTACATCGAGCCGTTATCGGCAGCGACCTTGTAATTGAGCATGGTCGGGCACAGGGCACGAGCGTGGCCCAGCAGGTCTTCGCGGATGATCACCACGACGATGCCGCTGGGGCCGATATTCTTCTGCGCACCGGCGTAGATCATGCCGAAACGGGAAATGTCCACGGGGCGCGAGAGGATGTCCGAGGACATGTCGGCCACCAGCGGGATATCACCGGTGTCCGGCACCCAGTTGAATTCCAGGCCACCGATGGTTTCGTTGGGCGCGTAATGCACATAGGCCGCGTTCTTCGAGAGCGTCCACTGGTCCTGGGTCGGAATCGCGAAATAGTCGTAGGGCTTAGCCGTGGCAGCCAGATTGACCTTGCCATAGCGCGCCGCTTCTTCCATGGCCTTGTGCGACCAGATGCCGGTGTCGATGTAGTCGGCTTCGCCGTTTTCCGGCAGCAGGTTCAGCGGAATCTGGGCGAACTGCTGGCTGGCGCCGCCTTGCAGGAACAGCACCTTGTAGTTGGACGGGATATTCAGCAGGTCACGGAAATCCTGCTCAGCCTTGTTGGCGATGGAAACGAACTCGTCGCTGCGGTGGCTCATTTCCATGACCGACAGGCCTTTGCCTTGCCAGTCCAGCAGCTCGGCCTGGGCGCGCAACAGGACAGCTTCAGGGAGCGCAGCTGGACCTGCGCAGAAGTTAAAGGCTCGCTTGCTCATATCCACTCTCGTCAAATGCGTTGGTCTGTTCGCGCTGTATCGCAAGCCGGTCGGCGCGGTGTTGCCTGCCAACCAGCAGAAAATCCGGGGCCGACAAAGCGCCCCGCTGAAAAGCAGCGGGGGCTGGCACGCTCGTCACCGGCGTACCTGCCCCCGTCGGTCGCATCACTCAGTCCACGGACTCATCGTCGCCCGCCGCCTCGGCGGACGGCTCGTCCTGCGCATCGTCGGCTTCGGCCGACTCGTCGTCGAGGATGTCATCGTCGCTTTCCGAAGGCTCCTGCACCCGCTCCAGGCCCACCAGCTTTTCATCGCTGGCCAGCTTGATGAGGGTCACGCCCTGGGTGTTACGGCCCAGGCTCGACACTTCGTCGACACGGGTACGCACCAGGGTGCCCTGGTCGGAAATCAGCATGATCTCCTCACCGTCGAGCACCTGGATCGCGCCGACCAGACGGCCGTTACGCTCGTTGCTGACCATGGCGATGACGCCCTGGCCGCCGCGCTTGTACTCGGGGAACTCGTCGATCGCCGTGCGCTTGCCATAGCCGCGCTCGGAAGCGGTGAGGATCTGGCTGCCCTCTTCCGGGATCAGCATGGAGATCAGCTTCTGCCCTTCAGCCAGGCGCATGCCACGCACACCGCGCGCGGTACGGCCCATGGCACGCACTTCGTTCTCGTTGAAGCGAGTCACCTTGCCACCGTCGGAGAACAGCATGACCTCGCGGTTGCCGTCGGTGATCGCGGCGCGGATCAGCACGTCGCCCTCGTCCAGTTCCAGGGCGATCAGGCCCACACTGCGCTGACGGCTGAACTGCTCGAGCGGGGTTTTCTTCACGGTGCCGTTGGCGGTGGCCATGAAGATGTAGTGACCTTCGGTGTACTCCTCTACCGGCAGCATGGTGGTGATGTACTCACCCTCGTCCAGCGGCAGCAGGTTGACCAGCGGACGACCACGTGCAGCGCGTGACGCCTCGGGAATCTCGTAGGTCTTGAGCCAGTACACCTTGCCCTTGCTGGAGAACATCAGCAGCGTGGTGTGGCTGTTGGCGACCAGCAGGTGCGAAATGTAGTCCTCGTCCTTCATGCCGGTCGCCGACTTGCCCTTGCCGCCGCGACGCTGGGCCTGGTAGGCAGTCAGCGGCTGGGTCTTGGCGTAGCCGCTGTGCGAGATGGTCACCACGCGGTCTTCCTCGGTGATCAGGTCACCCAGGGTCAGGTCAGCGGTGGATTCGACGATCTCGGTGCGGCGCGCGTCGCCGTATTCGGCGCGGATCAGCTCCAGCTCTTCGCGGATCACTTCCATCAGGCGCGTGGCGCTGTTGAGGATGCGGATCAGCTCGCCGATCTGGTTGAGGATCTCCTGGTACTCGCCCAGCAGCTTCTCGTGCTCCAGGCCGGTCAGGCGGTGCAGGCGCAGGTCGAGAATCGCCTGAGCCTGCTCTGGCGACAGGAAGTACTTGCCGTCACGCAGGCCGTACTGCGGATCGAGGTTTTCCGGGCGGCAGGCGTCGGCGCCGGCGCGCTCGACCATTTCCATGACCGCGCTGGATTCCCACGGGGTGTTGATCAGCCCTTCCTTGGCCTCGGCCGGCGACGGCGAAGCCTTGATCAGCGCGATGACCGGGTCGATGTTCGACAGCGCCACCGCCTGGCCTTCGAGGATGTGCCCGCGCTCGCGCGCCTTGCGCAGTTCGAACACGGTGCGCCGGGTGACCACTTCGCGACGGTGGCGAATGAAGGCTTCCAGCAGGTCCTTGAGGTTGAGGATGCGCGGACGACCGTCGACCAGGGCCACGATGTTGATGCCGAACACGCTCTGCAGCTGGGTCTGGGCGTAGAGGTTGTTGAGAATCACCTCCGGCACTTCACCACGGCGCAGCTCGATCACCACGCGCATGCCTTCCTTGTCGGATTCGTCACGCAGCTCGGTGATGCCTTCCAGGCGCTTTTCCTTGACCAGCTCGGCGATCTTCTCGATCAGGCGGGCCTTGTTCAGCTGATAGGGCAGCTCGGTGATGACGATCTGCTGGCGGCCACCGACCTTGTCGATGTCCTCGACCTTGGAGCGCGCACGCATGTAGATGCGCCCACGACCGGTGCGATAGGCCTCGATGATGCCGGCACGGCCATTGATCACGCCGGCGGTCGGGAAGTCCGGGCCGGGGATGTACTGCATCAGGTCATCAACCGACAGCTCGGGGTTGTCGATCAGCGCCAGGCAGCCGTCGATGACCTCACCCAGGTTGTGCGGGGGGATGTTGGTCGCCATGCCCACGGCGATACCGCTGGAACCGTTGACCAGCAGGTTGGGGATCTTGGTCGGCATGACAGCCGGGATCAGCTCGGTGCCGTCGTAGTTGGGCACCCAGTCGACGGTTTCCTTGTGCAGGTCGGCCAGCAGCTCGTGAGCCAGCTTGGTCATGCGTACTTCGGTGTATCGCATCGCAGCGGCGTTGTCGCCGTCGACCGAACCGAAGTTGCCCTGGCCATCGACCAGCAGATAGCGCAGCGAGAACGGCTGCGCCATACGCACGATGGTGTCGTAGACAGCGGTGTCACCGTGAGGGTGGTACTTACCGATCACGTCACCGACCACACGGGCGGATTTCTTGTACGGTTTGTTCCAGTCGTTGCCCAGCTCGCTCATCGCATAGAGCACACGCCGGTGCACGGGCTTCAGGCCATCGCGTGCATCCGGCAGTGCCCGGCCGACGATTACGCTCATGGCGTAGTCGAGGTAGGACTGTTTCAGCTCGTCTTCGATATTGACCGGGAGAATTTCTTTGGCCAGTTCACCCATGAGAAGCCTGATTCCTTTTTCTGGTGAAACCCCGCCGCTCCATGCGGAACGACCAAGGCTCGCCGCCCGTGGCACCGACCAGAGGCGACGTACGACAAATCAACGGGTTACGCCATGGATCTGCGCAGTGAGAGGGACTGCGATCAGCGCCCCTGAAAACCGCCGGATGTTACCACAATCGCCGCTACGCTCACATCCCTTGCAAGCAATGGCTCTGAGCCGCTCGCCCGCCGCGCCCGCCAGACGCGCTCTCAGAGCCGCCCAGCGGCATGACCATCTGCCCCACCCCTGCCGACGAACGGCCTGTTCGGGTCAGTGCAGGTGCTTGCGGCTCATCAGTTGCGCCAGGCGCGCGGTGTCGGGGCGCTCGACGATGCCCTTCTCCGTGACGATGGCGTCGATCAGGTCCGCCGGAGTGATGTCGAACACCGGGTTGAACGCGCCCGCCTCGGCCGCCAGAGGCTGCCCGCCAAGGTCGAGCAACTCGCGGACATCGCGCTCTTCAAGGAGAATGTCGTCGCCGCTGTCGGTGTCCATGTCGATGCTCGAACTGGGCGCCACGACCATGAAGCGCACCGCATGGTGCATGGCGGCAACGGCCAGCTGATAGGTGCCGATCTTGCCGGCCACATCGCCATTGGCAGCGATACGGTCGGCGCCGACGATCACCCAGGTGATGCCTTTGGTGCGCATCATGTGGGCGGCTGCCGAGTCGGCGATCACGCTGACCGGAATGTTCTCGTGCAGCAACTCCCAGGCCGTGAGCCGCGACCCCTGCAGCCAGGGCCGGGTTTCATCGGCATAGACGTGTTCGACCATGCCTTCCAGATGCGCCGCACGGATCACCCCCAGCGCCGTGCCAAAACCTCCGGTGGCCAGCGCCCCGGCATTGCCGTGGGTGAGTACCGTCTGCAGATTGCCCTGGTGCTTGCGGATCAGCTCGGCGCCCAGCTGCGCCATGGTCAGGTTGGCTTCACGGTCGGACAGGTGAATGGCCGCCGCCTCGGCCTCCAGAGCCCGCAGCGGATCTTCGCCGCTCTTCAGGCGTTGCAGGCGCTCGCGCATGCGGTTCAGCGCCCAGCACAGGTTCGCGGCGGTCGGGCGCGCAGCGGCCAGCACGGCAAAGTCCGCCTCCAGCGCTGCCCGCCAGTCACCGCCCTGGGCATGTCGGGCACGTGCCGCAAGGACCACGCCATAGGCCGCACTCACCCCAATGGCCTGCGCGCCGCGCACCACCATGCCGGCGATGGCCTCGGCCACCGCCGCGGCAGTACCACAGGCCAGCCAGCTCTCCTGCCGCGGCAAGGCCCGCTGATCGAGCAGATATAGAGCGTCTTCCCGCCAATCGATGGCTTTCACTTTCTCAGCTGCCAGCAATTGCTCGCGCATCGCCCACTCCATCTTCAACAATCCAAGGCCTGAATCAAAAAGCGGTCGATTATAACGAGCCGACCACCGGGACGCTCGGGTATACTTCGCCACCACCCTCGCGGCGGAACGATGCAAGGCCGGGGCCACATTCCCCAAGGGCCTGCCAGGCGCATCCACACTGCCGTTCCGCCCACCGTGCACATGCTCCGGAAGCCCGCTCATGCCCACACCCGCCGCCCCCCTAGACCTGCTGCTGCTGCCGCAATGGCTGGTGCCGGTCGAGCCAGCGGGCGTGGTGCTGCGCGAGCACGGCATCGGCATTCGCGACGGCCGCATCGCCTGGATCGGCCCGCGCAGCGAGGCCTCACGCCTGGTCAGCCAGGTCGTGCGCGAGCTGCCCGGCATGCTGCTCGCTCCCGGCCTGATCAACGCCCATGGCCACGCCGCCATGACGCTGTTCCGTGGCCTGGCCGACGACCTGCCGCTGATGACCTGGCTGCAGGAGCACATCTGGCCCGCCGAAGGCCGCTGGGTCGATGAAGCCTTCGTGCGCGACGGGACCGACCTGGCCATCGCCGAGCAGCTCAAGGGTGGCATCACCTGCTTCTCCGACATGTACTTCTACCCCAAAGTGGCCGCCGAGCGCGTGCATAACAGCGGCATGCGCGCGCAAATCTGCGTACCCGTGCTGGATTTTCCGGTGCCGGGTGCGCGCAATGTCGACGAAGCCCTGCATGTCGGCATCGAGCTGTTCAACGACCTGGCGCACCACCCGCGCATCCAGGTGGCCTTCGGGCCGCATGCGCCGTACACGGTGAACGACGAAAATCTCGAGCGCGTGCGAGTCATCGCCGATGAACTCGACGCGCCGATCCACATGCACATCCATGAAACCGCCGGCGAAGTCGAACAGGCCGTGCAACAGCAGGGCCAACGACCGCTGGCCCGCCTGCAGCGCCTGGGTCTTCTGGGGCCGCGCCTGCAGGCCGTGCACATGACCCAGATCAGCGATGACGACCTGGCACTGCTGGTAGAAAGCAACACCAGTGTCATTCATTGCCCCGAATCCAATCTCAAGCTGGCCAGCGGCTTCTGCCCGGTCGAGCGCCTGTGGCAGGCTGGCGTGAACGTCGCGGTCGGCACCGATGGCGCGGCCAGCAACAATGACCTGGACCTGCTGGGCGAAACCCGCACCGCCGCGCTGCTGGCCAAGGCGGTCGCCGGCTCCGCAGGCGCCCTGGATGCTCATCGCGCGCTGCGCATGGCCACGCTCAACGGCGCCCGGGCACTGGGCATCCAGCAGGACACCGGCTCGCTGGAAATCGGCAAGGCCGCCGACATGGTCGCCTTCGACCTGAGCGGCCTGGCCGTGCAACCTGTCTATGATCCGGTGTCACAATTGATCTATGCCTGTGGCCGCGACTGCGTGCGCCACGTGTGGGTCGCCGGCAAGCCATTGCTCGACGATGGCCGCCTGACCCGCCTGGACGAACAGGCCCTGCGCGACACCGCCATGGCCTGGGGCCGGCGAATCGCCGGCCAGCCCGAATGATGCACCGGCGACCGCCAGCCACGGCTTGCCGCCGGGCGCCGGACCACACCGAATTCTGAGTTCAAGAGGGATATCCATGAGCAACGTCGACCGCGCCGAAATCGCCAAATTCGAGGCCCTGGCCCATCGCTGGTGGGACCGTGAAAGCGAATTCAAACCCCTGCACGACATCAACCCGCTGCGCGTCAACTGGATCGACGAACGCGTCGGCCTGGCCGGCAAGAAAGTCCTCGACGTCGGCTGCGGCGGCGGCATCCTCAGCGAGGCCATGGCCCTGCGCGGCGCCACCGTCACCGGCATCGACATGGGTGAGGCGCCGCTGGCCGTGGCCCAGTTGCACCAGCTGGAGTCGGGCGTCGAAGTCGAATACCGGCAGACCACTGCCGAAGACATGGCCAAGGAAATGCCCGAGCAGTTCGACGTGGTCACCTGCCTGGAGATGCTCGAACACGTCCCGGATCCGTCCTCGGTGATCGCCGCCTGCTGCCGCATGGTCAAGCCCGGCGGCCAGGTGTTCTTCTCCACCATCAACCGCAACCCCAAGGCGTACCTGTTCGCCATCGTCGGCGCCGAGTACATCCTCAACATGCTTCCGCGCGGCACCCACGACTTCAAGAAATTCATCCGCCCCTCCGAGCTGGGCGCCTGGAGCCGTGCGGCCGGCCTGCAGGTCAAGGACATCATCGGCCTGACCTACAACCCGCTGACCAAGCACTACAAGCTGGCGGCCGACGTGGACGTCAACTACATGATCCAGACCGTCAAGGAGGCCTGACATGCGCCTGAGAGCGGTCCTGTTCGACATGGACGGTACTCTGCTGGATACCGCACCGGACTTCATCGCCGTCTGCCAGGCGATGCGCGCCGAACGCGGCTTCCCGCCGGTCGCCGACAAACTGATCCGCGACGAGATTTCCGGTGGCGCCAAGGCCATGGTCGCCGCCACCTTCGCGATGTCGCCAAACGCGCCGGAATTCGAGGCCCTGCGCCTGGAGTTCCTGGAGCGCTATCAACAGGCCTGTGCCGTGCATACCCACCTGTTCGATGGCATGGCCGAACTGCTCGCCGACATCGAGAAAGCCGGCCTGATCTGGGGCGTGGTGACCAACAAGCCGCTGCGCTTCGCCGAGCCGATCATGCAGCAGCTCGGTCTGGCCGAGCGTTCGGCGCTGCTGATCTGCCCAGACCACGTGACCCACAGCAAGCCGCACCCGGAGCCGTTGATCCTGGCTTGCAGCCGTCTCGACCTGGACCCGGCCAGCGTGCTGTTCGTCGGCGACGACCTGCGCGACATCGAGTCGGGCCGCGATGCCGGCACGCGCACGGCCGCCGTGCGCTACGGCTACATCCACCCCAACGACAATCCCGGCCACTGGGGTGCCGACGTAGTGGTCGATCATCCGCTGGAGCTGCGCCAGGTGCTCGACAACGCCCTGTGCAGCTGCTGAAGGAGGCCCTGCCATGTTCGATTACAGCGCACGCCCCGGCCTGCTCGAAGGCCGGGTGATCCTGGTGACCGGCGCCGCACGCGGTATCGGCGCCGCCGCCGCGAAGACCTACGCCGCACATGGCGCCACCGTGCTGCTACTGGGCCGCACCGAAGCCAGCCTGGCACAGGTCTACGATGACATCGAAGCCGCCGGCCACCCGCGTCCGGCGGTCATTCCGTTCAACCTGGAAACCGCCCTGCCGCATCAGTACGACGAACTGGCGGCCATGCTCGAAGGCGAGTTCGGCCGGCTCGACGGTCTGCTGCACAACGCTTCGATCATCGGCCCGCGCACCCCGCTGGATCAGTTGTCCGGTGAAAACTTCATGCGCGTGATGCACGTTAACGTCAACGCCATGTTCATGCTCACCCAGGCTCTGCTGCCGCTGCTCAAATGCTCCAAAGATGCCTCGGTGGTATTCACCTCCAGCAGCGTGGGCCGCAAGGGTCGCGCCTACTGGGGCGCCTACGGGGTCTCCAAGTTCGCCACCGAAGGGCTGATGCAGACCCTGGCCGACGAATTGGACGGCGTCGCGCCGGTGCGCGCCAACAGCGTCAACCCCGGCGGCACCCGCACCAGCATGCGTGCCCAGGCCTACCCGGCGGAAAATCCACAGGACGTCCCGGCACCCGAGGAGATCATGCCGGTGTACCTCTATCTCATGGGGCCGGACAGTGCCGGCGTCAACGGCCAGGCCTTCAACGCCCAGTAACCGGAGTGTGCGGGACGTCACATTGGCGGGCGAAATACCTGCCCGTGGCGCCCGCTTCTGGTAAAAAGTCGCCCACGTCAAGCAGCCGTCGCTGCCGCTTCCGCAGCATCCTTTTGCAAGCCATTGATTTTCATCGCGTTCAGGTTTTATGAACCGTTGGCATGCATTTCGCTCTATAAAAAACCAGCCGCAAAGGAAAGAGCTGAGGAGTGAACAGATGAATTCGCCCCCACGAATCGACACCGTGCAGATCGACACCCGCAGCATGCAGCCTGCGCTGGTCGGCGCGGATGCATGCTTGACCGGCTCTCGCCCCGCTCCCAGGCGCCTCGCCTACCGGCTCGCCCAACAGCTGCAAACCAGCCTGGAGGCCGAGCGCATTCTGCAGCTGTTCTTCAATACGCTGCGCCAGGCCCTGCCCCTCGAAGGGCTGAATTACCTCCACGCAGCCAGCGACCTGCAGCTTTGCATAGGCAACCCGGTTGCCGACAGCACCTGCTACGAACTCAGCCACAAGGACGAAGCGCTCGGCCAATTGACGCTGCACCATGGCCGGGCCGCCGACACCCGGTTGCTCGCCGAACTGCAGCACTTGGTCGGCTGCCTGCTGTATCCGTTGCGCAACGCCTTGCTGTACCGCATGGCACTGCAGAGTTCGCTGCGCGACCCGCTGACCGATACCGGCAACCGTGTGGCCATGGATCAGGTGCTGGCGCGCGAAGCAGACGACTCACTGCGTTATCGGCAGCCGCTGTCGCTGCTGATGCTGGACATCGACCATTTCAAGCGGATCAATGACACCCACGGCCACGCCAACGGTGATCTGGTCCTGCAAAGCATTGCCCAGACGCTGAAACATCAGCTCCGCACGGTCGATCGGGTGTTTCGCTATGGCGGCGAAGAGTTCGTGGTCATCCTCGCCAATACCTGCCAGGACGCCGCGGCATTGATTGGCGAACGCCTGCGCCAGGCTATCCAGGAGCTGGACTTCAGCGCCCTGGGCAACCTGCGGCCGAGCATCAGCCTGGGTTGCTCGACCCTGCTGCCGGGCGAATCCACCGACAGCCTGCTGCGCCGCGCCGACATTGCCCTGTACGTGGCCAAGCGTGAAGGCCGTAACCGCATGATGATGGCCGGCTGAGAAAACCGGCGGCCTCAGCGCGGCGCGATGTGGGTCACCAGCAACTGCACGGTCTCGTTGCCGCGAAATTCGTTGAGATCCAGCCGGTAGGCCAACTCCACCCAACGAATGTTGGGGTTGGGCCACACCTCGCGATCCACCCCGAACGCGATACCCTCCAGGCGCACGCTGCCACATTCGGTCTTGAGCACCATTTTCAGGTGCCGCTCACCCACCACCCGCTGCTCGGCCAGCTGAAACACCCCATGGAACAACGGCTCGGGAAAATGCTGCCCCCAAGGGCCGGCGTTGCGCAGGGCGCGAGCCAGCTCCAGGTGGAACTCCTCGACCGCCAGGGCGCCGTCGGACAGCAGCCGTCCGGTCAGGTCATCCTCGCTGAGTTGTCGACGCACTTCTTCATCGAAGGCCTGGCAAAAGGCCGGAAAGTTGGCTTCCGGCAAGGACAGGCCAGCCGCCATGGCGTGGCCGCCGAACTTGCTGATCAGCTCTGGATGCCGCGCCGCCACGGCGTCCAGCGCATCGCGAATGTGGAAGCCCGGCACCGAGCGGGCAGAGCCCTTGAGCATGCCTTCGCCGGCGCTGGCGAAAGCGATGGCTGGGCGGTGATAGCGCTCTTTAAGACGCGAGGCGAGGATGCCGATCACCCCCTGGTGCCAGTCCGGCTCGAACAGGCACAGGCCGAAGGGCAGCGAATCCTCGGCCAGGTCCTTGAGCTGGGCCAGCGCTTCACGCTGCATGCCCTGTTCGATGTTCTTGCGGTCCTGGTTGAGTTCGTCAAGCTGGGTGGCCATTTCTCGCGCCAGCACCGGGTCTTCGCAGAGCAGGCATTCGATGCCTAGACTCATGTCATCCAGGCGGCCAGCGGCATTGAGGCGCGGGCCCAGGATGAAGCCCAGGTCGGTCGAAGTGATGCGCGACGGATCGCGACGCGCCACCTCCAAGATGGCGCGCAGGCCTGGCCGGGCGCGGCCGGCGCGGATTCGCATCAGCCCCTGATGGACCAGAATGCGGTTGTTGGCATCCAACGGCACCACGTCGGCCACGCTGCCCAGCGCCACCAGGTCGAGCAGGTCACCCAGGTTGGGCTCGGCACGGCTGGCGAACCAGCCAAGACCACGCAGCCGCGCACGCAAGGCCATCAGCACATAGAACATCACGCCAACACCGGCCAGGGACTTGCTGGGGAACTCGCAGCCCGGCTGGTTCGGATTGACGATGGCGTCGGCGGCTGGCAGTTCGTGGCCCGGCAGGTGGTGGTCGGTAACCAGCACCTTGAGCCCCGCCGCCTTGGCCGCAGCCACGCCCTCGACACTGGAGATGCCGTTATCGACGGTCATCAGCAACTGTGGCGAGCGCTGCAGGGCCACTTCGACGATCTCCGGGGTCAGCCCGTAGCCGTACTCGAAGCGGTTGGGCACCAGATAATCCACGTGGGCAGCGCCGAGCTGGCGCAGGCCCAGCACGCCGACGGTACTGGCGGTGGCGCCGTCGGCATCGAAGTCGCCGACGATGAGGATGCGCTGACCTTGCTGTAAGGCGTCGACCAGCAGCTCCACCGCCGCCTCGATGCCCTTGAGCTGCTGATACGGAATCAGTCGCGCCAGCCCCTTGTCCAGCTCCTGCGCCGAACTCACGCCCCGCGAGGCGTAAAGCCGGGTCAGCAGAGGGGGCAGGTCGCCAAGCAGCGGCAGGGGATCGGGTAACGGGCGGTGTTCGATACGCATGGTGATTCAGTGTCTCGTGTCGTATTTCAGCCTAGGGCCAATACTGGTCAGTTAGACCGGGTGGGAGCGGCTTCAGCCGCGAAGTAATCGCCTGTTCACAACAGATGCAGTGAGTTTCCTGGCGCTTTCGCGGCTAAAGCCGCTCCCACCGGGCCACCTGCCGCTTAATCGAACAGTATTGAGCCTAGGGCCAATACAGGTGAATAAGGACCAGAAGCAGCTTCAGCCGCGCTCACCCACCAGCCATTGCAGTTGCACTTCGTGCTGACCCCGGTCATCGGTAACGAACACCGTACCGTCGCTGATCATCACGTCCCACTTGATGGCACGCGGCATGTCATGGGCCAGCACTTCGAGCACGTCCTGGGGCACTGCAGCAATGCTGACGTTCTTCAACTGCCTGGCGCCGGGCACCACCTTGCCTTCCCACACCCGCAGGCTACCGTAGGCCAGCAGGCTGGTGCGTTCGGTGCGCCGAGAACACCAGGTCAGGCGCTCAAGGTCTGGCTGGCCGACTTCGATCCAGTGCAGCACGCGATCATCCAGGCTTTTTTCCCACAGGGCCGGCTCGTCGACGTCCGACAGGCCACGACCGAACGCCAGCTGCTCGTTGAACCACAGGGCATAGGCCAGCAGGCGCACGGCCATGCGCTCTTCGGTTTCAGAGGGATGCCGAGCGATGGTCTGCTTGACGCTTTCGTAGACCCCCCGGTCGATGTCGGTGAGGTTGAGTTCGAACTTGTAGGTGGTCGACGGCTGGGCCATGGACGGGCTTCCGGAGCAGGAGAAAGCCGGCAAGTTTAACCGATTGCGCGCTGCCCGAACGACGGGACTGCCCGGCGTTACGGAAAATTGTCAGGCAACCTTCACAAAATATACTGGCGAAATGCGCCTTTATGGTGCAATTTGAAGCCCCTTCCCATGGACGATTTCTACGCATGTGCCGCTCTCTAGCATGCCTGCGCCTGTCGGCCTGGCTGATGATCACCGGCCTGTGTGCCTTTCCGTTATCCAGCCAGGCCAAGGACACCCTGACCTGGCTGATGCGCGACATGCCCCCCGTGACCATTGCCGCCGGCCCCTACCAGGGCCAGGGGGCCATCGATCGGATGATGCCGCTGCTGATCGCCCGCATGCCGCAGTACGACCACACGCTGATGCAGGTCAACCGTGCCCGTGGCCTGCAGATGCTCAACGAACCGGGTTTCACCTGCGACCCGACCCTGCTGTGGACCGCCGCGCGGGCCAAGACCATCCTGTTTTCCATTCCTACCTACGTGGTGTTCAGCAACGGCCTGATCGTACGCAAGGAGCAAATGCCCCAGATCGCGCCCTTCGTCAGCGACGGCCAGGTCGATCTGCGCACCCTGCTGGCCAGCCAGACCCTCAAGCTCGGCATCGTCGCCGAACGCAGCTATGGCACGGTCATCGACGAAATCCTCAGCAAGGCGCCGGCCGATGAGCTCAAGCAGCACTACGGCAACAGCGCGATCGGCAGCATGCTGCAAATGGAGCGCCTGGGACGGCTACAAGCCATGCTCGCGTACTGGCCGGAAGCCCGCTACCAGGCGTTGCAGCAGGGTATCGACGAAAGCGAACTGACCTTCCTGCCGATCAACGACGTACCCAAGTACCAGTACACCCATATCGGTTGCTCGAACACCGAGCAGGGACGCGCGGCCATGGTCGTGATCAACAGGGAAATGCGCGAACTGCGCGAGTCGCTCAAGTCACTCTACGCCGAATGGCTGGACCCTGTGCGGCGTGCCGAGTATCTGCAGGACTCGGCAGGCTTCTTCAAGGATTGAGCGGGCAAAAAGAAACCCCGAACAGCGGGGATGACTGATCGGGGTCAACCTTGGCCCTTGGGCCGGACGGCAGGCGGCGTTCACCGGAGCACAATGAACGTTCCTGCCATACCTGATAGGAACCCGCCAACGGCACAAGGTTCCTGGCCGGCACCCCGGATGTCAGGCGAACGGCCCCGAGGCGACGAGCGGCTGGCGGGCAGCGGCGTTGCGCATCGCCGCGATCATGCAGGGCTCAAGACGCCCTTCGGCCACCATCAGGTCGCGGTGCAGACCGTCGACGACATCGGTGAGCTGGTGCTTGTCACGCAGCTGGTCGACCTTGAAGCGGCGCTCGATCACCACGGCGCCAGAAACATCCTTGAGGGTCACCAGACATTCACCGTCCGAACCGGCCGCCCCGATACCGACCTGATAGGGCGCCAGTGCTTCACCCAGCAGCAAGCTGATATTTTCCATATGGATCACCCCTCATTTTATTGAACGACAAGATGTCTACCACTGACCTGCCCAGATCGCAGAAAGTTCTGCAAGTGGCTTGCCAACCCATGAACATCCTCTGCACCGAGCATGCCTGGTAAAGATGACAGGGAAAAAACCAGCCGCTCAGTTACAACTGCAAGAGGCCTCCTGAGCATGGTCGCCAGCCTCGATAGGCTGATCGAGCAGCAGGGCCAGGCGCAGGATCGAACGCTGCACGCTCAACAGCCGTTCCACCGGCACCCCGCCCTGGCCGGTGCTGCGTTCACACTCGCAGGCCAGGGTGTCGATCAGCGCACGGATTTCCCGACTCATGCAGCCATGCACCTGGGCCACCTGCTCCAGCCGGCTTTCCAACCGCCGACGCTCGCTCAGGTCGACCCAGCCGCCCAGTACTCCCTGACGCTGACCATCGGCGGCACATAACGGCACACTCCATTGCCAAGCCTCGACACGCCGGCCAGGCAGGTCCAGGGTGCGCCCGGCGAACACCGGTTCGCCGCTGCCAAGCAGGCGCATGCAATCGGCATGCAGCTCGGCGGCCAGGGCAGCGGGCAGCAGTTCCACGTCGATCAGCCGCCGACCTTGCATGTGCTCGACACCAATGTCGAAGAAATGCTCGTAGCTGCGATTGCACGACACCAGCCGGCCTTCCAGATCGAGCACATAGACCGGCATGGGCAGCGCATCGAACAGCGCCTGCTTGAAAGCCAGCTGGTCGTTGAGCATGGCTTCGGCCTGGCGCCGCTGACGGATCTGGATGCGCAGGCGGCTGTCCCAGGCCAGCGACACCAGGACCAGCATCAGCGCCAGAATCGCACTCCAGACCAGCCAGGACGGCACACGGCTCCACAGACCAGGCTGTGGCAGCGTCGTGCCCAGCCATTTCATGCGGATGGCGCGCATCTCGGAGATCGGAAACTCTTCCAGCGCCTTGTTGAGGATGCTCAGCAGTTCAGGCTGGGTCTTGATTACCGAGAAGCGGTCGGGCGACCACTTGCCTTCCACGCCGCGGCCCACTTTCAGGGCCTCGGACGGGAACAGGTAGGCGCCCGCCTCGTTCTGGATGGTCGCGTACGCCTGGCCGCTTTCTACCAGCTCACGGGCCTGCGCGTAGGTGTCGACCAGGCGCAACTGGATATCGGGGTAGTGTCGACGAATCTCGCCTTCCAGGGCGTGCCGTGCCGGCAGGGCCAGCACCTGACCACTCATGGCAGCCAGGCTGTCCGGGGAAGGCTCTCCGGCCCTGACCACGAACACCCAGGTGTTGCCGCCGAAGGAGTAAGTAAAATTCAGAAACAGCTTTCGCTCGGGATTCTCCGCCAGGGTGGTGTTCATCTGCGCCTCGCCGCTGCGTAGCAGCTCCAGGCTGGCCTGGGTGGAAGGCGCTTCGTGGTAGACGAACTGCAGACCGGTCATACGCGAGATGCGCGCCAATACGTCGACATTGAGCCCGACCCATTGCCCCTGCTTGTCACGATAAATGAACGGCGGCTGCTGGGAGGTCGCCACGCTGACCTGTGGATGGCGGGCCAGCCAGCGTCGTTCGACACTGCTCAGGGGAATGCGCTGTTCACCGATCTGGCTGTTCAATCCCGAGGTCCAACGCCCCAGCACCTCGCGCCGCACGGACGGCTCCAGGCTGTCCAGGGCCTGGTCCACCAAGGCCTTGAGGCGCCGTTCGCCGGCACGCATCGCGAAGGCTAGGCCATGCGGCGGCAGCGCGCTCTCGGAGTGGATCTGCAGGTCGAGGTAAGGGCGCGTCACCAGAAAGGCCCGCACCACCAGCTCGCTGCCGATGAACGCCTGCACGTCACCCTGGCTCAGGGCCTCCATGGCGCTGTAGAGATTGGGGGCCAGCAGCACTTCGCTGTCGGGGTAGGTGCGCTGCACGGTGCGCAGGTCGGCGTAATCGTCCAGCAGGGCGATCTTCCAGCCCGCCAGGGCATGGGACGGCGGCAGCGCCTTGCCCCTGACCACCACCACTGAACGGTCCGGCATGTAGTCACGCGAGAGGGCCAGGCCTGGTTGACCCCTTTCGAAACCGCCAGCACTGCTGAGCAGGTCGATGGCGCCAACGCGCAGTGCGTTAATGGCTTCGTCATGCTGGTTGAAGCCGGTCAATGACAGCGGCACGCCCAGCTTCTGCTCAAGCAGGGCGAGGTAGTCGGCACTGATGCCCTGGTAGCGATTGCGGTCGGTGGTGATATCGACCGGCTCGTTCTCGGCGATCACGATACCGACCCGCAAGGCGCCACGCCCCTCCAGCCAGCGGCGATCGCTGTCGGCCAACTCGAGTCGCTCGACCTTCACGAACGGTGGTGCCAGGGTGAAAGGCAGGCTCTGCGCCGCCCCCACCGGTTGAACGAACCACACCAGCAGCAGCAGCGGCCATGTCTGCCACCTCCAGTGCCTGTGCCCCCTGACCGCCCTGGCGAACGGTCCTTCCTTGCTTGCCTGCTTCACGACCATCACTCTTGCCTGGTGAATCAAGCGGCAGAGTTTGGCATGCAGGAACGAAAAGGCCCGCCAGAAGGCGGGCCCAAGTTGTTACACGACTATTCGGTCACAGCGGCTTGCCGCGGTTGCCATGCTGGCTGACGAAGGCCTGTACGGCCTTGAGGTCGTTCGGCAGTACGGTGCAACGCTCTTCACGCTGGAACAGGTCGGACAAGTGCGCCGGAAGCTCCAGCGCCTTGCCGACGCCGGCCTTCTCCACCGCCTCGGGGAACTTGACCGGATGCGCGGTGCCCAGCACCACCATCGGGATGTCCAGGCTGCGGCGGCATTCGCGAGCAGCACGCACGCCGATGGCCGTGTGCGGGTCGAGCACTTCACCGGTACGGGCGAAGACCTGGGCGATGGTTTCGCAGGTCTGCTCGTCGCTGACCGCCAGAGAGTCGAACAGCTTGCGGGTTTCGGTCCAGCGATCCTGCTCGACGCTGAAGCCGCCACCCTGCTTGAAGGTGTCCATCAGCTCGGCGATGGCTGCACCATTGCGACCGTGCATGTCGAACAGCAGGCGTTCGAAGTTCGACGACACCATGATGTCCATGGACGGCGACAGTGTCGGGTGCAGGGCATCCTTGACGTACTGATTGCCGCTCATGAAGCGGTGCAGGATGTCGTTGCGGTTGGTCGCCACGATCAGCTGGTTGACCGGCAGGCCCATGTTGCGAGCCAGGTAGCCGGCGAAGATATCGCCGAAGTTGCCGGTCGGCACCGAGAAGGAGACCGAGCGCGCCGGACCGCCAAGCTGCAGTGCGGCATGGAAGTAGTAGACGATCTGGGCCATGATCCGCGCCCAGTTGATCGAGTTGACCGCCACCAGGCGAGTGCCCTTGAGGAAGCCCTGGTCGGCGAAGCTGGCCTTGACCATTTCCTGGCAGTCGTCGAAGTTGCCTTCCACAGCGATGTTGTGGATGTTGTCGCCGAAGATGGTGGTCATCTGGCGACGCTGCACGTCAGACACGCGGTTGTGCGGGTGCAGGATGAAGATGTCGACGTTGTCGCAACGACGGCAGCCTTCGATGGCCGCCGAGCCGGTGTCACCGGAGGTGGCGCCGACGATCACCACGCGCTCGCCGCGCTTGGCCAGCACGTGATCGAGCAGGCGGCCGAGCAGTTGCAGGGCAAAGTCCTTGAACGCCAGGGTCGGGCCGTGGAACAGCTCCAGCACCCATTCGTTACCGTCGAGCTGACGCAACGGTGCGACAGCGCTGTGGGCGAATACGCCGTAGGTTTCTTCGAGGATCTTCTTGAAATCGGCGTCGGCGATGCTGCCTTCGACGAAGGGTCGCATCACTCGGAACGCCAGCTCGTGATACGGCAGGCCGGCCCAGGAAGCGATCTCCTCCTGGGTGAAGCGCGGCAGGTTTTCCGGCACGTACAGGCCGCCGTCACTGGCCAGGCCAGCCAGCAGCACGTCTTCGAAGTTCAACGCCGGGGCTTTGCCGCGAGTACTGATATAACGCATGGGTGCAAACCTTTGATTTGAGCGGCACGCGGCCAGTTCCAGGCGGCAAGTAAAGCGGGGACGGCTTGTTCTTGCAGCTCGAAGCTGACAGCGTGCCGCTGCTGGTTAATTCAGGTGTTCGACACGGATGCGGACCACGGGGCCGACGACATCCTGCAGGGCTTCCAGGGCCTGGATGGCATCGTTGATGCGCTGCTCCACGACCCGATGGGTCAGCAGGATCATCGGCACCAGGCCGTCCTGCTCTTCCACTTCCTTCTGCATGATCGATTCGATGTTGATGCCGCGCTCGGACAGGATGCTCGCGACCTGGGCCAGCACGCCTGGGTGATCCTTGGCCTGGATGCGCAGATAGTAAGCGCTTTCGCAGGCTTCGATCGGCAGGATCGGATGTGCGGACAGCGAGTCGGGCTGGAAGGCCAGGTGCGGCACGCGGTTGGTCGGGTCGGAAGTCATCGCCCGCACCACGTCGACCAGGTCGGCGACCACCGAGGAAGCGGTCGGCTCCATACCGGCACCGGCACCGTAGAACAGCGTGGAGCCCGAAGCGTCACCGTTGACCATCACGGCGTTCATCACGCCGTTGACGTTGGCCAGCAGGCGGTCGGCCGGGATCAGCGTCGGGTGCACACGCAGCTCGATGCCCTGCTCGGTACTGCGCGCCACGCCCAGGTGCTTGATGCGGTAGCCCAGCGCTTCGGCGTAGTTCACGTCGGCGGTGGTCAGCTTGGTGATGCCTTCGGTGTAGGCCTTGTCGAACTGCAGCGGAATGCCAAAGGCGATGGAGGCCAGGATGGTCAGCTTGTGCGCCGCGTCGATGCCTTCGACGTCGAAGGTCGGGTCGGCTTCGGCATAACCCAGCGCCTGGGCTTCGGCCAGCACGTCTGGGAAGGTGCGGCCCTTCTCGCGCATTTCCGTGAGGATGAAGTTGCCCGTGCCATTGATGATGCCGGCCACCCAGTTGATGCGGTTGGCCGACAGGCCTTCACGGATCGCCTTGATCACCGGGATACCACCAGCCACGGCAGCCTCGAAGGCGACGATGACGCCCTTCTCGCGGGCACGGGCGAAGATTTCGTTGCCATGCACGGCAATCAGCGCCTTGTTGGCGGTGACCACGTGCTTGCCATTGTCGATGGCCTTGAGCACCAGCTCGCGGGCCACGGTGTAGCCGCCGATCAGCTCGACGATCACGTCGATCTCGGGGTTGCTGGCGACTTCGAACACGTCAGAGGTGGTCGGGGTTCCGGCGATCTGGCAGTTGGGGTTTGGTGTACGAACAGCAATCTGCGCGACTTCGATGCCACGCCCGGCACGACGGGCAATTTCCTCGGCGTTGCGCTGAAGCACGTTGAAGGTACCGCCACCTACGGTACCCAGCCCACAGATGCCTACTTTGACCGGTTTCACTGATGAACTCCCCGTAAAGCGGCCACCCCCTCGGGCAGCCGCACTAATACAGCCACATGCATGCAGCTGGAAAGATGAATTACTTGGCGCCCAGGGCCAGCTTGGCCACCTGGGCCGCCGGCTGATACCCCGGGATCACCTGGCCGTCGGCCAGGACGATGGCCGGCGTGCCGTTCACACCGATCGACTGGCCGATCTCGAACTGCTTGCGGACCGGGTTGTCGCACTTGGGCGCCTTGATGTTCTTGCCTTCGACCATCTGGTCCATGGCCGACTTGCGATCCTTGGAGCACCACACCGCCTGCAGCTGCTGGTCACCCGGCGAGCCGAGGCCCTGGCGTGGGAATGCAACGTAACGCACCTCGACGCCCAGCTTGTTGAGCTGGCCGACTTCCTCGTGAAGCTTGTGGCAGTACGGGCAGGTGGTATCGGTGAACACGGTAATGTGCGACTTGGCCTCGCCGACGGCAGGGTAGATGACCATTTCAGTGGTCGGAATGCCGTTGATGGTCTGGGCGATGGCCTTGCGTTCGGTTTTCTCGGTCAGGTTGACGGGCTTGCCGTCCTGGATCTGGAACAGGTAGCCCTGCACCACGAACTGGCCGTCGGCGCTGGCATACAGCACGCGACCGCCCTTGAGCTTGACTTCATAGAGGCCGTTGAAGGGGCTGCTGGCGATGCTTTCTACCGGCAGTTCGAGATCCAGCGAGTCGAGCGTCTTGCGAATGGCCTGCTCGGCACCGGCATCGGCCTGGGCGAAAAGGCTGAATGTGCTGGCCAGCACCAGGGAAGCGACAGCGAAAATGGAAGGCAAGCGCATGGAAACTCCTATGACGGCGGACGGGTTCGAGGGCATGCGACCCTGCCGGGTACACCTCGTTCCGCGAAACCGGCAAAGCCTACCATATTCCCCCGGCAAGACGGACCCGTACCGTCGGGCAAATTGCATCGCTTTTACACCGCTGTAACGAATTCGGGGGGCATGGCCATTCGCGATGCAAGCCTACCCGTGAGCATCAGCAGTTGCCTTCGATCGGTAGGACCGGCTTGAGATGCTCCAACGGTCTCGTTGACCAGTATTGGCTGTAGCCGGGCGCCTTCGCGACTGCAGTTCCACTCGATCCCACGCGGCCTCTAGCCACGTGGGTGATGGGTGGCATGCAGCTCCTGCAGACGAGCGCGGGCGATGTGGGTGTAGATCTGTGTGGTCGAGAGGTCGCTGTGCCCCAGCAGCATCTGCACCACGCGCAGGTCGGCGCCGTGGTTGAGCAAATGGGTAGCAAAGGCATGCCGCAGGGTATGCGGCGACAGCGACTTGTTGATGCCCGCCGTAATGGCATGCTGCTTGATGCGGTGCCAGAAGGTCTGGCGGGTCATCTGTTCGCCGCGCAGGCTGGGAAACAATACGTCGCTGGGCCGACCACCGAGCAGTTCCTGGCGGGCACCGCGCAGGTAGCGCTCGACCCAGGCAATGGCCTCCTCGCCCATTGGCACCAGGCGTTCCTTGCTGCCCTTACCCATCACCCGCAACACGCCCTGACGCAGGTTGACCTGCTCCAGGGTCAGGCCCACCAGTTCGGTCACCCGCAAACCACAGGCATAGAGCACTTCCAGCATGGCGCGGTCACGCTCACCGATGGCTTCGCCAAGATCCGGTGCCGCCAGCAAGGCCTCGACATCGGCTTCCGACAAGGACTTGGGCAGCGGTTTGCCCAGCTGGGGCATTTCCACCTGCAAGGTCGGGTCGGTCGCAATCAGTTTCTCGCGCAGCAGATAGCGGTAAAAGCCTCTGGCCCCGGAGAGAAAACGCGCCGTGGAGCGTGGCTTGTAGCCCTGCTCCAGACGCCAGGCCAGATGATCGAGGATCACTTCGCGCCCGGCAGCGGACAGCTCGACGCCGCGCTCCTGCAGCCAGCCATTGAACAGTTCAAGGTCACTGCGATAGGACTCGCGGGTATTGTCGGAAAGGCCTTTCTCCAGCCACAAGGCATCGAGAAAGCGATCGACCAGGGGGTGTTCAAGCGCAGGCATGGTGACTCGGTCAGGCATCGGGATGCCAGAACCTACTACAGACGCGCCGAGGGATAAACGCCAGGCAACAAAAAAGCAGCCCGAAGGCTGCTTTTTCGTGGACCGAAAAACTGTATCAGGACAGTTTTTCCTTGATGCGGGCTGCCTTGCCGGACAGGTCGCGCAGGTAGTACAGCTTGGCCTTGCGAACGTCGCCGCGGCGCTTGACCGACAGGCTGTCGATCTGTGGGCTGTAGGTCTGGAAGGTACGCTCAACGCCAACGCCGCTGGAGATCTTGCGAACGGTGAAAGCACTGTTCACGCCGCGGTTACGCTTGGCGATGACAACGCCTTCGAAGGCTTGCAGACGGCTACGATCGCCTTCCTTCACTTTCACCTGAACGACAACGGTGTCGCCCGGGGCGAAGGCCGGGATTTCTTTCTGCATCTGCTCGGCTTCGAGGGCCAGAATGATTTTGTTGGTCATGCTTGTGCTCCTAAGGTGATCCTCCCGGATCAACCATCGATACGTTTACTATCGTCCCGCTCACGGATGTATTCCGCGAGCAGCTTCTGCTCTTCTCCAGAAAGCGAGCGACTTTCCAGAAGATCAGCGCGTCGTTCGAACGTCCGCCCAAGGGACTGTTTCAAACGCCAACGCCGGATGTGTGCGTGATTGCCACTTAGCAATACGTCGGGAACACGCTGATCCGCATACACCTCAGGTCGGGTGTAGTGCGGGCAATCCAGCAGACCGTCCGTGAAGGAGTCTTCCTCCGCAGAGTCCACATGCCCTAAAGCTCCAGGCAGCAGTCGTGTAACCGCATCGATCAGTACCATCGCCGGCAGCTCGCCACCGGACAGGACATAGTCCCCGATCGACCACTCTTCATCCACGTACGCTTCAATGAAACGCTCATCGATGCCTTCATAACGACCAGCGATGAGAATCAGAGCATTCTCCTGCGCCAGTTCGCGCACCGCCGGCTGATTCAGCCTGCGGCCTTGCGGCGAAAGGTAGATCACCTTCGCCTTGTCCCCGGCTGCCTGCCTGGCCTCGGCCAGTGCATCTTCCAGGGGCTTGATCTTCATCACCATGCCGGGGCCGCCGCCGAAAGGGCGATCGTCAACAGTGTGATGGCGATCCGTGGTGTAATCCCGCGGATTCCAGCAAGTGAGCTGCAACAGCTCCTGCTTCACCGCACGGCTGGTTATGCCGTATTCGCTGATGGCGGAGAACATCTCGGGAAACAGCGTAATGACCTCTATGCGCAGGCTAGCCATGGCATTCAGAAGTCCGCATCCCAATCCACCTTCATCTCGCCGGCTGCAAGGTCAACGGCCAACACGCAGTGCTCCGTATAGGGCAACAGGCGTTCGCGATCATCCAGGCTGCCCGCGCAGGGCTTTACCACCATTACATCGTTCGAGCCGGTTTCAAGCAGGTGATCGATCTGACCGAGCAATTGCCCGTGCGTATCGATGACCTTGAGGCCTTCCAGTTGATACCAGTAGTACTCGCCATCATCCAGATCAGGGAACAGGCTGCTCGGCACGCAGATTTCGCAACCGGACAGAAGACGTGCTTCGTCGCGATCGTCGAGACCCTTGAGCTTCGCGACCAGGAACTTGCCTTGCAAGCGTCCACTGATCAGCTCTACCTGTTTTTCCACACGCCCTTCGCGCCGCAGCGTCCAGGTCGGGTAGTCCAGCAGGTTGTCAATCGGATCCGTGAAGGAGTACACCTTCACTTCGCCGCGAACGCCATGAACCGAAAAAATCTTGCCAATGACGATCAGGTCGTCGGCAGATGCAGGCGTCGCGTTCATAAGACTCAGGCCGCGGCCTTGGTCTTGTTGTGCTCTTTGATCAGCTGAGCAACGCGCTCGGAGGTCTGAGCGCCAACACCCAGCCAGTAGTTCAGGCGTTCTTCGTTGATGGACAGACGAACTTCCTGACCACGAGCGATGGGGTTGAAGAAACCGATCTGCTCTTTGTGGGAGCCGTCACGGGCGTTGCGGCTGTCTGTAACAGTCACATGGTAGAAAGGGCGCTTCTTGGAGCCGCCAAGGGCAAGACGAATGGTTAGCATTGAACATCGTTCCTGTTAATGGTGCTGCAAATCTTTGTTGCACAATGGGCACGGGTGCCCAAAAGGCCGCATATTCTCAAGGAATATCCTGAGTTTTGCAAAGCCTTTTTCCGCTGCCCGAGAGCCCGCGGTGCCGATCTGCATGGGGCGGCCACCGCAGTGGCCGGACGTTTCCTTCCCTCCCGGGAAGGCGCGCAGCCTTGAGGCTGCACGACGAACGGGCATGGCCTGCGCCATGCCCGGTTGTTCGGGTTACATCTTCGGCATGCCGCCGCCGGGGAACATGCCGCCCAGACCGCGCATCATCTTGGCCATGCCGCCCTTGTTGGAGAATTTCTTCATCATCTTCTGCATCTGCTTGTGCTGCTTGATCAGCCGGCCGATGTCCTGCACCTGAGTGCCCGAGCCCATGGCGATACGGCGCTTGCGCGAACCGCTGATCAGCTCGGGGTCGCGGCGCTCGGCCGGGGTCATGGAGTTGATGATGGCTTCCATCTGCTTGAACTGCTTCTCGGCCGCGCCCTGGGCATTGCCCATCTGCGAGAGGTTCATGCCGCCGATGCTCGGCAGCTTGTCCATCAGGCCGCCAAGGCCGCCCATGTTCTTCATCTGTTGCAGCTGGTCGCGGAAGTCTTCGAGGTCGAAGCCCTTGCCTTTCTTGATTTTCTTGGCGAGCTTGTCGGCCTTTTCGCGGTCCAGGGTCTGCTCGGCCTGCTCGATCAGGCTGAGCACGTCGCCCATGCCGAGAATGCGCGAGGCGATACGGTCGGGGTGGAACGGCTCGAGGGCTTCGCTCTTCTCGCCCATACCGATGAACTTGATCGGCTTGCCGGTGATGGCTCGCACCGAAAGCGCGGCACCGCCACGCGCGTCACCGTCGACCTTGGTAAGGATCACGCCGGTCAGCGGCAGGGCATCGCCAAAGGCCTTGGCGGTGTTGGCGGCGTCCTGGCCGGTCATGGCGTCGACCACGAACAGCGTTTCGACCGGCTTGACCGCAGCATGCAAGGCCTGGATCTCGGTCATCATCTCGGCATCGACGTGCAGGCGACCGGCGGTGTCGACGATGACCACGTCGATGAACTTGAGCTTGGCTTCCTGGATTGCCGCCTGGGCAATGGCCACCGGCTTCTGGCTGATGTCGGACGGGAAGAAGGTCACGTCCAGGTCGTTGGCCAGGGTTTCCAGCTGTTTGATCGCAGCCGGACGGTAGACGTCGGCCGACACCACCATCACCGACTTCTTCTTGCGCTCCTTGAGGAACTTGGCCAGCTTGCCGGCGGTGGTGGTCTTGCCCGCACCCTGCAGGCCGGCCATCAGTACCACGGCAGGCGGCGCGACGTTGAGGGTCAGGTCCTCGTTGGCCGCGCCCATGATGCTTTCCAGCTCGGCCTGGACGATCTTCACGAACGCCTGGCCTGGTGTCAGGCTGCGCGACACCTCGGTGCCGACGGCGCGTTCCTTGACGTTGTTGACGAAGTCCTTGACCACCGGCAGCGCCACATCGGCTTCGAGCAACGCCATGCGCACTTCGCGCAGCGTGTCCTTGATGTTGTCTTCGGTCAGCTTGGCCTTGCCGGTGACGTGGCGCAGCGTCTGTGAAAGGCGTTCGGTTAGGTTTTCAAACATGCGCGTTCCTTTGAGGCTGCGGCCGCCAGCGGTACTGTGCGGTCCGGCCCGAGATGCAGATGAATGGCGCGCGGCAAGCCTGCGGCCTGAACAGGGCGCCGATTATAGCCGAGAGTCCGGCACACGGACACCAGCCATGCGGCGCCGCGTCCACCGGCGCCATGGCGGCGCTGGCCAGCCAGCGACACCGCGCCCTGCGGAGTCTCGAGCGCTCTTTCGTGTCACGCCGGTTGTATGCCAAACTCAGCGCCTTTCAGGGCCCGCCCGTCAGGATCTATGTTCCCTTTGCCAGCCAGCCTGTTTCCCACTCTCGCCGCCGCCGGCCTGTACGCCGCCGCGACCGTCTATCAAGGTCTGCGCCTGCGCCAGGCGATCCGCCCGGACAAACGCCTGCTCGGTCTGCTCGGCGCCTTGGCGGTCATTGCCCACGCCATCGGCCTGTATTCGCAACTGCTGCGCCCGACCGGCCTGGGCCTGGACTTCTTCAACGCCGCCAGCCTGATCGCCCTGTCGGTGATCGTCCTGACCCTGCTGGCGACCATCCGTATTCCGGTGGAAAACCTGCTTGCGCTGCTCTTCCCCCTGGGCATGGTCACCGCCCTGCTGGCGCAATTCGTGCCCAGCGGCACGGTGCAGCCGGTGCTCGAAGAGCCCGGCATCCTCAGCCACGTGATGCTGTCGATCCTGGCCTACGGCATGTTCACCATCGCGGTATTCCAGGCACTGCTACTGCTGTTGCAGGACTATCAGCTCAAGCACAAGCACCCTTCGGGGCTGATCCGCAACTTCCCGCCGCTGCAGACCATGGAAAGCCTGCTGTTCGGCTTCCTCTGGGCCGGCTGGACACTGCTGTCGCTGTCGCTGGTGTCGGGCTGGATCTTCGTCGAAAACCTGTTCGCCCAGCACCTGGTACACAAGACCCTGTTGGCCTGCCTGGCCTGGGTGGTGTTCAGCGTGCTGCTGTGGGGTCGTACGCGTCTGGGCTGGCGCGGGCACAAGGCGATCCGCTGGACCCTCGGCGGCTTCTGCCTGCTGATGCTGGCCTATTTCGGCAGCAAGCTGGTCCGCGAATTCATCCTGCACATCTGACAGGCCACACACCATGGATACGCTGCCCGTCGGCCCCTTGCTCGGTGCGCTGATCCTCCTGACCCTCTGGTCGGGACTCTTCACTGCCGTGGAAGCGGTCCTCGGCCAGGCCCCCAAGCGCGGGAAAAACGACCTCGATCTGCCTACTCTGGTGCTCGGCAATACCCTGTGCAAAGCCCTGCTGGTCGTCCTCAGCCTGCTGCTGGTGGTGCGCCAGGGCTATAACCAGTGGCCATTGCTGGCCTGGCTGGGCAGCAGCGCCCTGCTGCTGGTGTTCGTCCAATACCTGCCGCGACACCTGGCCGCTCGCTACCCGCAGGCGACCCTGCAATTGGGCGCAGGCCTGGCCGGCCCCCTGCGCCTGTTGCGGCCACTGACCTGGCTGCTCGACGGCATCGCCCGCCTGCTGCTGCGCCCGTTCGTACGCCGCCCGGCTCCGCCAGGCCAGGTACAGCACGACGAGCCGGCGTCCAGCAGCGCACACCCGAATGAAGCCAGCCCTTCGCTGCCCAGTGGCGTACTGGCCGGTCTGCAGGCCCTGGACCGGATGACCGTCAACGACATCCTGGTCCCGCGCAACGAAGTGGACGGCATCAACCTCGACGACCCTATCGAGCAGATCATCGAGCGGCTGAAAGGCTCGCGCCACACTCGCCTGCCGATTTACCACGACGACATCAACCAGATTCAGGGCGTGCTCAACACCCGGCAGATCAGCCACCTGTTGCCGGAGGCGGAGCTGACCAAGGAACAACTGCTGGCGGTGTGCTACGAGCCCTACTTCGTCCCTGAAAGCACGCCACTGCAACTGCAACTGCTGAATTTCCACAAACAGCAGCGTCGTCTTGGCGTGGTGGTCGATGAATATGGCGAAGTGCTGGGCATCGTCAGCCTGGAAGACATCCTCGAAGAGATCGTCGGCGAATTCGAAAGCCAGCACCTGGACAACCCGCACATCACCCATCTGGCCGACGGCCAGCTTGAAGTCGACGGCGCGGCGTCGATCCGCGACCTGAACAAGAGCCTGGGCTGGCACCTGCCGTCCGACGGCCCGCGCACCCTGAACGGCCTGGTCACCGAAGCCCTGGAAACCATTCCAGAGGGCCCGGTGTGCCTGAAGATCGGCCCTTACCGCCTGGAAATCCTCGAAACCGAAGAAAACCGGATTACCCGTGTATTGATGTGGAAGCAGACACCCCTGCGCTCGTTGCGCTGAGCGGAGTCCTGTTACCACTTGTTTCAAGCCGAAACGCCTTTCTATAATCCCTGGGCTTACCCAGCCCGGCCGACCCCGTTGCTACCCGCACGCCCAGGGTCCGGCCAAGCACAGCCCTGAACGCCCCACGCCTCATCTCCGGCATGGCCCGCCACCCTGGCGCCCTGCCCCTGTCCCGCCGGCCTACCGCGCCGCCCAGCTCAGCGCTGCCCCGATAACCCGCCACACAATAATGAAAGCCTGTGGCTGCCCGTGCAGCACCAGACGCCATTACAGGGATATTCCGCATGACTTCCACGACCTTTGCCGACACCGACACCGCCTCGCCGCCGCCGGCCAACTCCGCCGCGCGCGTCGCCACTGCCAGCTTCATCGGCACCGCCATCGAGTTCTACGACTTCTACGTTTACGCCACGGCGGCCGCGCTGGTGATCGGCCCGGTGTTCTTCCCGCAGACCTCGGGCGCGGCGCAGATGCTCTCGTCGTTCCTCACCTTCGGCATCGCCTTTCTCGCCCGTCCACTGGGCTCGGCCCTGTTCGGTCACTTCGGCGACCGCATCGGGCGCAAATCGACCCTGGTCGCCTCGCTGCTGCTGATGGGCATCAGCACTACGCTGATCGGCGTGCTGCCTGGCTACGCCAGCATCGGTGTCTGGGCGCCGATCCTGTTGTGCCTGCTGCGCTTCGGCCAGGGCCTGGGGCTGGGTGGTGAATGGGGCGGTGCTGCGCTGCTGGCCACCGAGAACGCCCCGAAAGGAAAGCGCGCCTGGTTCGGCATGTTCCCGCAGTTGGGCCCGTCGATTGGCTTCCTGGCCGCCAACGGCCTGTTCCTGACCCTGGCGATGCTGCTCGACGACCAGCAGTTCCGCGACTGGGGCTGGCGCGTGCCGTTCCTGCTCAGCGCCGTGCTGGTGCTGGTCGGCCTGTACGTACGCCTGAAGCTGGAAGAAACCCCTGCCTTTGCCAAGGTCTTGGCCCGTCATGAACAGCTGCGCCTGCCCATCGTGGAAACCTTCGGCCAGCACGGCAAGCCGATGCTGCTGGGCGCTGCGGCGATGGTGGTGTGCTATGCGCTGTTCTACATCTCTACGGTGTTCTCGCTCAGCTACGGCGTCTCGACCCTGGGCTACAGCCGCGAAACCTTCCTCGGCCTGCTGTGCTTCGCCGTGCTGTTCATGGCCCTGGCCACACCGCTGTCGGCCTGGGCCAGTGACCGCTTCGGGCGCAAACCGGTGCTGGTGGTGGGCGGGGTGCTGGCGATTGTCTCGGGCTTTCTCATGGAGCCACTGCTGACCCACGGCTCTACCTGGAGCGTGGCGCTGTTCCTGAGTATCGAGCTGTTTCTGATGGGCGTGACTTTCGCACCGATGGGTGCGCTGCTGCCGGAACTGTTCCCGACCCGCGTGCGCTACACCGGGGCCTCGGCGGCCTACAACCTGGGTGGCATCGTCGGCGCCTCGGTGGCACCTTTCTTTGCGCAGAAGCTGGTGGCCATGGGCGGCCTGAGCTGGGTGGGGGGCTATGTCTCGGCAGCGGCGCTGCTGAGCGTGCTGGCGGTGCTGGCCTTGAAGGAAACCCGCGATACCGAGCTTTGAAGCGCTGCAAGCGGCAAGTTCCAAGCGGCAAGTTGAATGCGTAGCGCCGACTTGCTGCTTGGGACCTGAAGCAAATGACCACAAGCGAGGGGTTTTCTCGCTTGTGGCTTGTGGCTGCCGAGCTTAAAGCTCGACCTTCACCGCGCTGGAAGCCCGGTTGGCCTTGGCGCGGGCGGCCTCGATGGATTCGTCGCGGGCCAGGGCCACACCCATGCGGCGCTGGCCGTTGACTTCCGGCTTGCCGAACAGGCGCAACGCAGTGTCCGGTTCGGCCAGGGCGGCGCCGAGGTTGGCGAAGGCGGTCTGGGTCGACTGGCCTTCGACCAGCACCACCGACGACGCCGATGGGCCGAACTGGCGAATCGCCGGTACTGGCAGGCCGAGAATCGCCCGGGCATGCAGGGCGAACTGCGACAGGTCCTGGGAAATCAGGGTCACCAGGCCGGTGTCATGCGGGCGCGGCGAGACTTCGCTGAACCACACCTGGTCGCCCTTGATGAACAGCTCCACGCCGAACAGACCACGCCCGCCCAAGGCCTCGGTGACCGCCTTGGCGACCCGCTCCGACTCGGCCAACGCGACCGGGCTCATCGCCTGGGGCTGCCAGGACTCCTGGTAATCGCCCTTCTCCTGACGGTGGCCGACCGGCGCGCAGAAGGTGGTGCCGCCCACATGGCGCACGGTCAGCAGGGTAATTTCGTAATCGAAGTCGATGAAGCCCTCGATGATCACCCGGCCCTTGCCGGCACGTCCGCCTTCCTGGGCGTAGTCCCAGGCCTTCTGAATGTCGGCGGCGCTCTTGAGCAGGCTCTGGCCCTTGCCCGACGAACTCATCACCGGCTTGACCACGCACGGGAAGCCCAGGCTCTCGACGGCCTTGCTGTAGTCTTCGAAGGTGTCGGCGAAGAAGTACGGCGAAGTCGGCAGGCCCAGCTCTTCGGCGGCCAGACGCCGGATGCCCTCACGGTTCATGGTCAGCTGCGCGGCACGCGCGGTAGGCACCACGGTGAAACCCTCGGCTTCCAGCTCCACCAGGGTGGCGGTGGCGATGGCTTCGATTTCCGGCACGATGTAGTGCGGTTTCTCCGCTTCGATGACCGCACGCAGGGCGGCGCCGTCGAGCATGTTGATCACGTGGCTGCGATGCGCGACCTGCATGGCCGGTGCATTGGCATAGCGGTCGACGGCGATGACCTCGACCCCAAGGCGTTGCAGTTCGATCACGACTTCCTTGCCCAGCTCGCCGCTGCCGCACAGCAGTACGCGGGTCGCGGTGGGCGACAGTGGGGTTCCGATTTGCGTCATCTCAGGTCCTCGTGAAGCAGATGTCGAGGGCAGCCCGGCAGTCACGAGCAGCCACGTGGAAGAAAGGCGCGCAATTTACCACGAAGCCCTGCGCCCTGCAGGGTTATCCCGGGCAGCCCTGGCGACGAATGCGCCAGGCCATGATCAGCCACACGGCGGTGACGCCGGCGAACTTGGAGCCCAGCGCGGTGAGCAGCACCGGCGCGGTAAAAGCGTCGATCATGCCGAAGAAGATGAAGGTATCGAGAGGAATGCTCAGTGCCGAACTGATCCACAGCCGGTCATGCAGCGGCCGACGGGTGATGCTGAACACCAGCCAGTCGATCAGCTCCGACACCGCGAAGGCCGTCGCGCTGGCCAATGCGATGGCCGGCTCGCTGGTGAAATATGACAGCAGCAGCGCCGCCAGCATGGCCAGCAAGGCGCCGTGGCCTAAACGGGTCTGCACCATGTCGCGCAGGATGAACACCAGGCCGCCCCAGGCCGACCAGATAATGTCCAGATGCGGCGCCGCGGAAAAGGCGAAGTTGATCAGCACGACGCTGGCAATGTAAGCGATGAGAAAGAGCATGGGACACGAACGGCGGGTAATGACAGCCGCGCATGGTAACAGAATCGCCCTTTACCCGAGTGTTTTCCTATGGCATGCGCCGCGCCTCACTCCACCTCGAACAGCCCGTCGCGCACCGGGCCGTGGGCGAGGATCTGGCGGATGTCCTCGTCGATGCGCGGGTCGTCCGGGCGGTAGAGCATCACCTGGCGGTAGGCATTGATGCGGTTGATCTCCGTGCCTAGGAACTCCCACACCACACGGGTACAAGCCGGGGTACGCCGGTCACCGCTGGACACTCCGGTCTTCAGGCCGTTGAGACGGGTGATGCGGCTCTTGAAGCTGGGAATCAGGATGGTCTGGCTGACCTCGTTGAAGGTCAGCGACTCGTAGTCGATCAGGAACAGGCGGTCGTGCAGCTGGAACGCCGCGCCCAGATAGCGGCAGCGCGCAGAGTCCTCGGCCGGGCCCACACCGGCCAGCACCTGGCGTTCCTGACGCTCGAACATGAACACCCCGCCCTCTTCGCGCATGTGCACCAGCGACAACAGGATGGTGCCCGGCACCGACATGCAGTTGGCGTATTCGAAGTAATAACCGCAGTAGCGCGACAAGTCGCCGGAGCGTTCGCGCAATGGCTTGAGCAACTCCGTGAGCGGATCCTGGCGGGCCGAGGCGTCGACCTGCAGGCCACGGGCGCCGATCAGGCGGGCGAACTGCTCTGGCGGCAATACCAGTTCGAAGCTCTCTACGCCGAAGAAATCGCCGATGCGCTTGAGGTTGAAGGCGGTGGGCTGGCTGTCCCCGGACAGGTACTTGTTGAACTGCCCACGGTTGATGCCGATCTGCCTGCAAACCAGGGCAATGGAGCGGTAATGGCTGCAGAGGAGCCGGAGGTTCTCACCGAGGTGACTGGACATGGAAGGCTCTGAAGATGCGAGTGACGCGAATATAGCATCAAGTCGCATCACATCGTATCGACCCGCGAAATTGTATCTACAAATGTCATGTTCAAAAATCAGCCACCGCATACCGCGTCATGGTTCGCGTGCGAACAATCACAAGAAAAACCGAGGATTCTCATCATGCTCGAAGTACTGAACGACTTCCTGTCCGGGAAGGTGCTGATCGTACTCATCGTCGGCCTGGGTAGTTACTTCACCCTGCGCTCGCGCTTCGTCCAATTCCGCCACTTCCGCCACATGTTCAGCGTGTTCAAGGAATCGCTGCGTGCCAGCGGCGGCCAGCTCAGCTCGTTCCAGGCCCTGATGCTCAGCCTCGCCGGCCGGGTCGGTGCCGGCAACATCGCGGGCGTGGGTATCGCTGTGACCCTGGGCGGCCCAGGCGCAGTGTTCTGGATGTGGGTCACCGCACTGGTGGGCATGTCCAGCAGCTTCTTCGAATGTACCCTGGCGCAGGTCTACAAGCAGAGCGACGGTGACGGCCTGTACCGTGGCGGCCCGGCCTATTACATTCAGCACGGCCTGAAGCTGCGCTGGATGGCGATGGTCTTCGCCGTGCTGCTGCTGGTCACTTACGGCTTCGCCTTCAACGGCCTGCAGTCGTACACCGTGACCCACTCGCTGCAGAACGCCTTCGACATCCCCGTGCAGTACAGCGGCATTGCCCTGGCCGTGCTGCTGGGCCTGGTATTCATCGGCGGCATCAAGCGCATCGCCTCGGTTTCGGACCTGCTGGTACCGGTCAAGACCCTGGCCTACATCGCCGTGACCCTGTACGTGATCGTCACCCAGATCGAGCTGGTGCCCGGCATGCTGGTGACCATCGTCAAGAGCGCCTTCGGCCTGGAGCCAGCGTTTGCCGGCCTGCTGGGCAGCGCCATCGTGATGGGCGTGAAACGTGGCGTGTTCGCCAACGAAGCGGGCCTGGGCAGCGCACCGAACGTCGCCGCCGTGGCCTCGGTCAAGCATCCGGCCGCCCAGGGCGTGGTTCAGGCGTTCAGCGTGTTCCTCGACACCTTCGTGATCTGCACCTGCACCGCACTGCTGATTTTGCTGTCGGGCTTCTACACCCCTGGCTTCGAAGGCGACGGCATCGTCCTGACCCAGAACTCGCTGGCCGCCGTGGTCGGTGACTGGGGTCGTACCTTCGTCAGCGTGGCCCTGAGCCTGTTCGTGTTCACCTGCATCCTCTACAACTACTACCTCGGTGAGAACGCCCTGCAGTTCATGGTCGGCCGCAGCAAGACTGCCCTGATCGGCTACCGCGCCCTGGTCCTGGCGCTGATCTGCTGGGGTTCGATGCAGAACCTGGGCACCGTGTTCGCCTTCGCCGACATCACCATGACCTGCCTGGCCTTCGTCAACCTCACCGCCCTGGCCCTGCTGATCAAGGTCGGCCTGCGGGTGATGAAAGACTACGACGCCCAGCGCGCCGCCGGTATCGACCAGCCGGTGTTCGACGGTTCCAAGTTCGCCGACCTGGACCTCGACACCGCCGCCTGGCCAACCGCCAAACCGGCAGAAGCCGAGATGGCCAGCCGCACCGAAGCGCAACTGCAACCTCAGCGCTGAGTCCCCCGCAAGTCGAACGGCCCTCCACGGGCCGTTCGCACTTCTGCTCCTCCCTTCGCGGCTGAAGCCGCTCTACAGCGTGAACGCCGCCACACCCCAGCCTGCCGACATCCCGGTAGGACCGGCTTCAGCCGGGAAGCTCTTGCCAGCCAAAGCCGGTGCCAAGACCTGATCGGACCGCACTGGACCTTAGCCCGATCTCACGGCGCAAACGGCGGCGCTTCGAGTACCTCGATCAGCAACGGTCGATCCTGCGGTGCTTCGCGCAACAAGGCTTGCAGGTGGGCGTGGTCGCGGGCGCGTTCGGCCTGGCAGCCGAAGCCGCGGGCGATGCTGATGAAGTCCGGGGTGTAGATATCGACGCCGATGGGCGTGATGTCGCGGCGCTGCATGTAGCGCTTGATCTCACCATAGCCGTGGTTGTTCCACAGCAGCACGATGATGCCCACCTGGGCCTCCACTGCGCTGGCCAGTTCGGCCAGGCTGAACTGCAGGCCGCCATCGCCCATCAGGCTGATCACCGGCCGCTCAGGCTCGGCCAGGCGTGCCCCGATGGCCGCTGGCAGGCCGTAGCCCAGGGTGCCGTAGCCGGTGGAGGAATTGAACCAGCGGCGCGGGCCGTGCAGTTCCACCAGGTGGTTGCCGCTGTACACCGTCTGTGTCGAGTCGCCCACGAAACGTGCCTCGGGCAGCACCGCCAGGATGCTCTCGAACAGCTGGCGGTAATGCGCCCACCCGGCGAAGTCTGCCTGCAGTTGCTGGCGAACCGCGGCGGCACGCTGCGCGCCCTGACGCTCCAGCGGCGCGGGCAAGGCGGCCAGCAGGGCCTGCATGGCCTGGCGTGCGTCAGCCAGGATGGCCAGGCTCGGCGAGTGATTGCGTGTCAGTTGTTCGGCGTCGATGTCGATACGGATCAACTCGCCGCCCAGGCGGAAGTTGCCGTCGAACACCACGTCATAGTCGGTCTCGCCCAGCTCGGTGCCGATCGCCAGCACCACATCGGCCTGCAACGCCAGTTGCCGCACCGCCGGCAGCGACTGGTTGCTGCCGAGCAACAGCGGGTGGTCCGCCGGCAACAGGCCCTTGGCGTTGATGGTCAGCGCCGTCGGCGCATCCAGCCTTGCGGCCAGCGCCCGAACTTCCTCCGGCGCCCCGACACAACCGCCGCCCAGCAACAGCAACGGCTGGCGCGCCTGGTTCAGACGCCGCGCCGCCTCGGCGATCAGCGTCGCATCGGCTGCCGGGCGCGCAGCCGGCGGGCGTGGTTGCAGCGGCAAGTGCCCCGCCGCCGCGCAGATGAGGTCCAGCGGTAGCTCGATGTGTACCGGGCGCGGGCGCTGGCTGTCGAACACCGCAAAAGCGCGGGCCAGCACGGCGGGCAGCTCGTCGACACTCATCAGCGTATGGCTGAAGGCACTGACCCCGGCAACCATGGCGCGCTGGTCGGGCAGTTCGTGTAGGTAGCCGTTGCCCAGCCCGAGGCGCTCACGCTCGTTGACGCTGCTGATCACCAGCATGGGAATGGAATCGGCATAGGCCTGGCCCATGGCGGTGAGGATGTTGGTCATGCCCGGTCCGGTGATGATGAAGCACACCCCCGGCTTGCCGCTGACCCGCGCGTAACCGTCGGCCATGAACCCGGCCCCCTGTTCATGACGCGGGGTGATGTGGCGGATGCCGCTGCCGGGCAGGCCCCGGTACAGCTCTACGGTGTGCACGCCGGGGATGCCGAACACGGTGTCCACGCCCCAGGCCTGCAGTTGCCGCACGAGGAATTCGCCACAGGTGCTCATGCCAGCGCCTCCTCTTCCAGGCCGATGAAGCGCCGCACCCGGCCATCGCCTTGCTGGCGGATCTCGGCCGGCGAGGCATCGGTGACCACGTGGCCGTTTTCCATGAACACGATGCGGTCGGAAATCGACAGGGCGAAGTCCATCTCGTGGGTGACGATCAGCATGGTCATACCCTCCTGGGCCAGGTCGCGGATGACATTGAGCACGTCGCCGACCAGCTCCGGGTCCAGCGCCGAAGTGGGCTCGTCGAACAGCATGATGTCCGGCTCCATAGCCAGGGCGCGGGCGATGGCTACGCGTTGCTGCTGGCCGCCGGACAACTGATGCGGATACTTGTCGGCGTGGGCCAGCAGGCCGACGCGGTCGAGCAAGGCATGGCCCTTGCGGCGCAGTTCAGTGGTGTTGGCAAGGCCGTGGTAGCGCGGCGCAAGAATGACGTTGTCGAGGATGGTGCGGTGCGGGAACAGGTTGAAGTTCTGGAACACCATGCCGATGCGCCCCAGGCCCTGGCGCAACGCCTGGGTATCGCCGCGCTTGCCGGCCTGGATGAAGCCTTCGCCGAACAGCAGAATCTCGCCTTGGTCGATGCTCTCCAGGCTGTTGATGGTGCGAATCAGCGAGGTCTTGCCAGAGCCGGACGGGCCGATGATCGACAGCACCTCGCCGGGGCGCACCTTGAGGTCGATGCCTTTGAGCACTTCATGGTTGCCATAGCGTTTGTGAATGCCGCGCAGCAGCAAGGCATCGGCCTGCCCAGCCGGCGCCGGGTCGCGCTTGCCGGTCGGACCTGGCGGCAGGCGCAAGGCGTCGGTCTGCGTCGCATCCAGGGTACGCGCGGTCTTGCGTGACAGGTCCAGATGCCGCTCGGCCCACTGCAGCAGCCAACCGAACAGGGTGACGATCAGCACGTAGTACACCGCCACGGCGGCGAGGGTTTCCATGACCAGGAAGTTCTGCGCATACAGGCGCTGGCCCACCAGCAACAGTTCACTGAGGGAAATCACCGACACCAGCGAGGTGAGCTTGACGATGGTCACGTACTCGTTGGTCAGGGTCGGCAGCGCGATGCGGATCGCCTGCGGGATGATCACCAGGCGCTGCGCGCCCAGGCCACGGATACCCAGGGCCTTGGCCGCTTCGCGCTGGCCCTTGAGCACCGACAGCAGGCCGCCACGATGGATCTCGGCCATGTACGCGGTCTCGGTCAGCACCAGGGCGATCAACCCGGCATAAAAGGGTTGCGACAGCACGCCGCCGGTGGCGGGAAACAGCTGCGGCAGGTTGTAGACGAAGATCAGCAGCACCAGCAGTGGAATGCTGCGGAACAGCCAGATGTACAGGCCCGCCGGAACGCGCAGCCAGGCGTGTGCCGAGAGCTTGGCACTGGCCAGCACGAAGCCCAGCACCAGACCGATGGACCACGACAGGGCGCTGAGCTGCACGACGGTCAGGCAGGCTTTCCAGAAGGCGGAAACGGAGAACAGTGAAAAGAAATAGGCCCAATCGAATGCCATGGCGACCTCGTTGCAAATAAGAAATCCGGACCGCCCTGGCGGCCCGTCAGGAGCGGCTTGAGCCGCGGAGACTGCGACAAGGACACAACCAATGCTGTGATCCTGCCCGCCTTTTCACGGCTCAAGCCGTTCCTACGGGTAGAGAACGGCTACGGCGTCAGGCCGGTTCGATGTTGTATTTCTTCAGCAGCTGCTGGTAGTCATCGCTCTGCTTCCAGGCCTGCACCGCGCTGCGCAGTTGCTCCAGCAGTTCGGGGTTGCCCTTCTTCACATAGATGCCCAAGGTCTGCGGGTACAAGGCCTTGGGCGAAGTGATGACAATGCGCCCGCGGGCCTTGTCGACGATCATCTGCGAAGCCGCGGAAATCTCCAGATGCGCCTGAATGTTGCCGGACATCAGCGCCTGCGAGGCTTCAGCGGTGGTGGGAAATTCACTGATGGCGATCTCGCCCTTGCCGCTCTTCACGCAGGTTTCGGCCGAGACTTTCTTCAGCTGGTTGATCCAGTTGGTGCCCTGCTGCAGGCCGACCTTCATGCCGCACAGGTCTTCAGGCTGCTGCGGCTTGGCGGTGCTGTCGCCACGCACCATGATCGAGGCGCCGACCTGGGCGTAGGGAATGGCCTCGGCCTGCTTGGTGCGCTCTTCGGTGATGTACATGCCGGAGATGATGCTGTCGAAGCGGTTGGCGTTCAGGCCCAGGATCAGGTTGGGGAAGCGCGTGTCGACGAATTCGACCTTGAGGTCACCCATGCGCTGCGCCAGCGCGGCGGACACTTCGGGGTCGAAACCCACCACCTTGTCGCCGTCGTAGGATTCGAAGGGCGGGTAGGAGATTTCCATGCCTACCTTCAGCGTGCCAGCGGTGGCGGTCGGGGCGGCGTGGGCAGAGCCGAGCAGCGCCAGGCTCAGCAGCGAGAGGGCAAGGCGCGAAACGGTGCGTTTTTTCATGGTCGGGATTCCAGGTCGGGAGAGAAGGCAGGTCACGAAGTCACACGCTGATTTTTCAGGTGCCCGAAGCTTGAAGGCTTTCTGGCGCGTTCCGGCAGGCTGAGCTGCCCGCTGGCCACGCGCTGGCGAAGGTATTGATAGGTTTGCAGGGCCTGGGCCCACATGTGCTCGCCGATGGCGATGCTTTCGTAGTGCTGCGCGCCAGCGGCGAACTGCGGCAGCGGCTGGATCAGGGTGTGGTAGTCGCAGGCGTAGAACAGCGGGAACGAATAGCGCTCCTGCCGGACCTTGCGCACCCGGTGCGCGGTGGCGACGAACGCCCCGCTGGTCATCACTTCGAGCATGTCGCCAATGTTCACCACGAAGGCGTCCGCCAACGGCGGCGCATCGATCCATTCGCCGTTCTCGTTCATCACCTCCAGGCCCGGCTGGTCGGCCTTGAGAATGGTGAAGCACTCGTAGTCGGTGTGCGCACCGATGCCCGGTGCGTCCTGGGCCTCGCCATCGTAGGGGTAATGGATCAGGCGCAGCTTGGAGGGCGGAAACTGCGCCATGTCGTCGAAGTAGTGTTCATCCAGGCCCAGGGCCAGGGCAAAGCCGCGGAACAGCTGGTGGCCCAGGGCGAACACTGCCTGGTAGTAGGCCTGCACCGCCGGCTTGAAGCCTGGCAGCGCAGGCCAGTCGTTCGGCCCGAGCAGCGGTGTGCCGGCCTGCACCAACGGATGGTCGGCAGGCACCTCGAAGCCGACATCGAAGGCTTCCTTGTGGTCCGGCTTGCCGGTGCCGTACACCTCCTCGCCTTCGGGTACGAAGCCCTTGTGGGTCTGCGAAGCGCCGATGTAATGGCGCATCTTCGCCTCCAGCGGCTGGGCGAAATAGTCCTCGGCCGCACGGTGCAGGTCGTCGATCAGCTGTGGCGCGATGCCGTGCCCGGTGATGTACAGAAAGCCCACATGGCGCGCGGCGTCGCCCAGGGCCTGGGCCACGGCCTGGCGCTCTTCCAGGCGCTCGCTGAACAGGCCGTGGATGTCGACCACGGGAATGTGGGTGAAGGCGGAACGTTCACTCATGGCATCAGGCTCGCGGTGGGTTGAAGAAGGTCTGGAAATGCTCGCGCTCGGTGCGTCCCATCCAGGCGTTGAGGCCCCAGAGGTCGGCGACCGGCACATCGGTGAACGGCAGGTGATGCAGGTAGCCGTCGGGGCCGAACTCCGGGGTCAGGGTGGTACGCGCATAGCCCCGTGCCTGCTGGCTGCGCCACACCGCCTCCCAGTGGCGCTGGTGGAAGGCCAGCGCGGCGGCATACTCCGGCGCGGCGGGGTGCGGCACCTGCGGCCCCTGGTCGTAGCCGACCCGCGCCTGGATGTGATGCACGCGCTCGACGAAGGCGCTGAGGTCATCGGCCGGGTCGTCGAGCAGGCGCTCGCAGGTCACCACCCAGTGGCTGATGTCGGTGGTGAAGCGCAGCTCGGGCAACTGTTCGATCAGCTCCAGGGTCAGCCAGGGGTTGAACAGCGAGCGCGCGCGGTGGGTCTCGAAGCTGCAGGTCAGACCACTACGTGCGGCGATATGCAAGGCCTCGCCGAAGAAATCCACCTGCCTTGCCAGCGGCCAGCGGTCGTTGCCGGCCAGCACGTTGACGAAGCGCGGCTGCAGCTCGGCGGCCAGCTCCAGCTTGCGGGCGAAGTCGGCCAGGTGCTCGGCAGGGGTCGCGGCCTGGTCGGGCAGCACCGGTGTCGAGGTGAACAGGATGGCGATATACGGCACCTGCTGGTCACGCAGAAAAGCCGCGAACGCCGCGCGTTCGGCAGCCGCCTCGGGGATGCGCGCCTCCAGGCCGTCGAAGCCGGCCGCGCGGGCTTCGTCCAGCGCCTGCTGCCAGGGGCCGCGATAACCCCAGAGGGTGCGGAAGATTTCCAGTTGCATGGGTTTGCCTCGTCAAGCGTGCCCCACCACCCGGCGGGGCAACGCGCGGGTCAGGAGTGAAGGGGGGCGGTCGGCGCGACATTGCTCAGCGCATGGCGACCCAGCATCGGGTGCGCACCGCGCGGGCCGTAGACGCCGGCCGGCTCCGGAAAGGTGCGCAGCAGGGTCAGGTACAGCAATGCGGCCAAGCCCAGGGTGATCGGCAGGCTGACGTCGATGCCACCGGCCAGCTCACCCAACGGACCGACGAACTGCCCCGGCAGGTTGACGAAGCACAGGCCGATCAACGCGCTGGGAATCCACGCGCCCAGGCCGCGCCAGTTCCAGCCATACAGAAACCAGTAGTGCCCGCCACGTTGGCCACGGCTGAACACCTGCAAATCGTCAGCGTGGTAGAAGCCGCGGCGGCTGATCAGGCCGAGGATCATCACCACCATCCACGGGCTGGTGCAGGTGACGATGAGCACCGCGAAGGTCGAGACGCTCTGCACCAGGTTGAAGGCGAAGCGCCCGACGAAAATGAAACCGATGGCCAGCAGGCCGATCAGCAACGTGGCCTGGGCGCGGCTGAGCAGGCGCGGGAACAGGCTCGACATGTCCAGCCCGGTGCCGTACAGCGCCGTGGTGCCGGTAGACATGCCGCCAATCACCGCGATCAGGCACACCGGCAGGAAGAACCAGCCCGGCGAAATGGCCAGCAGACCGCCCACGTAGTTATTGGCTTCGATGTACTGCGGCGCCTGGCTGGCCACCAGGGTCGCGGTGCACAGGCCGAACAGAAAGGGAATCAGCGTTGCCGCCTGGGCGCCGAGCACCGCCAGCATGATGCGCCGCTTGGGGGTTTCACGGGGGATGTAGCGCGACCAGTCACCGAGGAAAGCGCCGAACGACACCGGGTTGCTCATCGCCAGCAGCGCCGCGCCGATGAACGCCGCCCAGAAGCCGGCCTGGCCGAGGCTGACGCTGCCGGCATAGCCAGCATCGAAGGGCCCGGCGAAGGCGAAGATGCCCAGCAGGAACAGCAGGCTGGAAGCCCACACCGCGATCTTGTTGACCCACAGCATGAAGCGGAAACCGTAGATGCACACCACCAGCACCAGCACCGCGAACAGCCCGTAGGCCAGGCCCAGGCTCAGATCGGTTTCCGGCAGGCCCACCAGGCGCTGGGCACCGCCGACCAGCGCATCGCCGGAACTCCACACCGACAGGGAGAAGAACGCCACCGCCGTGAGCAGCGACAGGAAGGAGCCGATGATGCGCCCGTGCACGCCGAAATGCGCGCCAGACGACACCGCGTTGTTGGTGCCGTTGAGGGCACCGAACAGCCCCATGGGCGCGAGAATCAGCGCACCGATGGCCACACCCAGCACGATGGCCCAGGCCCCGGCCTGGAACGACAGCCCGAACAGCACTGGGAAACTGCCCAGCACCGCCGTGGAGAAGGTATTGGCACCGCCGAAGATCAGGCGGAACAGGTCGATGGGCGACGCATGGCGTTGATGGTCGGGAATCTGCTCGACACCAAAGGTCTCGATGCGGGTCGATTGGCTCATATGCTGCTCCAGCGCCTGTCACGGTTGTTGTGAGGCCAGCGCAGGCACGCTGACCCTTTATCGCCGCCCGTTGACCCCGGGCGGAGGGTTTGCAGCTCGTTGTTCTAATGTGCGGCCTGCGAGGCCAACGCTGTACCGCCTGGCCACGGCTGACCGTGTTGGAGCAAGCTTGCTCGCGAAATCGCAGGCCCCTGTCGCAGCGGCTTGCGCGGCGAACAACCCCGCTCGCCTTCATGATGCGCAAGCCATGCCACCCAGCGGCAGCAGCCTAGCGACGCACCACGCCTGGCAACACGCAAAGCATTTCGTACAGCAGGTTGGCCCCCAGCAGCGAGGTATTGCCGGTGGTGTCGTAAGGCGGCGACACTTCCACCAGGTCGCAACCGATCAGGTCCAGGCCCTGGCAGCCACGAATGATCTCCAGCGCCTGGATGGTGGTCAGGCCACCCACTTCCGGGGTGCCGGTGCCCGGCGCCCAAGCCGGGTCGATGCCATCGATATCGAACGACAGGTACACCGGCCCGCCACCGACCTTGTCGCGCACCTCGGCCATCAGCGGTGCCAGCGATTGGTGCCAGCACTCTTCGGCCTGCACCACACGGAAGCCCTGCTTGCGGCTCCAGTTGAAATCCTCGGCGGTGTAGCCCTGGGCACGCAGGCCGATCTGCACCACCCGCTGGCTGTCCAGCAGGCCCTCTTCCTGGGCACGGCGGAAGGTGGTGCCGTGGGCGATCTTCTCGCCGAACATGTGGTCGTTGACGTCGGCATGCGCATCGATGTGCACCAGCCCGACCGGACCGTGCTTCTTATGGATGGCACGCAGAATCGGCAGGGTCAGGGTGTGATCGCCGCCCAGGGTCAGGGGCACGATGTCGTGGCCGAGAATGCGGTCGTACTCCTGCTCGATGATGCGCACCGCATCCAGCAGGTTGAAGGTGTTGATCGCCACGTCGCCGATGTCCGCGACGTTGAGGGAATCGAAGGGCGCCGCGCCGGTAGCCATGTTGTACGGGCGGATCATCACCGACTCGGCACGGATCTCCCGTGGCCCGAAGCGCGTGCCGGAGCGCAGCGAAGTGCCGATGTCCAGGGGCACGCCGATGAAGGCCGCGTCCAGCTTGCTCAGCTCCTCGGCAGTCTGCACATGGGGCAGGCGCAGCATGGTGGCAATGCCACCGAAACGGGGCATCTCATTGCCGCCCAAGGGCTGGTGGAAGGTCTTGTCCACGGGTGGCCTCACGGTGGTGGTCATTGAAGTGAGGCCATTCTGGGTAGCGGTGGCAGGCGGAAGAATCGCTGCCAGCAAATACTTAGTTCAGGATTTTCTAAACTATCGCCCCTGCGTTCATTACACTGCCCTCACGATCACCCGCCGGAGCCCCCGATGTCCTCTGCCCTGCCCGACCTCAAACTGCTGCGCATCTTCGCCAGCGTGGTGCGCCACCAGGGCTTCGCGGCGGCTCAGCAGGAACTCAACCTCTCCACCTCGGCGATCAGCACCTACATGAGCCAACTGGAAGCCCAGCTCGGCATCGTGCTGTGCCACCGGGGCCGCGGCGGTTTCAGCCTGACCAGCAAGGGCGAACTCTTCCACCAGGAAACCCTGCGCCTGCTCGCCGAACTGGAAGGTTTCGAACGCTACAGCGCAGCTCTCAAGGGCGAACTGCGCGGCACCCTCAACCTCGGCGTGCTCGACTCCACGGTCAGCGACCCGGCCCTGCCCCTGGCCGAAGTGATCGGCGCCTACAGCAAGGAACACCCCGCCGTGCACCTGCACCTCTCGGTGCTCAGCCCCGCGCAACTGCAACTGGACCTGCTGGAAAACCGCCTGGACCTCGCCATCGGTGCCTTCTACCTGCGCATGAACGGCCTGATGTACCAGGCCCTGTACCGCGAACAGCACTGGCTGTACTGCAGCGACCGCCACGAACTCTTCACCCAGAAACGCATCCCGGCGGAAATCATCACCCAGCAACGCATGGTCGGCCGCGGCTACTGGAGCCAGGCCGAACTGGCCCGCCACGGCTTCAAACACAGCGCAGCGACAGTGGAATCCATGGAGGCGCAACTGATCCTGGTGCTGTCCGGCGCTTATATCGGCTACCTGCCCGAGCACTACGCACAGACCTGGGTGGAGCAACAGCGGCTCAAGGTGCTGCTGCCAGCGGTGTTCGGCTACCAGGCACCGTTTTCGCTAGCGTTGCGCAGAGGTAGAGCCAAGGAGCCGTTGATTCAGAGTTTTCGGGATAGGTTGAAGACGGGGTTGAATGGGGCGATCGGGCCCAGCGCGATTGCGTAGTGGATCGTGCAATCCCCGACGGACCTGCTTGCACTCGCTAAAGGGTGGAACATTCTCAAAACGCTAGTGGCATAACACCAGCAACTACTGCAACATTCTTTTCCTAGCCATTGGAAGGAAAAGGCCTACGCAGTGAATGCCAATGACCTACAAGACAAACCAGGATCTCAGTACGCGTCCGCCTATCTAGAGGTCGGCAAGGTCTACACCCGCGCGGATCTTAAGAGCCTTTTCTCCATCACTGACGCCACCATCAATACCGGCATTTTCAAGCCCGCCGGACTGCATTCGGTTTGGCTGTTCGTCACCGAGCACAAGACGGCAGACCGTACCCAATATCAGGATCTACTGGACGGCGACACGCTCCACATGGATGGTCAATCCAAGGGCAGGACCGACAAGCTCATCAAAGAGCATTTGGCTGAAGGTCTGGAACTGCTGCTGTTCTACCGCAAAGCAAAGTACGAATACCCTGGTGCCGGTTTCGTCTATGAAGGGCCGTTCCAATATCAGAGCCATGAAGGCGCAGCACCTACCCAATTCGTGCTGCGTCGCCAAAATCTGTTGGCGACCACGCTGGGCAATATCGAGACTCACTTGCAAGCGCAAGGTGAGTTCGACCCAAGCAACATAAAAGATGCCCGCGCCCGCACACTGGCAAACATCGTGCGTCGCAAGGGCCAAAGCACCTTTCGCAGGAAACTACTGGCTGCTTATTCAAAGCGCTGTGCGGTCACCGGATGCAGCGTAGAGGCTTTATTAGAAGCCGCGCATATCGTCCCTTACCTTGGCGCTGAAACTAACGTGGTCAGCAATGGTTTGCTGCTTCGTGCGGACATCCATACGCTCTTCGATCTAGGCCTGTTATGGATAGATCCTGAGACGCTGAAGGTAGGCTTAGCGGGCGAGCTTACAGACAGTGAGTATTGGCTGTTGAACGGCAAGCCCGCGTTACTGCCTATGAAGACCGTAGATCGGCCGAGCCAAAAAGCGCTTACCTCACATTGGAATACGCTGAAGAACTCCGAGCTGCCGAGTTAAGGCTTTCTCGTATCGTTGCGCAGAACTGGGTGAAGAAGAGCTGATGATCAGCGAGTCGGGGGTGTATGTGTTGCTGGTGCATCACCATCACCCGGAACAGCGCAGCCTGCGGCAGTGGATCACCCATGAGGTGGTGGCTGCGCTGCGGGATGCGCGGTTGGCGGTGGATGACCCGGCGCCGGCACTGAGCGTGTTGCAGTGGCCGGGGTTGTCGCTGAGCCTGCTGCATTGGCAGAGCGAGCCATGGATTCGCCTGCGCGATGTACCGCAGGTGTTGACGCCCCCTCAAGCCGAGGCATTGAAAGCCGGAGAGTCCTGGTGGCGGGCTTGCATTGGGCGGTAGCCGGTTGAGTCTCGAGAGCGGGCGGATTGGTGGATGGCGATGTGGACTATTCGCGAGCAAGCTCGCTCCTACAGAAAATCAAGATTCCCACAGTAACGCGTAAGCTCAGCGACTGAAGGTTCAGAGGCGTCCTACATATCGTCTCCATTTTCAAAAATACACTGCGCCTCTTTTCTGCACGGAGGCGCGTTTCAACATGGCCAACTGCGGCTACATGACCATCACTGGCGAGCAGCAAGGGCTGATTTCCGCCGGGTGTTCGACACCTCAATCGCTGGGCAACAAATGCCAGCCGATGCATGCCGACAAGATCCTGATCCTGGCCTTCACCCATAACATGGCCAACCTCGATGACGCGCGGCACGCCACCCACCGTCCGGTGTTCATCACCAAGCCCGTCGACAAATCCTCGCCGCTGCTGAGCCAGGCACTGGCCAATCAGGAGCGCGTCGAATGCCTGATCGAGTTCTACCGCACCTCTGCGCAAGGCACGCAGGAGAAGTTCTACACCGTCGAGCTGCGCGGCGGGCAGGTACGTGAGCTGACCCAGGACATGCCGCACGTGGTCGTGCAGAACGACGGTGAAGCCCAGGAGCACCTGGCGCTCAGCTACCGCGACATCATCTGGACCCACCACAGCGCCGGGACCACCGGCTATGCCTCTTGGGATATGGAGCGGTGAGAAGTTTCCAGCTGTTGCCCGAGGCGGGCGGCCAGGACCTGGAGCAGGTCCAACAGGCGGCGGCGCATCTCAAGGGCCAGGCCTGCACAGTGGCCGCGCGGCATATCAGCGATGGGATGTTGCGGCTGCAGTTCAATCGGGAGGTGGCTTATTACGCGCAGGGAATTGTCACGGAAGTTGAAAGCGGTCGACTGGGCTTCAAAGAGGCGATCAACCATCTTGAGCAGGAAAAAGCCAGTCTGCTGAATCAGCCTATAAGCCTGGCTAGAAAGAGCTTGGGACTGGCTGGCGGAGTCCTGCAGGTGACGAGCGGCGCAGGCATCTGTTATGCATCGGTCGGCACCTTGTGTGCTTTTGCAGGAGCACCTTTGATAGCGCATGGAGCCAACAACATATATGAGAACGGCAACAACCTGATCAACGACACCACAGAGACTCAAGGACCGGTCAGAAAGCTTTATCAGCAGGCTGCCATCATGGCCGGCGGTGAAAAATTTCACGGAAACATGGCTTACGGCGCTGTCGATCTGACGTTGTCTGTGTATGGAGGTCTGCGAAAAGTCCCCTCCCGGAGTGCCTGGCGTCTGTATCGATACTTAGAGACAGACAAAGTAAGAGCCTGGAGAAACAGCACGAAGGATATTCTGGCCGTAGAAAGATCCGCAGACACCATAACCATCGAAAGCATGTACAACGAATGGAAGAGTCGGAATGAATAATATTTTTATTTTTTTAGCATTCACAGCTGTATCCGTATTATTTTATCTGCCTTCCCTACTATCAAAAATCTACCTTTCAGGACCTCGATACAGCGAACTAAAATCAAATGTCACACGAATTTATAACTTTATTTTATTAACCATCCACCTTCGCTTCGCAATGAAAGGCACGCTACCGTTTCTTGGAGAGTTGGATAGGGATCTCTTTGGCTGGATTTCACTTGTCATGGTACTGGCCCACGCCTTTACCAACCCATCTCCGCCGGAGCCGATTACCTACCACCCCGGCCGCCGCCCCTGGTGGAAAATCTTTAGGTTCAAGCGATAGAAGCAGCAATGATCAAGCGACCTTCAACCAACACCGTCTTTTCAGGACAGGCAAAGGCCATACCGACCTCAGCAGGAGGCCTGCATGGAGGATTACATTGAGCCTCTACTACTTTATATAAGACCATGCGCGGGCCTCTATCTATTTGGATGGCTAGCCAAGTGTAACTGTGTCGAAAGAAAATACGGCCCCATCAAATACTGGCTTACCATCTTTTACAACATCCTCGCCTGTGCCTTACATCTATTTTTCTTCCTTATTAGCGGCGAGAAGTCCACATTCCTCTATGTTGGATGGCTGGCGCTGCTGATGGTCTTGTTGCATATCCATTTGACTATCGTCGTAATCCGCAGCAAATCCTGGTCGATCCTCAACCATTTCGACCCCCGCATGTGAGGTGCCTGGCGGCCAGCCGTGGTGGATTGCTTGCGGCTGAGGCGCCTACCAGTCTCCCGTGAAGGCCCTCGAGGCGGCAAGGCCCTCAAGCCTTGCCGCCCTTTTCGTCAACGGCTGAACCGCTCGGCCAGGCTGTGCAGGTACTGCGCCATTTCTTCCAGTTCGCGACTGATGTTCGAGCCTTGCTGGGCCTGGGCGGCGCTCTGGTCGCAGAGTTGCGCGATGCGGGTGATCTGCTGGTTGATGTTCTCGGCCACGTGGCTCTGCTCTTCCGAAGCGGAGGCCATCTGCTGGCTCATGCCAGTGATGCGCGTCACCGCCTTGCTGATGCCGTCCAGCGCCTGTTGCACGGCTTCGACGCTGGCCACGCTTTCCTGGGAGATCTGCTCGCCACGCGCGGCGGTGGCCACGGCGCGGTCGGCGCCGTCGCGCAGGGAGGTGATGATCTTCTGGATTTCTTCGGTGGACGACTGGGTGCGCGAGGCCAGCGAGCGTACTTCATCGGCCACTACCGCAAAACCGCGACCCTGTTCGCCGGCGCGGGCGGCTTCGATGGCGGCGTTGAGGGCCAGCAGGTTGGTCTGCTGGGCGATGGAGGTGATGACGTCGACCACACTGCCGATGGACTGTGTCGAGCCCGCCAGTTCGCCGACCGCGTGGCCGATTTCGTTCACCGAATTGGCCATGTGGCGGATCGCGAGCAGGCTTTCGTCGGCCAGGTTACGGCCCTTCTGCGCCAGCTCATCGGCCTCGGTCGCCGCGTGGGCGGTGCTTTGTACGTTGTGGGTCACTTCCTGGATGGTCGCGGCCATCTGGTTGATGGCGGTGGCCGACTGTTCGGTTTCGTTGCGCTGCTGGTCCAGCGAGCGCGCCTGCTGCACCGAGAGCTGCGCAGACTGGCCGGCGCGCTGCTTGACCCCTTCGCCGGTGTCCACCAGGCGTGTCAGGGCGGTCTGCAGGCGGGCTTCTTCGCTGATCATGGCCAGGTCCAGGCGCGCCTGCGGGCCACGGTTGTCGCTGTAGGTCAGGGCCACCAGCGGGCTGGTGAAGGCCTTGGGATGCTCGTCGAGGGTCTTTTGCAGGCTGCGACGGTGACGCACTTCCTGATAGGCCGCCAGAATCAGCAATACGGCGAGCAGCAGGAAGGTGAAAAGGAAGTCGCTCATCAGGAAGTTGCCCACCGCCAGCACCGCCGTGGCGACCACGATGGGCAATTGCCGCGACAGGTGGAACAGCGTGCTACCCAGCAGTGAAACCGCCGGCTTACCGGCGCGCAGTCGCGCGTACAGGGCTTCGGCGCGGCGCACCTGGTCGCGGGTCGGCAACGAACGCACCGACTCGTAGCCGACCATGCGACCATTTTCGTACACCGCCGTGACGTAGGCGCTGACCCAGTAGAAGTCGCCATTCTTGGCGCGGTTCTTGACGACGCCCATCCACGGTTTGCCCTGCTTGATGGTTTCCCACATGTGGGCGAACACCGAGGGCGGCATGTCGGGGTGGCGCACCAGGTTGTGCGGCTGGCCGACCAATTCTTCACGGGTGAAGCCACTGATGCTGACGAAGGCGTCGTTGCAGTAGGTGATGTGGCTGTTCATGTCCGTGGTGGAAATCAGCCGTTCGTTGGCAGGAAAAGTCCTTTCGTTCTGAGTGACCGGCATGTTCAAACGCATCGACTGCAACCTCTCCTGATGACTGAGGATATTCCTGCTCGCCTGGAATCTGCTGCATAAGGGCGCCTGGCCACCTGCTGCACCTAAAAATCAAGCGTAGCGAAGAACAATGAGTGAGCAAGTCGTCGTCCTGCGAACCCCCGCGATTCGCCGCTCAGCTGCCAAGGGTGCTGGCAGCTCGGCTGCATCACACCACGGTGGGCGACAACAGACTGAGTCATAAGTTTCTCGGCAGGTTCGATGGCAGCATAAGTAGCTATTTGATGGCCAAGCTCCCTCCTTTAGTCGAAATGTGCGCCAGTTCTGTGTTTTTTCGTCGTTCTCGGCCTGCGCGGTGACCCGTGCAGGCAATTGAGGCACAGTACGGGATTTCCCCGTCGCAGGTTTTGCCATGCCCACTCCACGTCGCTCAGTTCTGATTGCCCTGGCCCTCAGCGCCACCCTGCTGCTGCCGGGCCTGGCCCAAGCCGAGAAGCGGCACGCGCCGGCCAAGGGTGGCCCGACCGTCTCGCTGTTGAGTGGCAAGCTGAAGTTCAGCCTGCCCACTGGGTATGTGAAAGGCGAAATGCCGGAGATCGACGCCAAGGCGAAGGCCGAAGGTGTCAGCGGCGCGATGTACAGCCTGCAGGCCGAACAGCGCGTACTGATCGTCACCCAAACCCCCAACCCTACCGGTGTCGAAGCCGCCGACAACGATACCCAGGTGCTCGACGAATTGAGCGCTGCGGCACTGAGCCAACAGGGCAACAGTTATCAGCAGTTCCAGAAGACCGGCGAACGACGCGTGCTGAAAAAGAATGGCCTGGGTATTCGCCAGTTCGACGCCGAGGCCACCCTGGGCGGTGCGAAGGTGCTGACCACGACGCTGGTGGCGGCCTCGGGCAATCGTTCGGCGGTGCTGAACCTGATCTCCAGCGCCCGAGACCCGGCCGGCCACGCCAAGCTGCTGGCCCGCGTGATCGGCCGATAGCCTCAAAGCCGCTTGCCAGCGGTCGCGCCAAGGCACGGCACAACGCTTTGGACATTACGCCATTTATCCGACGAGGCAGCCGTGATCCTGGAGATGCTGGATAATGGCACTTTGCCCTTCCCCTCTACCTTGCGATAGGCGCACACTGCAGTCGTCAGTCGCTCAGGCGCCTTGTCGTTGGTCGGGCAACACGCGAACAGTGAACCGCCGTCATGAAAACCCTCAACGCGGAAAATACCGGCAGAGGCTTGTCCTTCGCCAAACGCATCTACCTGCCCCGCTGCATCGGGCTGGCGGTCGGCTCCGTCTCCGTGGGCGCCTGCATGCTCTCGATGGGTGTAGCGCAGTGGGTATGGGTCCTGCTGTTCCTGCATGCGTGGATCTGGCCGCATCTGGCTTTTCAGCGCTCGCGGCGCAGCGGCCACCCCTACCGGGCCGAGCTGCACAACATTCTGCTGGACGCCTTCATGGGCGGCGTATGGCTGGCCATGCTCGGTTTCAGCCCGGTGGCCACGGTGAGCATCACGGCCATGATCGCCATGCAGAACATCGCCGCCAACGGGGTACGCCTGCTGGTGCGTGGCCTGGTGGCCAACGCAGCCGGTGCCCTGCTGTGCTATGCACTGCTCAGCCCGCCCCTGCGCCTGAGCAGCACGATGAGCGAGGTCTATACCTTTCTGCCGTTGCTGGTCATCTACCCGATCTTCATCGGCTGGATCAGCTTTCGGGTGGCGCTCAACCTCAGTGAACACAAGCATCTGCTCAGCCAGATCTGCCGCACCGACAGCCTCACCGGGCTGTTCAACCACGGTTCCTGGAAGGACCTGCTGGAGCTGGAGTTCGAGCGCAGTCAGCATCGGCATCGCGACAGCTGTGTCGCCCTGATCGACATCGACCACTTCAAGGCCATCAACGACCGCCACGGCCACATTGTCGGCGACTCGGTGCTCAAGGCCATGAGCCAGGCCCTGCAGAGTACGACGCGCCACACGGATTTCGCCGGTCGCTACGGCGGCGACGAATTCTGCCTGATCCTCCCCGACACTCGCCTGGAACAGGCGGTGAATATCCTCGAGCGCTTGCGCTCGCAGATCGAACAGCGCTCCGATGCGCTGCTCCCGGACCTGAAAATCAGCCTGAGCATCGGCGTCGCCGTGCGCGAGCCGCGAATGACAGATGCCGGCATGTGGCTGCATACCGCCGACAAGGCGCTTTACCAGGCCAAGAGCACCGGGCGTAACCGGGTGGTCAGCGCCGTTGCCGATGTGCAGACCACTCAGGCATTGCCGGTGGGGGCCTGAATCGCACCGGCTTTCTTCAGGAGGGTACTGATGCTGTGCCGTGCCACCAGCACGGCCATCGGCTGACCGAGTTCCAGCGGCCCGTAGATCTGTTCTTCCTGCTGCAGATGACGCAGCTGTGCCTCACGGTAGCTGGCCGGGTAGATGCAGCGTTCAATCGGCAGCAAGGCATCGAAATGCTCCAGCAGCCCGCGAAACACCAGGCGCCGCTCTACGGTCTTGCGTGTGGTGTCGATAAGCCGGGAAAAGTAATGGGTGTCGTGCTGGCGCAGGGTAACCAATGCCGCATACCGCTCGATGAGGGTGAAGCCGGCCTGCTCGTCATAGACCATGCAGCACAGCCTTTCACGGCTCAGGCCGCGATAGGGGTTGGGTGCCGGCGGGCGCAGGCGCTGATGGCCGAAGACGAAACTCAATGCCTTGTCGGCCCGGGTGCGCAGCTCACGGCTGCCCAATTCGGCCAGGTCATCGAGGGTCGGCGCCTGGCGGCCAAGGGTTTCGAGTTCCTGCACCAGCAGGGCGAACTGCCCGCGAGGTCCGATCAGCCTCGCATGCTGGGCTTCCAGCCGGGCGCGGGGCAAGGCTTGCTGCTGCTGCGCCAGTGCCTGGTAATGCGCTTGGCATTGCGCCTCGCTGAAGCTCTCCAGCGGCCTGTCCACCGCCTCCTGTGCAGCGCCTCGGCGTTCGTGCAGTTCACGGAGTTCGCGGTCTGTGGTGATATGAAACTTCATGGTGGTGAGTATCCCTGGCATCGAAAAAGTGTCGGCAATATCGATCTTTCACGCCTGGAATCTTCCAGGCGTGGTGAACGTTTTTATAAGTACAGAGCGCCGGCGCAGACGTGCGCTCCGGGCCAGTTAATTATGTAAGGCTTGGGCCGGGATACAATCCGACAGATGTAGGGGGTCAGTGCATGGGGGGTGAAACAAGTCGACAAAGATGGCAGGCGATCAACTGGCTGCGGGTCTTGACCTGCCCCTTGCGCAACAAGGCGGAAACATGGTCTCGCACGGTATAGCCGCTGATGCTCAGCTGTTCGGCGATCTGCTTGTTGGTGAGCCCCTGCAGCAGCAGCCCGAGGACTTCTCGCTCCCTGCTCGTGACGTACATGATGGTTCCTCTGTTAAATGACGCACGCATGCCGCGAGCGTGTCAGACACTTCCTGATTTGTAGTCCCTGACGAGCCGGCCGTTTTTCGACAGTCCCGATCCATCCATTTTTATCGCGCAGCCAGGCAGGGATATTTCGCACAATTATCGACGTGCAGTTATCACCCCGCCAATTAAGGATGATTCCTACAATTACTTGAGACATCTCTAGCAATACTTATTTAAATGTCTTACACAGCCAAACTAACGACGCACGCTTAGTGCATAAAGGCGATAGAGTAATGGCAGTTCGAGCGAGAAAAGTGCAACGAGCGCAAGATAAACTTGCGCCCGCTCAATTACAATCCACTGTTACATTTGGATCCAGCGGCTTTCATTCATGCCCTCCGAACAGTTTGCGCGCCCGCTCCTTGATTTCCTCGGGGCTGACATCCTGCTTGTGGGTGGAGATGAACCACAGGTGGCCGAACGGATCGCGCAAGGCACCGGAGCGGTCGCCATAGAAGTGGTCCTTGACCGCGTTGACCTGCGACACCCCTTCTTCATCCATGGCCAACTCGAAGGTGGCGTCGACATCCTGCACGTAAAGGTGCAGGCCCACCGATGACTTGCACGGGCTGTCGGGGTGCAGGGCCAGCGGCGGGCTGCTCAGGGCGCCCTCTTCGCAGGGTTCGCTGAGCATGATCCGGGTATCGCCGATGTACAGCTCTGCATGCCCGACGCGGCCGTCCGGGCGGTCGAGGCGGAACTCCAGGCGCGCACCGAACACGCGCTCGTAGAAATCGATGGCAGCATTGCCGTCGTGCACGCCCAGGTACACGGTGACGGTATGAAAGTCCTCGGGGATGGGTCTGACGCTCATGTCTTCTCTCCTCTGGCCCAGCCAGCTCAGGATTGCAGGTCGAACAGCGCCTTGCCGCTGGCCATGTCAAAAGGCGCCGAGAAGTACTCATCAATCACCCGCAGACCCGTGCCGACGTGCGGCACAAGTCATGTCCTTCAAGCGTAGACGGCAGTAGCGAAACGGGGACAGCCGGTCATCTGCCGGCTGTCCCCTGGCAGGTCATTTGCCCAGGCAGGGGCTCTCGGCGAGGTTCTGGCGGGCGCCATACACGGCCGCAGTGGCCAGGCCCACAGCGCCCATGACCAGGCTGTAGGCCACGCAGATCCAGGGGCTCCAGGGCATCAGGCCCACCAGCAACAGCGGTGTGATGCTGGCCCAGAGGGCATAGGCGATGTTGTAGGTGAAGGAAATGCCCGAGACGCGGATGCGCGCCGGGAACAGCCCGACCATCACCGACGGCACCACACCGACGATGCCACAGGCCAGGCCAGCAATGGCGTAGGCCAGGCCTGGGGCCAGCCACTGGCCGATCAGGCTGGCGTAAAGCACACCGATGCCCACGGGCAGCAGCAGGCTGTAAAGCAAGACGCCGCGCCAAGCGCCCATGCGGTCGACCAGCAGGCCGGCCAGGACGCAGCCGATGTTCAGGCAGACGATGCCCCAGGCACTAAGGGCGAAGGTTTCCCCGGCAGCGAACCCGAAGCGCTGCTGCATCACCGTAGGCGTGATGACCACCAGCACCACCACGGCGGAGGTCAGCACACAGGTCAACAGTGCCGCCGGCAGCAGCGACTGACGATGGTCACGCAGCACCTGGCCCAGCGGCAGGCGCTTCATGTCTTCGCGCTGGGCATGCAGGGCCATGAACACCGGGGTCTCGCTGAGCCAGCGGCGCAGCCATACGCCCACCACACCGAACACCCCGCCCAGCAGGAAGGGAATGCGCCAGGCGTAGTCGAGAATCTCGGCGGGACTGAACACCCGGGCCAGCCAGGTGGCGGTCAGGGCGCCGAGCAGGTAGCCGAAGGTCAGGCCAGCCTGCAGCACACCCAGGGCATAGCCGCGATGCCCGGCCGGGGCATGTTCGGCGACGAACACCCAGGCACTGGGCACCTCGCCGCCCACCGCAGCGCCCTGCAAGACGCGCAGGCCAAGCAGCAGCAGCGGCGCCCAGAAGCCGATCTGAGCATAGGTGGGCATCAGGCCGATCAGCAGGCACGGCAGGGCCATCAGCAGAATGCTCAGGCTGAACACCCGTTTGCGCCCCAGGCGGTCGGCGAAGTGGGCCATGAAGATGCCGCCCAGCGGCCGGGCCAGGTAGCCGGTGACGAAGATCCCAAAGCTTTGCAGCAGGCGCAGCCACTCGGGCATTTCCGGTGGAAAGAACAGCTGGCTGAGGGTCAGGGCGAAAAACACGAAGATGATGAAATCGTAGATTTCCAGGGCCCCGCCCAGCGCAGCTAGCCCCAGGGTCCGGTAGTCGGAGCGGGAGAAAGGCTGCGGGCGTGGTCGTTGGTTGGCCGTCATGGGCACCCCGATGTGACAGTTTGAAGGCGCGCGCAGGATAACACCCCTGCCCGCGATAGCACGCCCGGCGGGTGCCGCCGCCTGGAAAAGCATCCCGGCTGAAGCCAATACCGGTCAGTTAGACGCTCTTCGGTCTTTGTTGGAGCGAGCTTGCTCGCGAAAAGCGGGCAAAGTCGCTGAATTTGCTGTGAACGTGACGCCGCCTTCGCGAGCAAGCTCGCTCCCACGGGCTAAAGCCGCTCCCACCGGGTGACACATGCCGCTTGAGCGAAGGGTATGGCCTCCAAAGCCTAGAAATTCACCGTAGCCGACAACTGGGCGGTGCGTGGGGCGCCGGGGAACAGGTAGTCGTCACCCAGGTATTCCCCGACATCGCGCCAGTAACGCTTGTCGAACAGGTTGTCCACCGACAACCGCCATACGGTGTCGTAGCCGCTCAGCCGCGTGCTGTAGCGGGCGCCGGCGTTGAACAGCGCATAGCCACCGGCTTCGACCTGCCCTTGACGGTCGGCGTACTTGGCGGCGCTGTACTGCACGCCACCGAGCAGCGCCAGGCCGGGCAGCGGCAGGCTGTAGTCGGCCTGCAGGCTGCCACGGTAGCGCGGCACATTGAGGGCCTGGTGGCCTTCGTAGGTTGCGGTGCCACTGTCCTGCACCCGCGCGCGAATGGCGGCGACGCTGGCGGCGATCTGCAGGCGCTCGGTGAGGTGGCCGTTGGCGCCCAGCTCCAGGCCGACGTTCTTCTGCTCACCCTGTTCGACATAGGTGAAGGTGCCGTCGCCCTCCGGCCGCGCGTACTGGTAAGCCTTGCGGATCTGGAACAGCGCGGCCGTCAGGCTCATGCGCGACAGGTCGTACTTGATGCCCGCCTCCAGCTGCCGCGATACGCTCGGCGCGAGGATCTCGCCGGCATTGTTGGTGAACCACGCTGCCGTGCCGCCTAACGCCAACCCTTTGCTGTAGCTGGTGTACAACGACAGGTTGTCCTGCGGTTTGTAGATCAGCGCCGCCTGGGGCAGTACCAGCGAGCGGCGGGTGTGGCGCAGGTCGCTGCCGTCCTCGCGCCAGGCCTGCTCGTCGAGGTACACCTGGCGAGCCCCGGCGACCACCTGCCAGTGCTCGTCGAAGCGAATGCGGTCATTGACGAACAGGCCGTATTGGCGGCTGTCAAGGCGCCGCTCGGTGTGTGGCAGGGCCTTGTCGGCCAGGGCGAAGGTGTCCGGAGTCTGATAGATGTTGCCGCTGCCGACGAACTCGTTGAAGGTGCCGCGGGTATCGACGGTACGGCGCAGGGCGCTGCTGCCGAAGGTCAGTTCATGTTCCAGGCTGCCGGTGCTGAAACGCCCGCTCAGCGCCGCTTCGACCTCGTCGTTGCGACGGGTGTCGTCAGGGCTGCGATAGTCATAGATGTCGTAGTCGCCCTCGGCGCTGAAGTGGTTGGGCACCGCTTCACCGGCGCAACTGGCCGCCCCGTAGCAGCCCCAGGCGAAGGAGCTGTAGTCGTCGATCACCACGCGGCTGCGCGAAGCGCTGAGGCTGCCGGTCCAGGCGTCGCTGAAGCGGTACTCGAAGCGCCCGCCGAAGTTCAGCGAGTCGATGCCCACCGGGTTGGACCCGCTCTGGTGCCCCAGGCGCTTGCGCGGCGACGCGTCGTGCGGCAGCGCGGTGCCGCCGAGCAACTGGTAGCCGGGAACCGAGCGTTGCTCGCGGGTCTGGTACTCGGCGTCCAGTTGCAAGGTAGCGCGCTCGCTGATGTTCCAGTCCAGCGCCAGGGAGGCGAAATCACGCTGGCCGTCGGCGTGCGCCACATAAGAGCGGATGTCTTCATGGGCCAGGTTGGCACGCAGCCCGAACTGCCGCTCGGCGCCGAACCAGCCGCCCAGGTCAGTGGCGATATAGCGCTCGCCGTGCTCGTTGGTTGCCACCGTCACCGAGCGCACGTCTTCGGCGCGCTTGGTCTGGTAATTGACCACCCCGCCCGGCTCGGCGATGCCGCCCTGCAGCCCGGACACCCCCTTGAGCAGCTCGACCTGCTGTTTGTTCTCCAGCGCCACGTTCTGCTCACCGGCGATGCTGTGCCCGTTTATGCGGTAGCTGTTGCCGGCATTCAGCGAGAAGCCGCGCACCGTGAAGTTCTCGTAATAGCCCACCGGAGCATAGGCCTCGCCCACCGAAGCATCGTTGCGCAACACCTCGCTGAGCAGCCTGGCCTGACGATCCTGCAACAGCGCCTGGGTGAATACCGACACTGAAGCCGGGGTGTCGAGCAATGGCGCTGCACCGGGCCCGGCCACCTTCGCCTGGGTAGCGCGGTAGCCATCGCTGTCGGCCGGGCCGAGCGTGTCCTGGATCTGCACGGCGTCAAGGCTGAGCGGCTCGGCGGCCTGCAACGCGCAGGAGACGGCCAGCCCCAGCGGCATCAGCGGCCGGGCCAGTCGGTGCGGCATCATCATCGGCGGAAAACTCCTGGGTTGCGCGAAAGGGGCCATCTTTTACGGTCACGGCGGAACTTTTACAACCACGGCGCGGCATTTTTTCAATAAAAACCGGCCATCCCGGAAAACTTCCGTTTTAAGGATGAATTAAGTCGGCGTGGTTAATCTGGCCCCAACAAAACAACTGAACCCCTCAGTCGTTAAAGCCTCTATCACTGCAGATTCCACACAGAAGGAAATTGACCATGAAAAAATTCATGCCTGCCCTGTTCGCCGCTGTTGCCCTGACCACCGCTGCCGGTATGGCCCAGGCCGACGTGCGCCCAGACCAGATCGCCGACCTGCAGAAAGCCGGCACCATCGGTGACCTGAAGCAATTCAATCAGCAAGCGCTGAATAAACATCAGGGCTTCACCATTCACGACACCGAGCTGGACCAGAAGAATGGCCGCTATGTGTACGAGATCGAACTGCGTAATGCCCAGGGTACCGAATGGGATTACCACGTCGATGCCAAGACCGGTGAAGTACTGCTCGATAAAGAAGATCGTTGATTCGAACTTCTGCTGAAAAAGGCCAGGGCCGCCAGCGCGTCAAGCGTGGCGGCCCTGGCCTTTTTCATGTGTCGCACGCTGGCCGCTCAAGCGGCGTCTGAATGAGTGCAGCGTTATTCCAGGCCAACTTTGAGCAACTTGCCCTTGTCGTCATCGGTCAGCAGATACAGATAACCGTCAGGCCCCTGGCGCACATCACGAATGCGCTCCTTGCGTTCCTTGAGCAGGCGCTCTTCGTGCACGATACGGTCGCCCTCGAACTGCAGTCGAATCAGCTCTTCGGTGGCCAGCGCGCCGATGAACAGGTTGTGATCCCAGGCCTTGAAGCGCCCGTCGCTGTAGAACGCCATGCCGCTGACGCCAGGCGACACTTCCCAGACATGGAAGGGCTTCACCGTACCTTCGACTTCCTTACCCTGCGCTTCGGGAATCTTCAGCCCGGAGTAGTTGATGCCATGGGTTGCCAGTGGCCAGCCGAAGTTCTGCGCCCGCTCGACGATGTTGATTTCATCACCGCCCTTGGGTCCGTGTTCATCCAGCCACAAGGTGCCGCTCCAGGGGTTGAGCGCGGCGCCCTGCGGGTTGCGGTGGCCGAAGCTCCAGATTTCCGGCGCTACGCCCTTGCGGTCGACGAAGGGGTTGTCAGTGGGCACCTGGCCGTCGGGGAAGATGCGCACCACCTTGCCCTGCAGCTTGTCCAGATCCTGAGCGGTGGGCCGGTCGTTGTTTTCGCCCAGGGTGACGAACAGGTAGCCCTGGCGATCAAACACCAGGCGTGCACCGAAGTGGTTGCCTACCGAAAGCTTGGGCTGCTGGCGGAAGATCACGTTGAAGTCTTCCAACTGCGTAAGGTCCTTGGACAACCGCCCGCGTCCCACCGCCGTACCGGCATGATCGCCCTCGGCGGCGGTCTTGCCATCCCCCTCGGCGTACGCCAGGTAGACCATGCGGTCATTGGCGAAGTCTGGTGAAAGGGCGACGTCGAGCAGGCCGCCCTGGCCCTTGGCCCATACCTGCGGCACCCCGGAGAGCGCCTTGCGCTGCTTACCGTCAGGGCTCAGCAGCAACAGGTCGCCGGAGCGTTCGGTGACCAGGATGCCCTGCTTTTCCGGCAGGAAGGCCAAGGCCCAGGGGTGGTCCAGGCCCTCGGCCAGGGGGGTGACCGTCACCGAACCCAGTTCACTCTTGTAACGCGCCGTCTCGGCCGCCGACACGGTAAATGGCAAGCCGGCCAGCAGAGAGGCGCAGCAGGTGGCGATCAGGGTCTTTCTCAACATGGGCGATTCCTTATCCATTCGTAAGATCATCGGGTAGGCGTGCCACGATCCGGCGGGTTGAAGCGCGGCGTATCAGGGGGTGGCACCGGCGCCTGCTGACGGGTCGGGTAGCCATTGCGGATTCCGCCATTTTCCAAGGTCGGCGGACGTACAGTGGGCGCGGTGTTGACACCAGGGGCCGAGGGCGTGATCGACTGCGTGCCCTGACGGCTATTAGGGCTGGCGCGCTTGATCGGGCTGTTGTAGGGGTTGCCGGCGTCGGCGCCACTGCCGCTTAAGGGCTGCGCCACGCTCCATGAGGGGCCGGCCAGCAGCAACGCCAGGGCGAGGTATCGCACAAAAGGCTTCATGGTTGTCCTGCCTGCGGAATGTGAAGGGCTCAGGCGTTTGAAAACAAATGCCCGAACAGGTTCGGCCAGCCCCCCCACACTGGCAAGAGACCTGTAGTCAGGCTTTTGTAACAAGACTGGTCAGCAGGCAGAGGCGCTTCAGAACACCTTGGGCAGGCGCACGGTGAAGGTCGTCCCCTGTTCGGCATTCGATTGCACACTGATCTCGCCAAAGTGGGCACGCGCGATCTCGCGCACGATGAACAGCCCCAGGCCGACGCTACGGCTGTGTTCATTGGCGGTGCCACGCACCAGGGGTTCGAACAGTTCATCCTGGCGTTCGACCGGAATCGGCTCGCCATGGTTGTGCACCGACACACGGCTGCCTTTGCTGCCGAACCCCGAGGTCACGGTGACGTCACTGTCAGGGTTGCCATAGCTGATGGCATTGCCCACCAAGTTACTGACCACCTGGAACAGGCGGTCGGCATCCGCGTTGCATCGTCCTTCACCCTCACGAAGGTGCACCAGGCGCCGCTCTGGGAACGCCAGGCGCAGCTCTTCGACACAACGCCCGATTACCGCGTGCAGGTCGATGGCTTGCTGATTGACCGAAAGCCCCTGGCCCACTCGGGCTTGGGTGAAGTCCAGCAGGTCGGCGATCAATCGGCTGGCTCGGTCTACCGCATGGGTAATGTGCCCTGCCACACGCTTGTGCCGTTCATCTTCCACCAGCCGATCGAGCAGGCCCGAGGCCATTTTGATAGCCGTCAGTGGGTTACGCAGGTCGTGGCTGACGATACCGATCATCTGCTCGGCGAAGGTCGCGCGAATCTGCGACTCGGCATGCGCCAGACGCAGGCGGTTCTGCGCCGAGTTGAGTTCCTTTTGCGCGGCCAACTGCTGCTGCAGCAGTTCTTCGGCCAGCTTGCGCGCTGCCAGCAGTTCGCGTTCGTAGAGGTTGCGCTCTTCGGCCATGAACAGCGCCAGCTGATGGTAGGAGCAAGCGGCCCCTTCGCGACGCAGTGCATTGAGCATCATCGGCAGGTGCCGGCCATCGGCATGGATAAGCTCCAGTTTGATCTCCGACACCGAGCCACGCATCTGCAGCAGCGGATACCAGTGGGTCTGGCAGAAGATCTTGCCACCCATGCTCAGCAGGTTCTGGAAGCGCTGGCCCAGCAAGGTCTCGCGCTCGCGCCCCAGCCAGTTGCAGAAGGTCTGGTTGACCCGCTCGATGCGACCGTTGCTGGTGGTCAGCAGCATCCCGCAGGGTGCTTCGTCCAGCCAGGTTTCGGCGTCTGGCAATTCATCAGGCGGCATGAGGGCGACCCGGGCCGGCGTCGAGGAAACGCTCAATGGCCTCGGCACAGGCGTCCGGTGCGCTCATGTGCGGACAATGGCCGATGTTCTCGACCAGGCACAATACGCTGCCGGGCATGGCTGCGTGCAGGTAGTCACCGACCTCGACCGGCGCGATGAGGTCATCGCTGCACTGCAGGATGAGGCTCGGCGTAGTCAGGCCCTGTACTTCCTTGCGGTTGTCGGAGAGGAAGGTCACGCCGGCGAAATGCCGGGCGATGGCCGGGTCGGTACGGCAGAAGCTGCTGGTCAGTTCCTCTCCCAGCTCGGGCCGGTCGGGGGCGCCCATGATCGACGGAGCCATGGTGCTGGACCAGCCCAGGTAGTTGCTTTCCAGGGTATCGAGCAGCGAATCGATGTCAGCGCGGGTGAAACCACCCACATAGCCTTCGTCGTCGAGATAGCGTGGCGAAGGCCCGACCATCACATGGGCGGCCACCACGCCGGGGCGCATGCGGTCGGCCAGTACACCGATCATCGCGCTCACCGAATGGCCGATCAGCACCACCGGCCCCTCGGCGAACTGCTCGATGATTTCCAGCAGGTCCGCCGCGTAGCCTTCAAGCCTTTCATACTTGTGCCGGTAGTAGGCATGCAGGTCGGAACCTCCGCTGCCGACCAGGTCGTACAGCACGACGCGGTAGCGGTCAGCGAAACCGGGCGCCACGAAGCGCCACATGCGCTGGTCGCAGCCAAAGCCGTGGCCGAAGATCAGGGTGATCGGGCCGTGGCCCATTACCGTCACGTTATTGCGCTGTTGCAGCTGCATGCCTGGATTCCTTGACAGGGCGGCTTCTCGCGGACCACGCGTCCGACCGTGATATTGCGTTGAGATTACCACCCTTCACCTGCGCAAGCGTGCAGAATGCGTCAAGCCCACCATTCAGTACCCCCACCATGACCCGAATCTACGATGCCCGTGGCAACCGCTACGCAGTGGTCACCCCCCAGGCCCTGCGCGCCCTGGGCGTGCCCGTTCCCGAACGCCCCGATACCGCAGCGCGCGACGCTCGGCATTGGACACCCCAGGCCATCGCCGCGATCTGTGACTGGCCCACCGGCACGCGCCCGGAAGGGGCCAAGGCGCACCGTAGCGATGGCCTGCTGGTGGGGCCGTTCCAGACGCAGGCGCCCTTCGAACTGCTGATCGTCAACACCGACGGCACCCTGGCCGAACGCAGCGGCAACGGCCTGACCATCTTTGCCCAGGCCCTGACCGACAGCGGCCTGGTCGATAGCCAGGCGTTCAGTGTGCAAGTTCATCACAGCGGCATACCCTCACCCGTGCAGACCGACATCCGGCCAGGTACACACGACGGTGTGCAGGGCTTCTGGCTGGGCCTGGGCGCCCCGTGCTTCGGTCCTGACGCCGTGGCCGCTCGCGCCGAATCCATCGCGCCAGGCCAGTTCAACGACAGGCCGGTGCAGCGTGTAGCGCCGCTGGCGGCAGTCAACGCAGCCTGGGTCCACAGCCTGTTCGTGCGCGTCGGCAATCCGCATTGCGTGACCTTGCTGGCGGACGCCAGCCAGCTGCCGGAATTCGCCGCCCTGCATGAAACTGCGCTGGGCACCGCGCTGACCCGCATCGCCTTTGCCGCGGGTGCACAGGGCCGCGGCGATCCCTGCCCGGCCGGTATCAACCTGCAGTGGGCCTGCAAGCTGGCTCCGGGCGTGCTGGAGGCCAGGGTGTTCGAGCGCGGCGAAGGACCTACGGCATCATCCGGCACCAGCGCCAGCGCAGTCGCCTGCGCGGCCTGGGCGGCGGGTCTGGTCAGCGCAGGCGAGGTTCAGGTACGCATGCCGGGCGGCACCGCGCCGCTGTGCCTCACCGAGCAGAACGGGCAGTTGAGCAGCGTGGCGTTGTTCGGGGTGGCGGTGCGGGTCTGAATAACTCAGGGCGTCAGGCTGTTCTGCGCGTTTTGCAGGGCGCGGTTGACGAACTCGCTGAGCAGGTCGGACGAGCGCGCCTTCATTTCCTGGCTGACTTCGTTGTTGCGCGCTTTCAGGCGGCTTCTGAGCGTCGCGTCGCCCTGCCCTTCGTTGAGCTGGCGCAGCTCCTCGGCGGAAAACGAGTGCGCATAGGCGCTGGCCAGGTTCTGCTCCCATTGCCCTTGATACAACGGCTGCAGGCGCTGCAACTCGCTTTGCACCAGGGCTTGCGCGCGGGGCTTGCCCAGGGTGTCGACCAGGCTGGCGAACACCGCAGTACGTGAAGCCAGCTGATAGCTGAGCCAGCCCAGGCCCTCGCCCAGGTGGCGCTGCTGAACGAAGGCCAGCGCCGTGTCGTCGGTTTCATCGGCACGCACACCGCTGGTAGCCAGCCCCAGCGAGATCGCCAGGCCGGCAAGCAGGCCCGACAGGGGCATGGCTTTGCTGTCTTTCATCGCCCCTCCCTGTGGTTTGGGTCTGCGTGGGTCGCTGTGGGTCTTCAGAAGCGGCTTCGGCCGCGAAAAGGCTCCCACCGCCGTGATGAGCCTGGAGAGGCTCGGAACAATCAAGGCCGATAGGCCCTGGCCGATCTCTGAACCTAGCAGCAAAAGTCCGGAAGTGACATGTAAAAGGTCGTATCCAGTCCCGATATGCCGTTATCAGCAACGCCTGCCCGGCCAGTCGGCCCGACGCAGGCGATAGACCCGCACGCCGAGGCCGTGATAGCGCGCATTCACGAACCCAGTGAAACCGTTCTTGTGCAGCACCCGCAGCGACGCCAGGTTCTCCGGCTGCACCACGGCCAGCACCGACTCCGGCCCCGACCCGACGAACAGCCGTTCGAGCACGGCAGCAACCGCCTCGCTGGCCAGGCCACGCCCCCAGAACCCCGGAGCGAAGCGATAACCCAGCATGACTTCATCCACGCCCTCGAAGCATTCGCTACTCACTCCACAGAACCCGGCCAGGCAGCCGCTGCGGCGCTCGATCACCGCCAGCGGCCCCCAGCCCTGGCTTTGCAGGGTGTTGCGACAGTGGTCAAGAAATTCGGCGCTGGCCGCTGTGCTCATCACGCCACGCACCGAGTAGCGCATGACCTGGGGATCGGCGAGCAGCGCGGCCAGTTCGGCCAGGTCATCGGCCTCGAAGCCACGCAGCAAGAGGCGTTCGGTGGGCAAGGGGGTGAAGTCGGCAGATGCGGGCATGAGCAGATTCCGGGGTGATGATCAGCGAGCCTGCCGCTATCATGCCTGCTTTTGCCCACGCGCCCATGCCCGAAATTTCCATCGAACGCCTGCCCGACGCGTCACGACCGCTGCTGGACAAGTTCTACCGCAGCCACCGTTCGCCGATGCGCCTGCCGGCCGGCGGCCAGGCCTGGGTGGCGCGCCAGGCGCAGATCATTGGCGCGCTGTGCCTGACCCCGGTCGACCACGGCCACTGGCTGACCGGCCTGTTCGTGGCCCCCGCCTGGCAAGGCCAAGGCGTGGCCGGGTGCCTGATCGATGGTGCCCAGGCTGAACAACCCGGCCCCCTGTGGCTGTTCTGCCATCCTTCGCTGACGGCGTTCTACGCACGGCGGGGCTTCACGCTGGCGCCCGAGCTACCGGCCAGGCTCCGCGAACGCCTGGCGCGCTACCAGCAACACAAGGCGCTGCTGGCCATGCTGCGGGTCAGTCATCCGCCTGTGGATCAAGCTCGGGAAACAACACTTCGGTAAAGCCGAACTGGCTGAAATCGGTGATTCGCGAGGGGTACAGGCGGCCGATCAGGTGGTCGCACTCATGCTGCACCACCCGCGCGTGGAAGCCTTCGGCAGTCCGCTGGATCGCCTCGCCGGAAGGGTCGAAGCCCTCGTAGCGGATGTGTCGGTAACGCTGCACCTGGCCACGCAGGCCCGGCACCGACAGGCAACCTTCCCAGCCGGCTTCCAGGGTCGGCTCCAGCGGCGTGATCACCGGGTTGAGCAGAATGGTGCGCGGCACCGCTTCGGCCTGCGGATAGCGCACGCTGCGCTCGAAGCCGAAAATCACCAGTTGCAGGTCGACGCCGATCTGCGGTGCAGCCAGACCGACCCCACCGACGCTGTGCATGGTGTCGAACATGTCGTCGATCAGGGCTTGCAGCTCATGGCTGCCGAACAGGCTTTCCGGCACCGGCTGGGCGATGCGCAGCAGGCGCGGGTCGCCCATCTTGAGAATCTCGCGGATCATCGCAGTCCCTTTTTCGCAATGGTATGAGCCGACATGCTGCCACAGCTGACGGCACAATCCATCAGGTACGCGGCGCGGCGTGCGCCCCCCCTACGCCAGGCTCGTCGTCGCCGCACGCCTCCACGCCGCCATCGCCAGGTACTTTTTCGCCGCTGTCCTTGCCTTCTTGCGACATGTGCTCGATCACTGCATTCATTTCCGCCCCCAGCAGCAGCACCGCCGCCGAGATGTAGAAATACAGCAGCAACACGATGATCGCCCCGATGCTGCCGTACATGGCGTTGTAGTCGGCGAAGGTCTTCAGGTAAAAGCTGAAGCCCAGCGAGGCGATGATCCACACCACCACCGCCAGCACCGAGCCGGGAGTGATGAAACGAAACTCCTGCTTGACGTCGGGCATCACGTAATAGACCACCGCCACCACGACCATCATCAGGATGATGATCAGCGGCCAGCGCAGCAGGGTCCACAGGGTGACGATGAAGTCCTCGATGCCCAGATGCGCGGCGAACCAGTTCATCACCTGCGGACCGGTGACCATCAGCCCTGCAGCGGCCAGCAGCATCACGGCGATGCCCACGGTGTAGAGAATCGACAGCGGCAGGCGCTTCCAGATCGGCCGCCCTTCGACCACGTCATAGGCCGCGTTCATGGCGCTCATCATCAGCCGTACGCCCGCCGAAGCAGTCCACAGAGCGATGACGATACCCACCGAGAGCAAGCCGCCCTTGGACTGCTGCAACTGGTCGATGACCGGATTGACCTGCTCCAGCGCCTGGGGCGGCAGCACCAGCTCCGACTGCAGGCGCAGCCAGGTGAAGAAATCCGGCAGATGCAGGAAGCCGATCAGGGCGATGAGAAACAGCAGGAAGGGAAACAGCGAAAACAGTGCCTGATACGCCAGCGCCGAGGCATAGGTTGACATCTCGTCGTTGACGAACTCGGTGACAGTGCGCACCAGCACCTTGCCCGGTGGCAGACCACGCAAGTGGGGAAAAAACATGGCGTCTCCTTTTGCGGCCATACCCTTTCAGGGAGAAACACGGCACATCGCTGTGCAAACAGGCGTCGTATCAGTCTGACAGTATTCAACCGATGCTGTGCAATAGACCGGCAACCCCGACGGGGGTTCGACCGGCGTCAGGCAAGAAAAAGCCGGCTGTGGGCGGCAAGCACCACAGCCGGCTGGATAGCGAATGCGCGTCAGCCGCAGCGGGCGGCCAGAGGCAAGGCAATCAGGCCTTGTCGACGCCTTTCTTGATTGCATCCTTGGCCTTGCCACGGGCCTGCTCGCCGCGCCCCTTGATTTCCTGACCCTTGCCTTCGGCGCGCAGCTTATCGTTATCGGTCGCCTTGCCGACGCCCTGTTTGACGTTCCCTACCGCTTCATTGACCATGCCTTTGACTTTATCGCTGGTACTGCTCATGAAGACTCTCCCGGGCCTCTGGGCCCCGTTGCTGAAGGATGTCGTGATAACCCCGACATTTCGATGGACCGAGGGCCTCGCGCAGGAGTTTCAATTATTTTCCCCAGTGGTTTTTCCGTTCGTCGCCGCGTCCTGAACGGGGTTTGTGCGACAATGCGCAGCCCAGCACGTGCACGGACCCATTCATGAAACTCGACAAGAAGCAGGCCATCGACCGCCGTAACCAGCAACTCGGCGGCACGGCATTGACCGCCGACAACAGCCACTTCGCGATCCTGGACCGCAAGCGCAATATCTGGTGGTTCGACCTGCCGGTGAGCCAGCTCAAAAGCACCGAGTGGCTGAACCTGCTGCTGTACACCGCTGAGCCGGAGCAACTGCAGCACCTCAAGGTGCCGACCAACTTCCTGCGCGCGCACATCAGCGAGATGGAAGTGCGCAACGCCGGCAAGCGCAAGGCGAGCATCAGCCTGGAGCTATCCGCCGACCGCGACTCGTTACTCCAGGACCTGCGCCCCAAGGGCAGCCAGCTGGGCTTTGCGGTGTTTCTCCAGGCCTGATGCAGGCTGCGAGCGTGGCCGGCAGCGCCAAGCCCACGCTCCTCACAGCCCCCTCGACAACCGTTCAGGCCCCACGACTGGCAATCAGCGGACCTTTTACCGAGACCGGACAGTCACTGCTGTAACTGTCATGGAGTCTCGGGAATGAACACCGGTATGGAACCGACCCTCAGGGCAGACGTATGGAGCGACTACGTCTGCCCTTTCTGCTATCTGCAACTGCCCCTGCTCGAAGAACTGCAGAACCGCTACGGCGCGTCCATCGACTGGCACTGGCACGCTTTCGAACTGCGCCCCGAGCCACTGAGCCTGCCCGACCCGAACGCCGATTACCTGCGCATGACTTGGAGCCGCGCGGTGCTGCCCATGGCCGACCGGCGCCGTTTGCCAATGCGCATGCCGACCATCCAGCCGCGCAGCCGCCTGGCCCAGGAAGCGGCGCACTTTGCCCATGGCCACGGCCATTTCAGCGAGCTGCACCGCGCCTTGTTCCGCGCGTTCTTCGAAGAGGGTCAGGACATCGGCCAGAGCGCCGTGCTGGTCGCCACCGCCGAAGCGGTGGGCCTGCCGCGCGGCGCACTGGAGCAAAGCCTGCGCGAAGGCGATCAGCGGCCGGAGGTGATGCGCGATGAGGCGATGGCCAACGACCTGGGCTTGCGCGCCGTACCGGTGATGCTGTTGCGCCGGGTCGACCAGCCGCTCTGTGAGGCACGAGTGCTCAGTGGCACCCAGCCCCTGCAACGCCTGACCGAAGCGATCGATGCCTTACTGGCCTGAGGCCAGTTCGATGCGATCGGCATGGATGACGATTGCGCCCTGCTTGTACAGGCCGCCGATGGCCTTCTTGAAATTGCCCTTGCTGACCCCGAACAGGTCGCTGATGACCTGCGGCTCGCTCTTGTCACTCACCGCCAGTACGCCACCGTTGTCACGCAGACGGGCGAGAATCTGCCCGGCCAGACCTTCGGCCGCTTCAGCGCCCACCGGTTGCAGGCTGAGGCTGATCTTGCCGTCAGCGCGAACTTCCTTGATGTAGCCCTTCTCGCGCATGCCGGGGCGCAGGAACTTGAACACTTCGTTCTTGTGGATCAGGCCCCAGTGGCTGTTCTCGATGATCGCCTTGAAGCCCATGTCGGTGCGCTCGACCACCAGCAGGTCGACGGCCTGCCCCGCACTGTAGCGCGCCGGGGTCTTGTCCAGATAACGGTCCAGCCGCGAGGTCGCGGTGATGCGCCGGGTGTGCTTGTCCAGATAAGCATGCACCACGCAGTAGTCACCGGCCTGCATCTGGCGCTTTTCTTCCGAGAACGGTAGCAGCAGGTCCTTGGGCAGGCCCCAGTCGAGGAACACGCCGATATTGTTGACCTGCACCGCCTTGAGACTGGCGAAACCGCCAACCTGGATCTTCGGCTTGAGGGTGGTAGCGATCAGCTTGTCGTCGCTGTCGAGGTAGATGAACACGTTCAGCCAGTCATCCACTTCGGTGGGAACGTCTTTGGGGATATAGCGGTTGGGCAAAAGAATCTCACCGTCCGCACCACCGTCCAGGTACAACCCGAAACTGGTGTGCTTGACGATCTGCAAGCTGTTGAAGCGCCCGATTAAAGCCATGTGCCGATCACTCTGAATTGCGTGGCGCGCATTCTAACCGGTGCAGGCCCACTGCGTCGCCACAGGCCGGTGCCGGTCGGCCATTTGCCTGCGGATCGACGAACGGTCATACGTTGCGGATTTTCATCGGTATCCTTGCGAAGGCTCTGGCACGCGCCTTGCGTGACCTCAAGCAGCTGTTTAGCACCCCAAACCCTGATTCCCACACTCCTCGCCCACTACCTGGAGTGCGCCATGCCCATGTTCCGTTTTCTGGTGCCGTTGCTCGGTGCCGCCCTGATCAGCCAATCGGTTTGCGCTCAAGTCATGGAGCGAAGCCTGGGCGACTTTGCCCTGAAGCTCGGCACCACGCCGACGCGCAGCATGGCCCAGGGGTTGGTAACGCCCTCCAATGGTGCAGGCTCCTTTCACGGTGGCCTCGACCTGACCCACGAGAGCGGTGTGTATTTCGGCCAGTGGTCGCCCAACCTCGGCCTGGCTCCGGACACCACCGCCGAGCTGGACTCCTACCTGGGCTTCAAGAAGCCGTTCGACCAGACCCTCGGCTATGAAGTCGGCGTGATCCGCTACAGCTATCCGGACACCGCGCAGGTCGCCAGCAACGAACTGTATGCCGGGTTGCGCATCCTCGACAGCCGCCTGGGTGCGGCCTTCAGCAACGATACCGGCACCACCAACAGCACCCTGTTCGTCGACCTGGGCAGCATCGAGCAACTGGGCATGAACGTGCGCATGCAATACGCCACGCACCGTTTCGATACCCTGCAGAGCGCCGACGACGGCAGCATGATCGGCGGTTTCAACGACTGGTCGCTGAAACTCTCCAGGCCCTGGCTGGGCATCGACATGAACCTCATCTACAGCGATTCCAGCCTGTCGGGCGACAGCTGCAACCTGTACAGCGGGCATAATCCCCGCTGCGAACAGACCCTGACCATCAAGGCAGTGCGAGCGCTCTTCTGACGCCCTACAAGCACAAGCCCTACACTCACACCTGCGCTGTACGACTGCATTGAACTGCTCCGTCCGAGTAGCCTCTACTGCTTTGCCTGCGCAAGGAGTGCTTATGGGTTACCTGCCGAAAGTCTTCATTTCGTTGTTGATGGTTGTCGGTCTGTTGAGCGGTTGTACCCAGATGAGCCTGGCGTACCGCAACCTGGACGTGATCATCCCCTGGTCGCTGAGCGACTACCTCAAGGTCAAGGGCGAGCAGAAAAGCTGGCTCGACGAACGCCTCAAACAGCATTTGCAATGGCATTGCAGCACCGAGCTGCCGGGTTACCTGACCTGGCTCGACGGCCTGGAGCAGATGGTGCGCGACGACCAGGTCACCGCTGCCGGACTGCAGGCCCGCACCCGCGAGGCGGAACAGGCCATTGCTCGCATTGCCCGGCAGGTCACCCCTTCGGCGGTGGAGTTGCTCGGGCGCCTCGACGACCGCCAGGTGCAGGAGATGCAGGAAGCCTTCGAACGGGATCAGCGCAAGCGGCAGAAGGAATACCTGGACCAGCCCCTGGACGAGCAGATCGCCGAACGCGCCGAGCGGATGCAGAAACGCCTGTCGCCCTGGCTGGGATCGCTCAGTGCTGCGCAGAAAGCCCGCGTGCAACAGTGGTCGGCTTCGCTGGGTGAGCAGAACCAGGCCTGGCTGGCGAACCGCGCCAACTGGCAAAGCCGCTTCCTCGACGCGGTGCGCCATCGCGACCAGCCAGACTTCGCACCGCGTATCAGTGCACTGCTGCAGGACCGCCAGACCTTCTGGACAGCGGATTACCGGGAAGCCTATGCGCGTACCGAGCAGGCGGCGATCAGCCTGTTCGTGGACATCTACGCCATGAGCACCCCGGCGCAACGCCAGCGCCTGCTCAAGCGTATTGCCGACATGCGCAGTGACTTCGCCGACCTGAATTGCCTGAAGACCGCCGCCAATTGAGTCGCGTCATCCGTTGAAACGCGTGTTCCTTCGCAGGCCGGTTATAGCGAGCGAGCTTGTTCGCGAAAAGGCTCTGCGCGGTGTGCAGGCCCTTCGCGAGCAAGCTCGCTCCCTCAACTCAAATGAGGCGTTTGCGGCGAAGCGATCGGTCTACCAGACCGGCCCGGCCACCTGGGGTTTGGCGGCGATGCTGTCGAAGGTCGCCGGATCCAGGCCATCGGCCTGTTCGTCCAGCACCTGACGTGGGTGGGTATTTCCGGGGATGCTGCTGTCGATCATCGCCAGCAGGCTGGAGCCGCGGGGGGTGAGGATGAAATTGGTGCCGGTGCCGCCTTCTTCACGCGGCCGTGGCTCGATATAGCCACGTTCCACCAGCAAGGCCTCAAGGTCCGACGCCTGTTTCTTCAGGTGGTCAACATCGCCTTCGGATTCGCCCTGCGCGGCCATGGCCTGGGCATGGTCTTCGGCATACTGACGCGGCGCGAAGGATTGCCCTGCGCCGTTCTGCACTTCATGAAGCAGACGTTCGATAAGGTCCCAATCGTAAGCCATGGTGCTGCACCTCCGTCCAACATGGATGAAAAGCCCGTGACATCCGGCCACGGGCGGCTTCATCGGTTGTGACCGAGGGGCTGGCCCGGCGTTCAGCAAATGCGCCGGGCGGTGCAGCGAGGCTTACTCCGCAGCAGGCGCCTTGCGCTTTTTCAGCGGCGCCAGGCCGTCCTGGCTGACCAGTTCGGATTTTGGCTTGCTGGCCGGCTTGCGCTTGGCCGGGGCTTTTTTCTTGTCGCCTTTGGCCTCGGTCTTTTTCTTCTTGGTGCCAGCTGCCTTGCCGGATGCCTTGACCTTCTTCGGCCCGCTGTAGGTGCCCTTCAGCTCCTTGATGACGCGGCGCTCGAAGCTCTGCTTCAGGTAGCGCTCGATGCTCGACATCAGGTTCCAGTCGTTATGGGTGATCAGCGAAATGGCCAGGCCTTCACCGCCCGCACGGCCGGTACGGCCCACGCGGTGAACATAGTCGTCGCCGCTGCGCGGCATGTCGAAGTTGATCACCAGGTCCAGGCCCTCGATGTCCAGGCCACGGGCCGCGACGTCGGTGGCCACCAGCACCTTGGAGCCGCCCTGCTTGAAGCGGTCGATGGCAGCCTTGCGGTCCTTCTGGTCCTTGTCGCCGTGCAATACGAAGGCCTTGATGTCCTGCGCCACCAGGCGCCCGTAGAGACGGTCGGCCCAAGCCTTGGTATTGGTGAAAATGATCGCCTTCTGGAAGGTCTCGTTAGTCACCAGCCAATGAATGAGCGCTTCCTTGTGCTGGTCGTGGTCGGCGGTGATGACCTGCTGGCGAATGCCCTCGGCCAATTCGCTGACCTGGTTGAGCAGCAGGTGCTTGGGCTCGCGCAGGACCTTCTGGGTCATCTCGCGCAGCGCATTGCCACCGGTGGTGGCCGAGAACAGCAGGGTCTGCTGGCGGTTCGGGCATTCATCGGTGAGGCGCTCGACGTCTTCGGCAAAGCCCATGTCGAGCATGCGGTCGGCCTCGTCGAAGACCAGCACTTCGACCTTGTCCAGTTCCAGGTGACCGGCATTGAGGTGTTCGAGCATGCGCCCGGGGGTGCCGATGAGGATGTCCGGCACCTTGCGCAGCATGGCAGCCTGGACCTTGAAGTCTTCGCCGCCGGTGATCAGCCCGGCCTTGAGGAAGGTGAACTGCGCGAAGCGCTCGACTTCCTTGAGGGTCTGCTGGGCCAGCTCGCGGGTCGGAAGCAGGATCAGCGCGCGAATGTCGACGCGGCGCTGGGCCGGGCCGATCAGGCGGTTGAGAATCGGCAATACGAATGCAGCGGTCTTGCCGCTGCCAGTCTGCGCCGTCACACGCAGGTCGTGCCCTTGCAATGCCAGGGGGATGGCCGCAGCCTGCACAGGCGTGGGCTCGGCAAACTTCAGCTCTTCCACGGCTTTGAGCAGGCGTTCGTGCAGGGGCAATTCGGAAAACACGGGTACTACCTCGAAGAAATACAAAGATACAGCCGCATAGCGTAACGGTTTCCCGCGCCGAGTCCGAGTTTCTTTACCACGCCCGGTGTTTTTTCTGTCGGGATGCCACCAACCGCTGGACGACAGGAGCGGCTTCAGCCGCGAAGCGTTTCGCGGCCAAAGCCCCTGCAGCAGGCCGAAAGCGGCCAAACCGCACGGCACAGGCCGTACCTGCATCGAACTTGTACGTGGCCGGCCGGTTCATAACAGGCAAGCCCTGCAGGATAGTTACCCCATGGATCTCGTCGTCGCGCGCCCCGAAGGCCTGTATTGCCCACCCGGTGATTTCTACATCGACCCCTGGCGCCCGGTGCAACGCGCAGTGATCACCCACGGCCACGGCGACCATGCCCGTACCGGCAGCAGCCATTACCTGGCGGCCGCGAGTGGCGAGGGCATATTGCGCTGGCGCCTGGGCCAGGACATCAATCTGCAGACGCTGCAATACGGCGAAGCGCTCAACCACCACGGCGTGACCCTCAGCCTGCATCCGGCCGGGCATGTGCTGGGCTCGGCGCAGGTGCGCCTGGAGTACCGTGGCGAAGTGTGGGTGGCTTCCGGTGACTACAAGGTCGAACCCGACGGCACCTGTGCGGCCTTCGAACCGGTGCGCTGCCATACCTTCATCACCGAATCGACCTTCGGCCTGCCGATCTATCGCTGGGCGCCCCAGGCGCAGATCTTTGCCGGAATCAACGACTGGTGGCGCGCCAACGCGGCCCAGGGCAAGGCCAGCGTGCTGTTCGCCTATGCCTTCGGCAAGGCCCAGCGCATCCTGCACGGCATCGATTCGAGCATCGGCCCGATCCTCGCCCACGGCTCGGTCGAACCGCTCAATCGCGTCTACCGCGCCGGCGGCAATCATATTCCGCCCACCCAGTACGCCGGTGATTTCAAGAAAACCGACCCGGCCTTGCGTCAGGCACTGATCATTGCCCCGCCCTCGGCTGGCGGCAGTACCTGGATGAAGCGTTTCGGCGACTACAGCGACGCCTTCGCCAGTGGCTGGATGATGCTGCGCGGCCCCCGTCGCCGACGCGGAGTGGACCGTGGCTTCGTACTCTCCGACCACGCCGACTGGCCGGGCCTGCTGTGGGCCATCGAACAGACCGGTGCCGAACGAGTGATGGTCACCCACGGCTCGGTGCCGATCCTGGTGCGCTACCTGCGTGAGCAGGGCCTGGATGCCCAGGGCTTCGACACCGAGTACGGCGAGGAAGACGACGCCCCCGCACAAGCCGAGGAGAGCACGGCATGAAGGCCTTCGCCGAACTCTATGCGCGCCTGGACGCCACCACCTCCAGCAACGCCAAACTCGCCGCGCTGCACGACTATTTTGCCCAGGCCCCTGCCGAAGACGCCGCCTGGGCCGTGTACTTTCTCGCCGGAGGGCGGCCCCGGCAACTGGTGCCGACCCGTGTGCTGCGCGAACAGGCCACCGAGCTGAGCGGCCTGCCAACCTGGCTGTTCGAGGAAAGCTACCAGGCGGTAGGCGATCTGGCCGAGACGCTGTCGCTGTTGTTGCCCCATGCCGAACAGGGTGACGACGCCGGCCTGGCGATCTGGCTGGAACAACGCCTGCTGCCGTTGCGCGGCCTGCCAGCAGAGGAACTGGCGCAGCGCCTGCCAGCGCTGTGGGCGCAGCTGGATCGCAGCAGCCTGATGGTGTGCATCAAGCTGATTACCGGCAGCTTCCGGGTCGGCGTCTCCAAGCTGCTGGTCACCCGCGCCCTGGCGTACCTCGCCGGGCTGGACAGCAAGCGGGTTGCACAACGGCTGGTCGGCTACACGGACCTTTCGCACCGCCCTGGTGCAGCATCCTTCCACCGCCTGATCGCGCCGGAGTCGACCGATGAACATGCCCAGCGCGGTGGTCAGCCCTACCCGTTCTTTCTCGCCCATGCGCTGCAGCAGCCGGTGGAGCAGTTCGACACCCTGCTGGGGTCGGTGCAGGACTGGCTGGTGGAGTGGAAGTGGGATGGCATCCGCGCGCAGGTGGTCAAGCGCGACGGCAGGCTATGGATCTGGTCACGCGGCGAAGAGCTGGTCACCGAGCGCTTTCCGGAGCTGCACAGCCTGGCCCAGGTGTTACCGGATGGCACCGTGATCGACGGTGAGATCGTGGTGTGGAAGGCGCCCGCAGCGCCCCCTGCCGAACAGTCGGCGTTCAGCCTCGATCCGCTGCCCGAGGCCGAGCCTTGGGTGCAACCCTTCGCCCTGCTGCAACAACGCATCGGGCGCAAGACCCTGGGCAAGAAGATCCTCGCCGACGCCCCGGTCGTACTGCTGGGCTACGACCTGCTGGAGTGGCAGGGTCACGACTGGCGCAGCCACCCGCAGCACGCGCGCCGCGCCCAGCTGGACCGGTTGATCGCCGACAGCCGCAGCGCGGTCTTGCTGGCTTCCCCGGTATTGCACGGCCAGAACTGGCATGACCTCGCCCGGCTGCGCGAAGACGCTCGGCGCCTGGGCGTCGAGGGCATGATGCTCAAGGCCCGCGAGGCGCTTTATGGCGTCGGACGCACCAAGGACATGGGCGTGTGGTGGAAGTGGAAACTCGACCCGTTCAGCGTCGATGCCGTGCTGATCTACGCCCAGCGTGGCCATGGCCGCCGTGCCAGCCTGTACAGCGACTACACCTTCGCCGTCTGGGACGGCCCGCCCGAGGCCCGCGAGCGCACGCTGGTGCCGTTCGCCAAGGCCTATTCGGGGCTGACCGACGAAGAAATGCGCAAGGTCGATGCAATCATCCGCAAGACCACGGTGGAAAAGTTCGGCCCGGTGCGCAGCGTCACCCCGACCCTGGTGTTCGAGCTGGGCTTCGAAGGCATCGCCTTGTCAAAACGCCACAAGAGCGGCATCGCCGTGCGCTTTCCCAGAATGCTGCGCTGGCGCCATGACAAGCCGGTCGAAGAAGCCGACAGCCTGGCCACCCTTCAAGACCTGCTGGCCTGACGCACCAAATCGAGTCACCCTGAAATTCAGCCGCCTCATTGCAGGGCATCGATCCGCTACCTGCCCGTTCGATTCAGCCTCCAAGGGTCGATACGCATCCGAGCGAGAGAGTTGAAAATGCGACAACCGCTTACATTTCAAACGCATGTTCGTCCCAATGGTTCAGAAATTGCTTTCTCATGGCCGTCTGGCATCCGCCGGTAGCAGTCCCTCGGGGGCTGCCGCACTTCTTTCGCTTATAGGACCGAACAATGAAGAAAGCATGGTTGACCCTGTCCGCACTGGCTCTGTGCGTCGCTGCCGGTAGCGCGATGGCCAAGGAATACAAGGAACTGCGCTTTGGCGTCGATCCGTCCTACGCTCCATTCGAATCCAAGGCCGCCGACGGCAGCCTGCAAGGCTTCGACATCGACCTGGGCAACGCGATCTGCAAGGAACTGAAGGTCACCTGCAAGTGGGTAGAAAGCGATTTCGACGGCATGATTCCAGGCCTGAAAGCCCGTAAGTTCGATGGCGTGATCTCGTCGATGACCGTGACCCCGGCCCGTGAGAAGGTCATCGACTTCTCCGATGAGCTGTTCTCCGGCCCAACCTCGCTGGTATTCAAGAAGGGCTCCGGCCTGTCTACCGATCTCGCCAGCCTGAAAGGCAAGACCGTGGGCTACGAGCAGGGCACCATCCAGGAAGCCTATGCCAAGGCCGTGCTGGACAAGGCCGGCGTGACCACCAAAGCCTACGCCAACCAGGACCAGGTGTACGCCGACCTGGTGTCGGGCCGCCTCGACGCGTCGATCCAGGACATGCTGCAGGCCGAACTGGGCTTCCTCAAGTCGCCTCAGGGCGCTGACTACGTGGTCAGCGAGCCGGTCAACAGCGAACTGCTGCCGTCCAAGACCGCCATCGGTATCGCCAAAGGTAACACTGAGCTGAAGGCTCTTCTCAATAAAGGTATCAAAGCGTTACACGATGACGGCACCTACGCCGCCATCCAGAAAAAACACTTCGGTGACCTGAACCTGTACAGCGGCAAATAAAAAAAGCCCCCGGCGCCCAGCGATTTCGGCGATCATCCCCCGCCGTTTTCCTGGGCGTTTTCGGGTTCTTCCAAGAGAGACCCACAAGGTCATGGCTGGATTGAAACGGGCTTTTGCACAGTTTGCTGCCACGTCTGCCTTGCCCCAGCCTCTTCCTGGAAGTGCCCTTCGTTGCTGAAGGCTTCATTCATGCTCGACACACTGCTAAACCATCTGGGACTTTCGGCTTTCAGCCTCAGGGGCTTCGGCCCGCTGCTGCTCGAAGGCACATGGATGACCGTCAAACTGTCCGTCTTCTCGCTGGCTCTGAGCATCCTGCTCGGCCTGATCGGCGCCAGTGCCAAGCTGTCCGGCTCGCCGCTGCTGCGTGTTCCGGCACAGGTCTACACCACCCTGATTCGCGGCGTGCCCGACCTGGTGCTGATGCTGCTGATCTTCTACAGCCTGCAGACCGGGCTGACCCTGCTCACCGACGCTATGGAATGGGAATACATCGAGATCGACCCGTTCAGCGCCGGGGTCATCACCCTGGGCTTCATCTATGGCGCCTATTTCACTGAGACCTTCCGTGGCGCGATCCTCTCGGTGCCGCGCGGGCAGGTCGAGGCCGCCATCGCCTACGGTCTCAAGCGTGGCCAGCGGTTCCGCTACGTGGTGTTTCCGCAAATGATGCGCTTCGCTCTGCCGGGCATCGGCAACAACTGGCAGGTGCTGCTCAAGGCCACCGCGCTGGTGTCGATCATCGGCCTGGCCGACCTGGTCAAGGCGTCCCAGGACGCTGGCAAGAGCACCTACCAGCTGTTCTATTTCCTGGTCCTGGCGGCCTTCATCTACCTGATGATCACCAGCGCCTCCAACGTCGCCCTGCGCTGGGCTGAGCGACGCTATGCCGTGGGTACGCGGGAGGCCAAGCGATGATCGAACTGCTCAAGGAATACTGGCAGCCGTTCCTGTACAGCGACGGCGTGCACATCACCGGCCTGGCCATGACCATGTGGCTGCTCAGCGCCTCCATCGCCATGGGCTTCTGCCTGTCGATCCCGCTGTCCATCGCACGGGTCTCGGAGCGCCGCTGGCTGCGCTGGCCGGTGCAGTTCTACACCTATGTGTTCCGTGGCACGCCGCTGTATATCCAGCTGCTGATCTGCTACACCGGCATCTACAGCATCGCCGCCGTGCGCGAGCAACCGTTGCTCGATGCGTTTTTCCGCGATGCGATGAACTGCACCATCCTGGCCTTCACCCTCAACACCTGTGCCTACACCACCGAGATCTTCGCCGGTGCGATCCGCAGCATGGCCCACGGAGAAGTCGAAGCGGCCAAGGCCTACGGGCTGTCGGGCTGGAAGCTGTATGCCCACGTGATCATGCCGTCGGTGCTGCGCCGCTCGCTGCCGTACTACAGCAACGAAGTGATCCTGATGCTGCACTCCACCACCGTGGCCTTCACCGCCACCGTGCCGGACATTCTCAAGGTGGCGCGCGACGCCAACTCGGCAACCTTCATGACCTTCCAGTCGTTCGGCATCGCCGCGCTGCTGTACCTGAGCGTCACCTTCATACTGGTCGGGCTGTTTCGCCTGGCCGAACGCCGCTGGCTGGCCTTTCTCGGCCCCGCTCACTAGGACAGCCCCATGCGCCAACAGACCCATGCCCTGGTGTCGCCGGTCCCCGGCACCGCCAGGCAGATCCACAGCTTCCACTACGGGCCGCAGGACCTGGCCCGCAAGGTCTACATCCAGGCCTCGCTGCACGCCGACGAACTGCCAGGCATGCTGGTGGCCTGGTACCTCAAGCAGCGCTTCGACGAACTGGAGCGGGCCGGCAAACTCAAGGCCGAAATAGTCGTGGTACCCGTGGCCAACCCCATCGGCCTTGAACAGGTGCTGATGGACACGCCCCTGGGCCGCTACGAGCTGGAAAGCGGGCAGAACTTCAACCGCCACTTCGTCGACCTGGCTCGCCAGGTGGGTGATGAGCTGCACGACCAACTGAGCGACGACCCGGCGCACAACGCTGCGCTGATCCGCAGCAGCCTGCGTCGGGCCCTGGAGCGCCAGGTCGCCATGACCCAGCTGCAGTCCCAGCGCCTGGTGCTGCAGCGCCTGGCCTGCGACGCCGAGATGGTGCTCGACCTGCACTGTGACTTCGAGTCGGTGGAACACCTGTACACCACGCCCGAGGCCTGGCCGCAAGTCGAGCCGCTGGCGCGCTACATCGGCGCCCAGGCCAGCATGCTGGCCACCGATTCGGGCGGACAGTCGTTCGACGAATGCTTCACCCTGGTCTGGTGGCAACTGCGCGAGCGCTTCGGCGAGCGTGTGCCGATGGGCAGCTTCTCGGTGACCCTGGAGCTGCGCGGCCAGGGCGACGTCAGCCACGCCGTGGCCAGCCGTGATGCCCAGGCGATCATCCACTACCTGATCGAGCGCGGCCTGGTCGACGGCGAGCCCGTCGCCCAGCCCGAACTGCTCTACCCGGCCACACCGCTGGCGGCGGTGGAACCGGTGGCCACGCCGGTCGGCGGGTTGCTGGTGTTCTGCGCGCTGCCCGGCGAGTACGTCGAGGCCGGGCAACTGATCGCCGATATCATCGACCCCATCAGCGATGCCGTGACCCAGGTCCACGCACCGCAGGCCGGCCTGCTCTACGCCCGCTCGCTGCGGCGCATGGCGACGGCCGGCATGGTCATCGCCCACGTCGCCGGCACCCAGGCCTGGCGCAGCGGCTACCTTCTTTCGCCATGAGAACCGACATGTACAAACTGACCATCGACGGCCTGCACAAGAGCTACGGCGACAACGAAGTGCTCAAGGGCGTCTCGCTCAAGGCCCAGAGTGGCGATGTGATCTGCCTGATCGGCGCCAGCGGCTCGGGCAAGAGCACCTTCCTGCGCTGCATCAACTTCCTCGAACAGCCCAACGACGGCGCCATGAGCCTCGACGGCCAGCCGGTGCGCATGGTTCAGGACAAGGACGGCATGCGCGTCGCCGACCCCGAGGAGCTGCAACGCCTGCGTACCCGCCTGGCCATGGTGTTCCAGCATTTCAACCTGTGGGCGCACATGACCGTGCTGGAGAACATCACCATGGCGCCGCGCCGCGTGCTGGGCGTGCCCAAGGCCGAAGCCGAGGCGCGGGCGCGCAAGTACCTGGAGAAGGTCGGCCTGCCAGAGCGGGTCGCCGAGCAGTACCCGGCCTTCCTTTCCGGCGGCCAGCAGCAACGCGTGGCAATCGCCCGCGCGCTGGCCATGGAGCCGGACATCATGCTGTTCGACGAACCGACCTCGGCGCTGGACCCGGAGCTGGTCGGCGAAGTGCTCAAGGTCATCCAGAGCCTGGCCGAGGAAGGTCGCACGATGATCCTGGTCACCCATGAAATGGGCTTTGCGCGCAAGGTCGCCACCCAGGTGGTGTTCCTGCACAAGGGCCAGATCGAAGAATCCGGCCATCCCGACCAGGTGCTCAACAACCCGCAGAGCGAACGCCTGCAGCAGTTCCTCAGCGGCAACCTCAAGTAGCGTTCATTCGCAAGGCGTGAAACCGCGGGCAGCCCATTGCACCAATGGGCCACCACCGCGGTCTGTTGTCTGAGCCCTTGAAGGAACAGACCGCGGCCCATGAGCAAATCGCCCGACATCGCAAGAGCCTGGTTCGAGTCCTTGGGCTGGAGCCCATTCCCCTTCCAGAAGCAGGTCTGGGCTGCGGTCGAACGCGGCGAATCCGGCCTGCTGCATGCCAGCACCGGCTCGGGCAAGACCTACGCCGTGTGGCTGGCGGCGCTACAACGCTTCGCCGCACGCCCCGCCGTCCCCGCCAAGGGCAAGGACAAGAATGCGCCGTTGACGGTAGCGTGGATCACCCCGATGCGCGCGCTGGCCGCCGATACCCAGCGCTCGCTGCTGGCGCCGTTGCAGGCCCTGGACATTCCCTGGTCGGTGGGCCTGCGCACCGGTGACATCTCCAGCAGCGAACGGGCTCGCCAGGGAAGGCGCCTGCCCAGCGCGCTGGTAACCACCCCGGAAAGCCTGACCCTGCTGCTGGCCCGCGCCGATGCCCAGGCCGCCCTGGGTAACCTGCAGATGGTCGTGGTCGACGAATGGCACGAGTTGCTTGGCAACAAACGCGGCGTGCAGTTGCAACTGGCGCTGGCGCGGCTGCGCCGCTGGAACCCCAGGCTGATCGTGTGGGGTATTTCCGCGACCCTGGGCAACCAGGAACACGCCCGCCAGGTGCTGCTGGGCGATACCGGAGTCAGCGTGCAGGGCAAGGTGGTCAAGGACCTGCTGGTCGACACCCTGCTGCCGCCGGCCATCGAACGCTTTCCCTGGGCCGGGCACATGGGCCTGTCGATGCTCAAGCAAGTGGTCGCCGAGGTCGAAGCCAGCAGCAGTTGCCTACTGTTCACCAATACCCGCTCGCAATCGGAGCTGTGGTACCAGGCGCTGCTGCAGGCGCGCCCGGACTGGGCCGGGTTGATCGCCCTGCACCATGGCTCGCTGGCCCGCGAGGTGCGCGACTGGGTGGAGCGCGCGCTGAAAGACGGCCAGCTCAAGGCTGTGGTGTGTACCTCGAGCCTGGATCTGGGCGTGGATTTCCTGCCGGTCGAACGCGTGCTGCAGATCGGCTCGGCCAAGGGTATCGCGCGCCTGATGCAACGCGCCGGGCGTTCCGGCCATGCACCGGGGCGCCGCTCGCGGGTGACCCTGGTACCGACCCACAGCCTGGAGCTGGTGGAAGCTGCTGCTGCCGAAGCCGCCGTGGCGGCGCGCATGATCGAACCGCGCCTATCGCCGCATCAGCCCCTGGATGTGCTGGTGCAGCATCTGGTGAGCATGGCCTTGGGTGGCGGCTTTCGCCCCGACGAACTGTACGAAGAGGTCAAGGGCGCGTGGGCCTATCGCGACCTCGACCCAGCCCATTGGCAATGGGCACTGGCCTTCGTACGCAACGGCGGTCACTCACTGACCGCCTACCCCGACTACCGCCGCGTGGAACCCGACCAGCACGGGATATGGCGCGTACCCGACGCACGCCTGGCGCGGCGGCACCGCATGAGCATCGGCACCATCGTCAGCGACGCCAGCATCCAGGTGAAGTACTGGAAAAAAGGCGCCAGTTCACTGGGCAGCGTCGAGGAAGGCTTCATCGCCCGCCTGCGCCCCGGCGACAACTTCCTGTTCGGGGGGCGGCTGCTGGAGCTGGTACGGGTCGAAGACATGACCGCCTACGTCAAACGTGCCACGGGCCGCAAGGCCGCCGTACCGCGCTGGAATGGCGGGCGCATGCCGCTGTCCAGCGAATTGGCCGAAGCCGTGGTGGCGCAGTTCGATGCCGCTGCCCATGGCCATTTCGACAGCCCACCCCTGCAGGCGGTACGACCGCTGCTGGACGTGCAGCGGCAATGGTCAGCGTTACCGCAAAGCGACCGCTTGCTGGCCGAAACCCTGAAGTCCCGCGAGGGCTGGCACCTGTTCCTCTACCCCTTCGCCGGTCGCCATGTGCACCTGGGGCTGGCCAGCCTGCTGGCCTGGCGCCTTGGCCAGCGCCAGCCGCTGAGCTTTTCCATGGCGGTCAATGACTATGGCCTGGAGCTGCTCAGCGCCAGCGAAGTGGACTGGGCCGCGTTACTCGACAGCGGCGAGCTGTTCAGCGAAGAGCACCTGGCCGAGCACATCCTCGCCAGCCTGAATGCCAGCGAGCTGGCGCAGCGGCGCTTTCGCGAGATCGCCCGCATCGGCGGGCTGGTGTTTTCCGGCTACCCCGGCGCGGCGAAAAGCACCCGCCAGCTGCAGGCCTCCAGCGGGCTGTTCTTCGAGGTCTTCAAGCAATACGATGCCGACAACGGCCTGCTGCTGCAGGCCCATGAGGAGGTGCTGAGCCTGGAACTGGACTACCAGCGCCTGCAGACCACCCTGCAAAGGATGGCCCGCCAGCCTCTGGACCTGCACCCGCTCAAACGCGCCACGCCGCTGGCTTTTCCGTTGATGGTCGAACGCCTGCGCGAGAGCCTGAGCAGCGAGAAACTCGCCGACCGCATCGCGCGCATGGTCCGCGACCTGGAAAAAGCCGCCGGCCCGGAAACCACCGCATGAACGAACACCTGCCCGTCCAGTTGGCCGGCGAAACCCTCTGGCTGCTGGCCGACAAGGCGCTGTACCACCCGCAGCGACGCAGCCTGCTGATCGCCGACGCGCATTTCGGCAAGGCAGCGGCCTACCGCCGCCTGGGCCAGCCGGTGCCGCATGGCACCACACAGGCCAACCTGCAACGTATCGACCGGCTGCTGGAGCGCTACCCGAGTGAGCAGTTGATCTTCCTCGGCGACTTTCTGCATGCGCCACAATCCCACGCCCCTGCCACGTTGCAGGCCCTGGCCGCCTGGCGAGAGCGGCATGCGGCGCTTGGGCTGTGCCTGATTCGCGGCAACCATGACAGCCGCGCCGGCGACCCGCCCGGCTACCTGGGCATCGAAGTGGTGGATGCGCCGCTGCTGATGGGACCGTTCGCGTTGCAGCACGAACCCGACGCCCATGCCACCCATCACGTGCTGGCCGGGCACGTACACCCGGTCTTTCACCTGCAAGGCCGCGGGCGCCAGCGTCTGCGCCTGCCGTGCTTCGTGCTGGGGGAGCGCGTCAGCCTGCTGCCGGCCTTCGGCGAGTTCACCGGTGGCTACGCCGTGCAGGCACAAGAACGCCATCGCCTGTTTGTAACAGGCGATGGCGGCGTATGGGAATTGGGCTAGGCGTCAGGCCACCGGGGTAGGTGGTGGCTCGTCCGGCAGCGTCGGCTCGCCGGGCTCGGCGGGCTGCGGCGGCTGAGGGGTGTCAGGCGCTGGTTGACCGGGAATGCCGCCCCCTACCATGTTCAGTTGGTTGTCCGCCAACAACGACCAGGCCAACAGGCCGATCTCGTTGAGGGAACCCGGGTTGGGCGAAGCTGGCTTCGAATCGATCTTCATGAGTCACTCCTGAGCGTCTGGTCACCCACTCGCTCGTGGGGGGAAGAACAGTTCGCTCAGTAGAGTGCCAAAACGGGCATTAATTCCATGAAGAAGCGATGAAATCGGATCTCAGGTACGTGGCAAGGTCACGCCGCGCTGGCCCTGGTACTTGCCGCCACGGTCCTTGTACGACACTTCGCACTCTTCGTCGGATTCCAGGAACAGCATCTGCGCCACGCCCTCGTTGGCATAGATCTTCGCCGGCAGCGTGGTGGTGTTGGAGAACTCCAGGGTCACGTGGCCTTCCCATTCAGGCTCCAGCGGCGTCACGTTGACGATGATGCCGCAGCGCGCGTAGGTGCTCTTGCCCAGGCAGATGGTCAGCACGTTGCGCGGGATACGGAAGTACTCCACGGTGCGTGCCAGGGCGAAGGAGTTCGGCGGGATGATGCACACGTCGCTCTTGATGTCGACGAAGCTCTTCTCGTCGAAATTCTTCGGATCGACGGTCGCCGAGTTGATGTTGGTGAACACCTTGAATTCGTCTGCGCAGCGCACGTCGTAGCCATAGCTCGATACGCCGAAGGAGATCAGCCGGTCCTGGCCTTCACCGCGCATCTGGCGCTCGACGAAAGGCTCGATCATGCCGTGCTCTTGCGCCATGCGGCGAATCCACTTGTCCGATTTGATGCTCATGGCGGTGTCCTGAAATAGCGTGGTGAAAAATATGCGGGCATCTTACCGGTCCGACGCGCCGCCATCAAAGGGCACGCAAGCCACGCCCGACGGGCATTGCGTGCGAATGCAAATAATCCTCGGCTGCCCATTGGCACTGCCCGGAAAAAGGGTTAAGGTGGCGCCACTGTGTTGCTTGTGTCACTGAGAATCTCTACAAGATGTTGAAACCGATCACCATCACCATGAATTTCCAGCTCTTTGCACTCAGTCTCGGCCAGGGTATTTCCTGAGCCGCAGTTCACTTTGTCCAAGGAGATGCATCATGTCCAATCGCCAAACCGGTACCGTCAAGTGGTTCAACGATGAAAAAGGCTTCGGCTTCATCACCCCACAATCCGGTGACGACCTGTTCGTACACTTCAAAGCTATCCAGGTTGATGGCTTCAAAACCCTGAAAGAAGGCCAGCAGGTTTCCTTCGTCGCTACCCGCGGCCAGAAAGGCATGCAGGCTGAAGAAGTACAAGTTATCTAACTTGCGCTGATTCGCTCGAAAAACCCCGCTTGAAAAAGCGGGGTTTTTTTATGCCCGCTTTTTGATGTGCTGCATGACCTCGGTGATAGGGAGCGAGCATGCTCGCCCCCACCCGCTCAGTCGTCGCTTACCGAAATGCTCGGCATCGCCGGGCTGGCGGCTTCTTGCAGGACGATGCGCGCCCCGACCTGGCGGGCCAGCTCCTGGTAGATCATGGCGATCTGGCTCTCGGGCTCGGCAATCGCGGTGGGCTTGCCGCCGTCGGCCTGTTCGCGGATCAGCATCGACAGCGGCAGAGAGGCCAGCAGCTCGACGTCGTAATGGCTGGCCAGCCTGGCACCGCCCCCCTCACCGAACAGGTGCTCGGCATGCCCGCAGTTCGAGCAGATGTGCACAGCCATGTTCTCCACCACGCCCAGCACCGGAATGTTCACCTTGCGGAACATCTCCACGCCCTTCCTGGCGTCCAGCAATGCCAGGTCCTGAGGCGTGGTAACGATCACAGCGCCCGCCACCGGGACCTTCTGCGCCAGGGTCAACTGAATGTCGCCGGTACCCGGCGGCATGTCGATGACCAGGTAATCCAGGTCGTTCCAGGCAGTCTGGGTCACCAGTTGCAGCAAAGCACCGGAAACCATGGGGCCGCGCCACACCACCGGGGTGTTGTCGTCGGTGAGGAAGGCCATGGACATGACCTCGACGCCATGCGCCTGAATCGGCACGAACCACTTCTGGTCCTTGACCTGCGGCCGCGTGCCTTCCGGGATACCGAACATGATGCCCTGGCTGGGGCCATAGATATCCGCATCGAGAATACCGACCCGTGCGCCCTCACGGGCCAGGGCCAGGGCCAGGTTGGCGGCGGTGGTCGACTTGCCGACGCCACCCTTGCCGGAGGCCACGGCGATGATGTTCTTCACGTTAGCCAGGCCCGGCACCTGCGCCTGGGCCTTGTGCGGCTCGACCTGGGTGATGACCACGACCTTCGCCGCCGTCACGCCTTCCAGTCCTTCGATGCCGGTGCGCAGCAGCTGCGCCCAGCCATTGCTGAACAGTGCGGCGGCATAGCCCAGCTGCAACTGGACCTCGACCTGGCCGCCCTGGATGTCGATGGTGCGCACGCAACCGGCGCTGACCGGGTCCTGGTTGAGGTAAGGGTCGGTGTACTGGCGAAGAATCGTCTCCACCGCTGCGCGGCTCACTGCGCTCATGGACTGGCTCCAATAGAAACTTGAGTAAAACAGGCGGCTATCCTACCCGTTATGACGAGCGGTGCCATGCTTTCGCGTGGTCAAGGGCTGCCAGGGTGAAAAAAAACGCGCGGGCCTTTATAGTGGCCGGTCCATGTTTGACTCAACTAAGTAGCCGAGCCCCATGTCCGAGCCACGCCAGATTCTCGTTACCAGCGCCCTGCCCTATGCCAATGGTTCCATTCACCTTGGTCACATGCTCGAGTACATCCAGACCGACATGTGGGTGCGGTTCCAGAAGCACCGCGGCAACCAGTGCATCTACGTGTGCGCGGACGACGCCCATGGCTCGGCCATCATGCTGCGCGCAGAGAAGGAAGGCATCACCCCCGAGCAGTTGATCGACAACGTCAAAGCCGAACACAGTGCCGACTTCGCCGACTTCCTGGTGGACTTCGACAACTTCCACTCGACCCACAGCGAAGAGAACCGCGAGCTGTCGAGCCTGATCTACACCCGCCTGCGCGACGCCGGGCACATCGCCACGCGTTCGGTCACCCAGTACTTCGACCCAGACAAGAAGATGTTCCTGGCCGACCGCTTCATCAAGGGCACCTGTCCGAAATGCGCGGCAGAAGACCAGTACGGCGACAACTGCGAAAAATGCGGGGCCACCTACGCGCCGACCGAACTGAAGAACCCCAAGTCGGCGATCTCCGGCGCCACGCCGGTGCTCAAGGACTCCAAGCACTTCTTCTTCGACCTGCCGGCCTTCGAGGCCATGCTCAAGCAGTGGACCCGCAGTGGCACCCTGCAGGACGCCGTGGCGAACAAGATCGCCGAATGGCTGGACAGCGGCCTGCAACAGTGGGACATCTCCCGCGATGCGCCGTACTTCGGTTTCGAGATCCCCGACGAGCCGGGCAAGTACTTCTATGTGTGGCTGGACGCGCCTATCGGCTATATCGCCAGCTTCAAGAACCTCTGCGCACGCCGCCCGGAACTGGACTTCGATGCCTGGTGGCAGAAAGACTCCAGCACCGAGCTGTACCACTTCATCGGCAAGGACATCGTCAATTTCCACGCCCTGTTCTGGCCTGCCATGCTCGAAGGTGCCGGTCTGCGCAAGCCGACCGCCGTCAACGTGCACGGTTACCTGACCGTGAACGGCCAGAAGATGTCCAAGTCTCGCGGCACCTTCATCAAGGCGCGCACCTACCTGGAGCACCTGTCGCCGGAATACCTGCGTTACTACTACGCCGCCAAGCTGGGCCGCGGCGTGGACGACCTGGACCTGAACCTCGAAGACTTCGTGCAGAAGGTCAACTCCGACCTGATCGGCAAGGTGGTGAACATCGCCAGCCGCTGCGCCGGCTTCATCCACAAGGGCAACGACGGGGTGATGGTCGACAGCAACATCGCGCCGGAACTCACCGACGCCTTTCAGGCCGCCGCGCCGTCGATTGCCGAAGCCTACGAAGCTCGCGACTTCGCCCGCGCCATGCGTGAAACCATGGCCCTGGCCGACCGTGCCAACGCTTTCATCGCCGACAAGGCACCTTGGGCGCTGGCCAAGCAGGAAGGCAAGCAGGATGAAGTCCAGGCCATCTGCGCACTGGGCATCAACCTGTTCCGCCAGCTGGTGATCTTCCTCAAGCCGGTGCTGCCGAAGCTGGCGGCCGACGCCGAACAGTTCCTCAACGTGGCACCGCTGACCTGGAACGATCACAAGACCCTGCTGGCCAACCACAAGCTGAACCCTTTCAACGCGCTGATGACCCGCATCGACCCTGCCAAGGTGGAAGCCATGGTGACTGCTTCGAAGGAAGACCTGGCGGCAGCCAATGCGCCGGCAGCGCCGCAGGGCAACGGCGAATTGGCCAAGGACCCGCTGTCGCCGGAGATCGAATTCGATGCCTTTGCCGCCGTCGACCTGCGCGTGGCGCTGATCGTCAAGGCCGAGCACGTGGAAGGTGCCGACAAACTGCTGCGCCTGACCCTGGACATCGGCGACCAGCAGCGCAACGTGTTTTCCGGCATCAAGAGCGCCTATCCTGACCCGAGCAAGCTCGAAGGTCGACTGACCATGATGATCGCCAACCTCAAGCCGCGCAAAATGCGCTTTGGCGTATCGGAAGGCATGGTGATGGCCGCCGGCCCTGGCGGCGAGGAAATCTACCTGCTGAGCCCGGACAGCGGCGCCAAGCCGGGCCAACGCATCAAGTAATACCGAGCCGGGGCCCGGTAACCGCCCTGTACGGTGGTTACCGGGCTTTCGCCTGTGTGGCGTTACGGTTTTCATGGGTAACCAGAGCATGAACCTCATTCAGCGCATCGACGCCCTGCTGCCCCAGACCCAGTGCGGCAAGTGCGGCCATGCCGGCTGCCGTCCCTATGCCGAGGGTATCGCAGCCGGCGAAGCGATCAACAAATGTCCACCTGGCGGCCAGGAAACCATCGCCGGGCTTGCCCAACTGCTGGGCACGACAATCCTCCCTCTGGAGGCCCAACGCGGCGTTGCACCCGCCCAGGTGGCCTACATCCGGGAAGCGGAGTGCATCGGTTGCACCAAGTGCATCCAGGCCTGCCCGGTGGACGCCATCGTGGGTGCGGCCAAGCAGATGCACACGGTTCTGAGCGAGGAATGCACCGGTTGCGATCTGTGCGTGGCGCCCTGCCCGGTGGATTGCATCGACCTGCTGCCCCTCACCGCGACCATCCCCTTGGTGGGTGACTGGCCGCTGACCGCCGAGCAACGACAGGTCCGGGCACGCAAACGTGATCACGCCAGGCAGCGTTTCGAACGGCGCAGTGCGCGCCTGCAGCACGAACGTGCACGCCGCCTGGAACGCAACGTGAGCCCGCCGCCCCGCATGAGCCAGCCAGCTGTCACGGTTGCGCCGTTGACGAGCCAGGAAGACCAGGCACTGAAGCAGGCACGCAGCGAGCTGAACATGAGCCGGGCACGCCTGAACAAGTCGCTCAGGGCTTTCGGCCACCCGCCCACCCGTGAACAGGCCATGCGCCTGATCGAGCTGAAGGATCAGGTCGAAGCCGCCGAGCAGGCACTGGCGCGTCTCGAAGCGCTCTCCCCCACGCCCGTGGCGGTACCGGTAGCGACATCGCCGGTCGACCTCAAACGTGCCAAGATCCAGCTCGCCATGGCCAGGGCCAGCCTGAACAAAGCCCAGGCCGCCGGCGCCGACGCCGAACAGCTCGCCCGCTTGAACGCCCAGTTGCACAGTGCAGAACAGGCGGTGCAGGCCGCTCAACAGCCATGAGGGCTCACAGAAGCCCACCAGGATACCGACCATGAACGCCGCCAAACGCCAGGAAATCTTCCGTAGGCTCCATGAGGACAACCCGGACCCGAAGACCGAGCTGGCCTACACCACGCCCTTCGAACTGCTGATCGCCGTGATTCTGTCCGCACAGGCCACCGACGTCAGCGTCAACAAGGCCACGGCACGCCTTTACCCGGTGGCCAACACGCCTGAAGCGATCTACGCCCTCGGCGTGGAAGGTTTGTCGGAGTACATCAAGACCATCGGCCTGTACAACAGCAAGGCCAAGAACGTCATCGAGACCTGCCGCCTGCTGATCGAACAGCACAACAGCGAAGTCCCGCAGACCCGCGAGGCGCTGGAGGCCTTGCCCGGCGTGGGGCGCAAGACCGCCAACGTAGTGCTCAACACTGCCTTCCGGCAGATCGCCATGGCAGTAGACACGCATATTTTCCGGGTCAGCAACAGGACCGGCATCGCCCCCGGCAAGAATGTCGTAGAGGTGGAGAAACAGTTGCTGAAGTTCGTGCCAAAGAACTATCTGCTCGACGCCCACCACTGGCTGATCCTGCACGGGCGCTATGTTTGTGTGGCGCGCAAGCCCCGCTGCGGCAGCTGCCGGATCGAAGACCTGTGCGATTACAAGCACAAGACCTCCGACGATTGAGCGATAGCGTCAATTCGTGCCGAACGATTGAAAAAATCTTTTTTACCCGTTTTGGGTTTGACGTTATAAGGAGCGCCAACACAGCCTAAGCCTGGAGTCACCTTGCATGAGCACTGGCAAAGAGCAACTGGATGTAGACGTAGAAGATGAGTTCGCGAGCGAAGCGGACGATGCCGAAGCTCCAGCAGCGGAACCGGCAAAGACCAATCTGAGCAAGCGCCGCACCATCGACAATCTCCTTGAAGAGCGACGCCTGCAAAAAGAATTAGCCGACTACGACTTCGACATCTAGGTTTTGTACGAAAAGTGCCTGCGCTCGGCCATGCTGCGTTAAAAACAGGCTCGGAATGCTCATTTACTCCAGTAAACTCCGCTTCCTCGCCTGTTTTTGCCTTGCCTGACCTTCGCTCGCCGACTTTTCGTACAAAACCTAGAGCCTCCTCCGTTCATGCCAAGCCTCTCCAGAAGAGAGGCTTGCACAGACAGCTCCGGCGCCCTCCCCCGGCGCTATACCAGTCCGTTTCTCTGCGCCAGTTCGATGAGATCCACCAGTGAGTGGGCATTGAGCTTGAGCAACAGACGTGTCTTGTAGGTACTCACCGTCTTGTTGCTGAGGAACATGCTGTCAGCGATTTCCTTGTTGGTCTTGCCCCGTGCCAACTGCTGCAGCACCATCATCTCACGCCCCGACAAGCGATCGACCATGTCGGCCTCGCTGGCATTGCCCATGCTGGAACGCACGGTATGCAGGGCCTGGTTGGGGAAGTAGCTGTAGCCGGAAAGCACGGCCTTGATGGCGCTCAGCAGCTCGGTGAGGTCCTGCTGCTTGCAGACGTAGCCTGCCGCGCCAGCCTGCATGCAGCGCATGGAAAAGTGCCCAGGCGCCTGGGAGGTGAGGATCAGCACCTTGAATGGCAGCGCCATGGCCGAGAGCCGCGCGATCACTTCCAGGCCATCGAGCTTGGGGATACCGATGTCGAGGATCACGATATCCGGCAGATGCTCGCGGGCCAGTTGCAGGGCATCCACACCGTTGTCCGTTTCGGCGATAACCTCATAACCATGGCGTTCCATCAGCATCCGTACAGCAAGGCGAATGACAGGATGATCATCCACGATCAGCACTTTATTCATGGGGCAGTCCAATTTTGCTTTTCGAATTTTCGGAACCAGCACAATAGCCTAGTCGTTTAGTGGTTTGCATGGCGCCCCCCCCTGGAGACTAACAGCCAAAGACCATTCCCACTCTTAGAACAGAACTTTCCTACAAAACTTGCCGCAAGCCACTGGTTATCAATCCTTATCATACGCTTCCCCCTCTAAATTCCAGTGCAGCAACTTAACTGGCTGACAGACCGGCAACTTGCCCCGCCCCCCTTTGCTACAGGCATGCCGTAGACGGAAAAACCGCGAGACAGAGCGGTCAGCAACGCCCCAGAAGTAGCACCATGCTGAAATCCTCGCACGCCCGAGGCGTGGACACGGATAGACCAGGCAACTTGCCATTACCTGAATCCGCCGAACGGTTCTGTTCGGTAATAGCTGGGAGCTACTCAACGATACAGGCCGCGCACATTGCCAGCCTCCCTTGGCGAGCTGTCTTTCCCGGCGCGGAAGTTCGAGATCAAGGCAATGCGAAGAGCCATCTGCCAGCAGCAGGTTTAAAAACTACACGCAATGGAATGGCTTTTTCGTACACATAGCTATTTCAGGAGATAGACCACAACACATTAGGAAATACCTTACAAAATATTGTTCGAATATTTTCCGCCACTACCCCCCTCACGAATTGCATTCGCACGCCGCCAATGGCGGCGAGCTAATACCATCTCCAACTATTTTTCCATAGCAACGGATTGAAACAGGAAATGTACTACAACACTAACAGACGGCTTTAAAGAGCGCGTAAGACACTTACCACAGGCTTAATTTGATCGCTGCAACAGGCCATTTTTTTCTTGATTTTCCTATTTCCAATCGTTACTTTTTCGGCAACCAACTCATTACTTGATATCCACAAACAACAAATTAGATGAGCACTTTCAGTAACAGGGCACATACATCGCTCTTGTTCACGAGTGTTTCACAAGGATGCTGCCTGCCAGTAGAAACGAAAGGACTCGAACAACATAAACATGGCCATTCAATTTATCGACATGTCGACCTGAAGTTCAGGTCCCGATGATTCTTCTTGAAAAGGCCATGTGTATAACCATGTTCAAAAAGGAATGGATCATGAAGAACAAGCACTCCCTTTCACCCTCACACTCACCAGCGCCGCTGGACCTGAGCGCTGCAGTCGAGGCCTTTGTCGCCCAAGGCGGCGTGATTGACGTTATTCCCGACACTGAAACGACCGATGCCCCGCCTACCCCTGTCGACGATCCCGCGACCACCGAAGCCGAAACACTCGCCAAGCTGGAACAGCTCAGGGCCCTGGTTGCCAAGGGGGCGGGCGTTTCGTCCCTCCAGTACTCACTGCGGATGAATCGCAGGGACATCCGCCAGCTGGCCCAGCAACATGGCATCAAGATCAACTTCAGTCGCCCTGTAAGAGTAAAACGCCCGGCCAATATGCCTCCGGACCGGGATATCGACGATATCGTCGCCGGGCATGCCATGCACTATTCCAGCCTTGGCTACAGCGTGCCGGAAATCGCCCAGTTCCTCGGCCTGAGCGTTCGTCAGGTTCTCGACCTGGGCAAAGCCTACCGCTTCGAATTCAGAGCGCCGCCCCCGGGCGACAAGGCCTGAGCCGGCGCATGCCTCTGACAAACTCCGGCCGGGCATGTCGCAGCCGAAGGCTTCTGAAGACACGCGCCCAAGGCGCCCTGCGGCGGCCTCACCACACGATCGTTCTGCGAGAAGGCTCATGACCAACCTCACTTGCATCACCCAACCCATCACTGTCATCGCCCTGTTTGCCGCGCTCTCGGAGGCCTCGGCAGCCACTGTGCTGCCGCATCTGGATGCCGGCAGCCGAGAGGTCTACATCTGGTTCCTGATCGGTTTTCCGTCAGCGCTGGTGACGCTGTTCTTCCTCACGCTCAATTTCAATCCCAGGGTGCTGTATGCCCCTCGCCCTGGCAGCGCCGCCGCAAAAGCCCCCGAGAAAAACCGAAATGGCACAGGTTAATGTGGGAAAAGTAAACGCAAACACGGTACTTAAACTATCGAGCTATTAGGAACTTGCAAAACCTGATAGTCGATAATCAGTTAGACACTCACCGGCCCGCTCTGTTGATTCCTGATAGATACGCAACGCGTGCAGGCAAGTCTAAAGTTGCCCTGTGTCCGGTTTCAAAATGCTCGAAGAGCATGGTGACCCCCTTACATCTCGGTACAACCACACGCATCCAACGCTCAACTGAATGGAACTACCATGTCGAAGTTAAAAGAGTTCCGTGATTTGGAACATGCCCTGAAACGGCAGCAGGAAAAGCTCGAACGACTTGCCCATAACGAGCAACTTTCCAGGCTGCTTGAATTCGAAGAAAAATTGCTGGCGCTGCTCAAGCGGTACAAGCTGACCTTGCGCGACTTGAAGGACGTGGCACAAGCCAACCCGCTCTGCACCCAAGAGGACAGCGCACGCTATGGCGCCACAGGGCACAAGACACCCAGGGCCTCAAGAAAACGCATGAATGGGACGAAAAGCGGCGGCCAGGAGAGATAGCGACGGCTGGATGCCCCCCGCAAATGCAGCCCCGCTCGGGGCTGCATCGGCAGCGGCAATCAGAAGAACTTGCGGTTCTTGTTCGCCGCGATACGCATGCGCAGGGCGTTGAGCTTGATGAAGCCAGCCGCATCGGCCTGGTCGTAGGCGCCGCCATCTTCCTCGAAGGTCGCGATGTTGGCATCGAACAGCGAGTCGTCGGACTTGCGCCCCACCACGATCACGTTGCCCTTGTACAGTTTCAGGCGTACCACGCCGTTCACGTGGGCCTGGGAAGCGTCGATCATCTGTTGCAGCATCAGACGCTCTGGGCTCCACCAGTAGCCGGTGTAGATCAGGCTGGCGTACTTGGGCATCAGCTCGTCTTTCAGGTGAGCGACTTCGCGGTCCAGGGTGATGGACTCGATGGCACGGTGAGCCTTGAGCATTATGGTGCCGCCAGGGGTCTCGTAGCAGCCACGGGACTTCATGCCCACGTAACGGTTCTCGACGATATCCAGACGGCCGATGCCGTTTTCGCCACCGATGCGGTTGAGTTCGGTCAGCACCTGGGCAGGCGTCATGTCCTTGCCGTCGATGGCCACGATGTCACCGGCGCGGTAGGTCAGTTCGATGTAGGTCGGCGTGTTCGGCGCGGCTTCTGGCGACTTGGTCCAGCGCCACATGTCTTCTTCGTGCTCGGTCCAGGTGTCTTCCAGCACGCCGCCCTCATAAGAGATGTGCAGCAGGTTGGCATCCATGGAGTAAGGCGACTTCTTCTTGCCATGGCGCTCGATCGGGATCGCGTGCTTCTCGGCGTAGTCCATCAGCTTCTCGCGCGACAGCAGGTCCCATTCACGCCATGGTGCAATGACCTTGACGCCAGGCTTGAGTGCGTAGGCACCCAGTTCGAAACGCACCTGGTCGTTACCTTTGCCGGTCGCGCCATGGGAAATGGCGTCAGCACCGGTCTCGTTGGCGATTTCGATCAGGCGCTTGGCGATCAGCGGACGGGCGATCGAAGTACCCAGCAGGTACTCACCTTCGTAGACGGTATTGGCACGGAACATCGGGTAGACGAAGTCGCGCACGAACTCTTCGCGCAGATCGTCGATGTAGATCTCTTTGACACCCATGGCCTGGGCCTTGGCGCGAGCCGGTTCGACCTCTTCGCCCTGTCCCAGGTCAGCGGTGAAGGTCACCACTTCGCAGTTGTAGGTATCTTGCAGCCACTTCAGGATCACCGAGGTATCCAGACCACCGGAATACGCCAGTACGACCTTGTTTACGTCCGCCATGCCATCACTCCACGGGGTTGTACGGAAAACCGCTGATTCTACCCCTCAAAGCCGGAGATTTACAGTAGCGCGACAGCTTGTGACCTCCAGGCGACAGCCGTGTACCGCCGGGAGGTCAGGAAGTCTTGGCCGCCGCCGCCGCGCCGCTGGCAGTCGGCGCAGGCGCGGGGGCCGAAACGGGTGCTGCGGCAGGCGCAGCCTCGGCGGGGGTCGCAGGGGCCGGCCGCTCGGTCGGCGCCACGCGCTCCAGATGCACGTTCACCCGCCGGTTACGTGCCCGGTTGGCGTTGTTGGTGTTGGGGACCAGTGGATAGCGCTCGCCATGAAAACGTAGAGTGATCTGCTCTTCCGGCACGCCATTGGCCTTGAGGTAATCCATGACCGCCAGCGCACGACGACGGGACAGGTCGCGGTTGGTCAGGCGGTTGCCACTGTTATCCGAATGGCCATCGAGTTCGACGTGATTGACCGTCGGATCGGCTTTCATATACGCCAGGATGTTGTCCAGGCGCGCCTTGGCCTGGGCGTCCAGATCGATACCGCCCCCTGGGAACCCGACTTCCGCTTGTTTGATCTGATCGAAGTTCATCGGCAGCAGCTTGGCCGTGCAGCTCTGGTACTCGCCGAAGGCTTCGCGAAAGCGCGCCGGCAGCAGGCGGACTTCCATGTTGCCGCCACCGTCGCGCACATAGTGACGAATCACCGGGCTGCGCCCTTCGAGCAAGCCGTTGATCAGGCGTCCGGCCTGGGCCTGGGAGGTGTTGAACGGAATCTCGCCATTGCTTACCCGTACCGACCCCAGATTCAGGTCACCACGTCCGGGCTGCCAGGGGGCGGCCGCCGCCAGCAGGGTCGCCGAGCCACTGCCCATCACGTTGTAGGCGGCCTTCAGACGGAAGGTCGCCTGCTCGCCGGCACGACGCACGAATTCACCGGCACCGAAATCGGTGATCGGCTGGCTCAGACGACACTCGAACTGATCGCCCTCGACTTTCCATTCGACTTTTTCCAGACGGGTCTGGAAGTTCACGGCCATCGCTGGGAGGCTGGCGAACAGGCTGATCAGGGCTAGATATCGCTGGCGCACGGGAGGCTCCACGTAAAAAAATGACCGCAAAACAAAAAATACCCACCTACAGCCAATCTATCGGTAACTTCCTACAAAACTTGATAGCGAGTGCCTGAGACGGTCTTTTCCGGTAGCATTCCGGCGAGTTCGAACCGCCTGGAATCCCCCATGTCCGACCGCCTGACCCTTTTGCGTCCCGACGACTGGCACATCCATCTCCGTGATGGAGCCGTACTGCCCCACACCGTCGCCGACGTCGCCCGCACCTTCGCCCGCGCCATCATCATGCCTAACCTGGTGCCTCCGGTACGTAACGCCCAGCAGGCCGATGCCTATCGCCAGCGCATCCTGGCCGCGCGCCCGGCAGGCAGCCGTTTCGAGCCGCTGATGGTGCTCTACCTCACTGACCACACCAGCCCCGAGGATATCCGCGCTGCCAAGGCCAGCGGTTTCGTCCACGCCGCCAAGCTCTACCCTGCCGGTGCGACGACCAACTCCGACTCCGGCGTAACCAGCCTGGAGAAGATTTTCCCGGCGCTGGAAGCCATGGCCGAAGTGGGCATGCTGCTGCTGGTACATGGTGAAGTCACCCGTAGCGAGATTGACGTCTTCGATCGCGAGAAGCTGTTCATCGATGAACAACTGAGCCGCGTCGTGGAGCGTTTCCCGCAATTGAAGGTGGTGTTCGAACACATCACGACAGGCGATGCGGTGCAGTTCGTCAACCAGGCCAGCAGTAACGTCGCGGCGACCATCACCGCGCACCACTTGCTGTATAACCGCAATCACATGCTGGTGGGTGGTATTCGTCCGCATTTCTATTGCCTGCCGATCCTCAAGCGCAACACGCATCAGGTTGCACTGCTCGACGCCGCCACCGGCGACAGCGGCAAATTCTTCCTGGGTACAGATTCGGCACCGCATGCCCAGCACGCCAAGGAAGCCGCCTGCGGCTGTGCCGGCTGCTATACCGCCTATGCGGCGATCGAGCTGTATGCCGAAGCCTTCGAACAGCGCAATGCGCTGGACAAACTGGAAGGTTTCGCCAGCCTGCATGGTCCGGCGTTCTACGGCCTACCGGCAAACCAGGACACTATCACCCTGGTGCGCGAAGAGTGGACGGCTCCGGCCAGCCTGCCTTTCGGCGAACAGACTGTCATTCCGCTGCGCGCTGGTGAAAAACTGCGCTGGCGCCTGCTGGAGAATCAGGCGTGAGTGAAGATCAGTACGACGAAGACCTGGACCTGCAAGGTGGCGGCGGCGCCCGCCACCCCATGGCAGCGCGCTTTCGCGGCTATCTGCCAGTGGTGGTCGATGTCGAAACCGGCGGGTTCAACGCCGCGACCGACGCATTGCTGGAAATCGCCGCCGTGACCATTGGCATGGACGAAAAGGGCTTCGTATTTCCGGAGCACTCGTATTTTTTCCGCGTCGAGCCTTTCGAGGGCGCCAATATCGAGCCGGCGGCTCTGGAGTTCACCGGCATCAAGCTGGACCATCCGTTGCGCATGGCGGTGAGCGAGGAAACTGCACTCACCGACATTTTCCGTGGCGTACGCAAGGCCCTGAAAGCCAATGGCTGCAAACGTGCGGTGCTGGTCGGCCACAACGCCAGCTTCGACCTGGGCTTCCTGAACGCCGCCGTGGCGCGCATGGACATGAAGCGCAACCCTTTCCACCCCTTCTCCAGCTTCGACACCGCGACCCTGGCTGGTCTGGCCTATGGTCAGACCGTGCTGGCCAAGGCGTGCCAGGCGGCCGGCATCGACTTTGATGGCCGCGAAGCACACTCGGCGCGCTACGACACCGAGAAGACCGCCGAGCTGTTCTGCGGAATCGTCAACCGCTGGAAAGAGATGGGCGGCTGGCACGACTACGACGACTGACCGTGTCGCTGCGCCTGCGCCGCCGAGTGGCGGCGCAGCCTTTTGAAGCCCATCCTGTCGCGAGGTTGAACCGCTCATCGAATCCTCGCATGCCGATCAAAAACAATTTTGACAAGCATTCTCATTACGATTAGTCTCCTCGGCAACACGCATCACACAGAGACGGTCCCAAGTTTATGTATGTTTGCCTTTGCCAAGGTGTCACTGACGGTCAGATTCGCGAAGCGATCTTCGAAGGCTGCTGCAGTTACCGCGATATCCGCCAGACCCTGGGTGTAGGCACTCAATGCGGCAAGTGCGCTTGCCTGGCCAAGGAAGTGGTGCGCGAAACGCTGACCGAGCTGCAGACCACTCAGGCCGCACTGGCCTACCCCGCAGAATTTTCTGCCGCGTAAATCACGCCTGAATCACGAAACCGGACAATGTCCGGTTTTTTTATGCCTGTAATTCAATTACTTAGGCTCAAGATGCAGAACTCAAACATTCTTATTCAGATTTAATTTCACTTATTATTCAATAACTTAGGTTTGACACTAGATTAAGTCGGGATCAAACTCGCGGCCTATAGACATTAGCCTGCGGCAGGAACTCGACATGAAAGGCGACATTACAGTCATTCAACATCTCAACAAGATCCTTGGGAACGAGCTGGTCGCTATCAACCAGTACTTCCTGCACGCGCGTATGTACGACGACTGGGGCCTGAACAAGCTCGGCAAACACGAGTACCGTGAATCCATCGACGAGATGAAACACGCGGACAAGATCATCAAGCGCATCCTGTTCCTGGAAGGCATCCCCAACCTGCAGGACCTCGGCAAGATCCTGATCGGCGAACACACCAAGGAAATGCTCGAGTGCGACCTGAAGATCGAGCAAAAAGGTCTTGCCGACCTCAAGGCAGCCATCGCTCACTTCGAGACCGTCGGCGATTTCGGCAGCCGTGAGCTGCTCGAAGACATCCTGGAGTCCGAAGAAGAACACATCGACTGGCTGGAAACCCAGCTGGGCCTGATCGACAAGATCGGCATCGAGAACTACCTGCAATCGCAGATGGGCGACGAAGACTGAGCAGGCAGTCATGACTGCGCCAGGCGAGCCTAGCGCAGACCGCTTGCCTGCAGATGCCCCCTCATTGCAGGGATCGAAAAAAAGCCCCGCCTGGATCACCAGGCGGGGCTTTTACATGCAGCGCGAATCAGGCCTTGGCTTTTTCAGCCGCCTGTTTGATCAGCGATTGCAGTTCACCCTTCTCGAACATTTCCAGAATGATGTCACTGCCGCCGACCAGCTCGCCGTCCACCCACAGTTGCGGGAAAGTCGGCCAGTTGGCGTATTTGGGCAGGTTGGCGCGAATCTCGGGGTTTTGCAGGATGTCGACGTAGGCGAACTTTTCGCCGCAAGCCATCAGCGCCTGGGAAGCGCGGGCCGAAAAACCGCATTGTGGCGCGTTGGGTGCGCCTTTCATGTAAAGCAGGATCGTGTTGTTGGCAATCTGCTCTTTGATCGTTTCGATGATATCCATCAAGCACCTCGGCTGAACTTTCCGACCCGGTTGTCGGCACGATGGCGCATTGTAACGTAAAGCCGAGGCCAACGCTCGGTCTTGAACGTGACCGTCTTGCGGGAAGGGATTCAGCCGCTGGTGATTGGCGTGACCTTGCGCTGCATCTGCAGTTCGCTCACGGTCTCGATCTGCTCCTGAGCCACATGCACACCGGTCAGATCGCCAATCAACCGCCAGTGTTCGTCCAGACCCGAACTGATGGTAGCCATGCGATCGATCATGCGACGCCCTGCCGCCCGAGTGACCTCGTCTTCGCTACGCAGCAATTCGAAAGACATGGATGTTATCGAAGCAGTCAGGTGCGTGAGGGTCCGGGCTGTCAGCCCGAGCAGCTCCGTCAATTGACGTTCCTTTGCGTTCATCCGAAAACCCTCCTGTGGATCTGTCTGCTTTATAACCCAGGGTAGACACTAAAGATACAAACGACTTTACCACTGCGTGATGCGCGTCGCATTCACAATGATGCCATATCGCCATTCTCACGATTCTCCCTTCGCAAGGCATGGATTACCCGGACTGCTTTATTACCAATATTGCAAAGCGAGCGAGGGGCGGTGTACAAATGCTCTCTTCCCTCACGAACACCGACGGAGCTGATTCCACCCCTGGCCGACGCCTTGTCATGGTCATGAAGGGTCACCGATCGAGCCAAAATACTCCCAACTTCTTATAAATCAACGGCGCCGTTGTGTTGTTGCGACATTTTTTTATAACATCGCGCCTTCCCCTATTCGTCGCTAAATGCGGCCTTCGCCGCAGAGATTGCCCGTTTTCCGGATAAATAACCGTTTTGGGCACCTGCGGTCTGTTGCAAAAAAGGTAGTCAATAATGAGCGCCAGGCACTTTCTCTCGATGATGGATTACACCCCAGACGAACTGCTGGGCCTGATCCGTCGTGGCGTAGAGCTCAAAGACCTGCGAAACCGTGGCGTGCTTTTCGAACCCCTGAAGAATCGGGTTCTGGGCATGATCTTCGAGAAATCCTCGACACGCACCCGTCTTTCCTTCGAAGCCGGCATGATCCAAATGGGCGGCCAGGCCATCTTCCTGTCTCATCGCGACACCCAACTGGGTCGTGGCGAACCCATTTCCGACAGTGCCAAGGTGATGTCGCGTATGCTCGACGCGGTGATGATCCGCACTTACGCGCACAGCAACCTGATCGAGTTCGCGGCCAATTCCCGCGTGCCGGTTATCAACGGGCTGTCGGACGATCTGCATCCCTGCCAGTTGCTGGCTGACATGCAGACCTTCCTCGAGCATCGCGGCTCGATCAAGGGCAAGACCGTGGCGTGGATCGGCGACGGCAACAACATGTGCAACAGTTATATAGAAGCGGCCATCCAGTTCGACTTCCAGCTGCGCGTGGCCTGCCCTTCCGGCTACGAGCCGAATCCGGACTTCATGGCACTGGCCGGTGAGCGGGTCACGATCGTCCGCGACCCGCGCGAGGCTGTCGCTGGCGCGCACCTGGTCAGCACCGATGTGTGGACCTCCATGGGCCAGGAAGACGAAGCCGCACGGCGCATGGCGTTGTTCGCGCCTTACCAGGTCACCCGCCAACTGCTCGACCTGGCTGCGCCGGAGGTGCTGTTCATGCACTGCCTGCCGGCACACCGCGGCGAGGAGATCAGCGAAGACGTGCTCGACGACCCGCGCGCCGTCGCTTGGGACCAGGCCGAAAACCGCCTGCACGCGCAAAAGGCGCTTCTGGAGTTCCTGGTCGCCCCTTCCTACGCGCCATGAGCCATTCACTGCTGCTCAACCTGCGCGGGCTTGCCTGCGGTTATCAGGACAGCCGCGTGGTACAGGACCTGAACCTGCACCTCAACGCCGGCGACATCGGCTGCCTGCTGGGTTCGTCAGGCTGCGGCAAGACCACCACCCTGCGCGCCATCGCCGGTTTCGAGCCCGTTCAGGCCGGCGAAATCAGCCTGGCAGGTGCAGTGATCTCACGTCCCGGCTTTACCCTGGCACCGGAAAAGCGCCGTATCGGCATGGTCTTTCAGGACTATGCCCTGTTCCCTCACCTGAACGTGGCAGACAACATCGGCTTCGGTATTCGCCGCCATCCGCGCTTGCGCGAGGTGGTCGACGAACTGCTGGAGCGGGTCAACCTGAAGAACCTGGGCAAGCGCTACCCGCATGAATTGTCCGGTGGCCAGCAACAGCGCGTGGCGCTCGCCCGGGCACTGGCTCCGGAGCCGCAGTTGCTGCTGCTCGACGAGCCCTTCTCCAACCTCGACGTGGAACTGCGCAAACGGCTCAGTGCCGAGGTCCGGGAAATTCTCAAGGCACGCGGCACCAGCGCGATTCTGGTCACCCACGATCAGGAGGAAGCCTTCGCAGTCAGCGATCATATCGGGGTCTTCAAGGAAGGCCGCCTAGAGCAATGGGACACGCCCTACAACCTCTATCACGAGCCTCTGACGCCCTACGTGGCAAGCTTCATTGGCCAAGGATATTTCATTCGTGGACAGCTTCTCGACCACGATGCCATCCAGACCGAACTGGGCGTGCTGCGTGGCAATCGCGCCTACCCAGGCCCCAGCGGCAGTGCAGTCGACGTACTGCTGCGCCCGGACGACATCGTCCACGCCCCGCACAGTGCCTTGAAAGCCCAGGTGACCGGGCGCACCTTCCAGGGCGCATCGACCCTGTACAACCTGCGGCTCGCCACCGGCAGTCAGCTTGAAGCCCTGTTTCCCAGCCATGTCGATTGCATGCCGGGCGATGAGGTCGGCATTCAGGTCGCTGCCGAGCATCTGGTCGCCTTTCCGGCCTCGGGCAGTGTGCAGGCGTCCCGTGCCACCGCGCTTTAGGTTTTGTACGAAAAGCCGGCGAGCGAAGGTCAGGCAAGGCGCAACGAGCGAAGCGAGTAACAGCCGTAGGCTGACCCGAAGGGCGAGCGCCAGCGAGTCAAAACAGGCGAGGAACGGTCGGAGTCGCGGGCGACTTTACTGGAGTAAATGAGCATTCCGACCGGGCTGGCGATCCAGCCTGTTTTTAACGCAGCATGGCCGAGCGCAGGCACTTTTCGTACAAAACCTAGGGTTGCTCAGGCACGACCGATGGCAGCAAAGCTGGCCGCAGTCTGCGCGGCCAGGGCCGCCGCCGCCAACTCGACCTCCAGCCCCCGCCGCCCGGCACTGACGAAAATGGTGTCGAAAGGTTGTGCGCTCTGGTCAATGAAGGTGCGCAGGCGCTTCTTCTGCCCCAGCGGGCTGATACCTCCCAGCAGGTAACCCGTCGCGCGTTGCGCCGCCGCCGGATCAGCCATCTCGGCCTTCTTCACTCCAGCCGCCAGGGCCAGGGCCTTGAGGTCAAGGGTGCCAGCGACCGGCACTACCGCGACCAGCAGTTCGCCCCTCTCACTACAGGCCAGCAGGGTCTTGAACACCCGGGCCGTTTCCAGCCCCAGTTTCTCGGCGGCTTCCAATCCATATGAAGCAGCCTTGGGGTCATGCTCGTAGCTGTGTACTCGATGCTCGACGCGATTTTTTTTCAGCAGATCCAGTGCGGGGGTCATGGTCGTTCCAGAACGTTCGTGGCGGGGCTCACTGTAAGCCAAAACCGCGATAGGCTGCGGGCTTTCGTCAAAATTTCCCGCTTCCCTCCCAGCCCTTTACCACTCGGTTTGCCGACGTTTCGCAACGCGCAATCATGAAAGCTTGTCTACGGTTCATATTCGACCTTTGACAGTTCAATTCAACGGTTATATTTTCGTTTGCGAAGATAGTCGAACATTCGATTCGACACCCGTCAGTGTTTTCGCTTCATCCCGATGTCCTGCTGCACGAGCCGATCCGATAAACGCCTGACGCGAGCCGGGCAACAACAATAACGAGGTTTGCATGACAATCCATATCAAACAGCCCAGCCTGGCTGGCCAATGCACCGCCGAGTTCCTCGGCACCGCCCTGATGCTCTTTTTCGGTACCGGTTGCGTGGCAGCGCTCAAGGTCGCCGGTGCCAGCTTCGGCCTCTGGGAAATCTCCATCATCTGGGGGATGGCGGTCAGCATGTCCATCTACCTCAGTGCCGGTGTCTCCGGCGCCCATCTCAATCCGGCGGTGAGCATCGCCCTGAGCCTGTTCGCCGGTTTCGAAAAGAAAAAGCTGCCGTTCTACATCGCCTCGCAGATCGCCGGCGCGTTCTGCGGCGCCGGCCTGGTGTACCTGCTGTACGTCAACCTGTTTTTCGACTTCGAACAGGCACACCAGATGGTTCGTGGCACGGCGAAGAGCCTGGAGCTGGCATCGGTCTTCTCGACCTATCCCAACCCGGCCATTTCCGTCGGCCAGGCATTCCTCGTCGAGGTGGTCATCACCGCCGTGCTGATGGCCGTGATCATGGCCCTGGCCGACGACAAGAACGGCCTGCCACGGGGTGCTCTGGCGCCCCTGCTGATCGGCCTGCTGGTGGCCGTCATCGGTAGCGCCATGGGCCCGCTGACCGGCTTCGCCATGAACCCGGCCCGCGACCTGGGTCCGAAGATCATGACCTTCCTGGCTGGTTGGGGTGACATCGCCTTTACCGGCGGACGCGACATCCCCTACTTCCTGATTCCAATCTTCGCCCCGATCATCGGCGCCAGCCTCGGCGCGGGCTGCTACCGCCTGCTGATCGCTCGCCACCTGCCTGGTGCCGAGGAACCACAGCCCGCCAGCGAACAGGTCGGCGCCAAGGCGCAGGCTTCTTCCTGACTCCGTTCAACCACAAAAGGCAATCGACATGACTGACGCAAAGAACAAGAACTACATCATTGCCCTCGACCAAGGTACGACCAGCTCCCGGGCTATCGTTCTTGACCGCAACGCCAACGTGGTGAGCACCGCACAAAGCGAATTCACCCAGCACTACCCACAGGGTGGCTGGGTGGAGCACGACCCCATGGAAATCTTCGCCACACAGAGCGCCTGCATGACCAAGGCCATGGCCCAGGCCGACCTGCAGCCGGGCCAGATCGCCGCCATCGGCATCACCAACCAGCGGGAAACCACCCTGGTCTGGGAAAAGGACAGCGGCCGCCCCATCTATAACGCCATCGTCTGGCAATGCCGCCGCAGTACCGAGATCTGCCAGCAGCTCAAGCGTGACGGCCTGGAAGACTACGTGCGCGATACCACGGGCCTGGTGATCGATCCCTACTTCTCGGGCACCAAGCTCAAGTGGATCCTCGACCACGTGGAAGGCAGCCGTGAACGGGCACGCCGTGGCGAGTTGCTGTTCGGCACCATCGACAGCTGGCTGATCTGGAAACTTACCGGCGGCCAGGTGCATGTCACCGACTACACCAACGCCTCGCGCACCATGCTGTTCGACATCCATAACCTGCGTTGGGACGACCGCATGCTCGACGTGCTGGATATCCCCCGCGAGATGCTGCCGACCGTCAAGGGGTCGTCGGAAGTCTACGGCCACACCCGCAGCGGCATTCCGATTGCCGGCATCGCCGGTGACCAGCAGGCGGCCCTGTTCGGCCAGATGTGCGTGGAACCCGGCCAGGCCAAGAACACCTACGGCACTGGTTGCTTCCTGCTGATGAACACCGGCAGCACCGCCGTCAAATCCACTCACGGCTTGCTCACCACCATCGGTTGCGGCCCGCGCGGCGAAGTGGCCTACGCCCTCGAAGGCGCCGTGTTCAACGGCGGCTCCACCGTGCAATGGCTGCGTGACGAACTGAAGGTGGTCAACGAGGCGTTGGACACCGAGTACTTCGCCAGCAAGGTCAAGGACAGCAACGGCGTCTATCTGGTACCCGCCTTTACCGGTCTGGGCGCCCCGTACTGGGACCCCTATGCCCGTGGCGCACTGTTCGGCCTGACTCGCGGCGTGAAGATGGACCACATCATCCGCGCCACCCTGGAATCGATTGCCTTCCAGACCCGCGACGTGCTCGATGCCATGCAGAGCGATGCTGGCGAGCGCCTCAAGGGCCTGCGCGTAGACGGTGGCGCAGTGGCCAACAACTTCCTCATGCAGTTCCAGGCCGACATTCTTGGCACTCAGGTCGAGCGGCCACACATGCGTGAAAGCACGGCGTTGGGCGCGGCGTTCCTGGCGGGCCTGGCCACCGGTTTCTGGAGCAGCCTGGACGAACTGCGCGACCGCACGGGCATCGAGCGGGTCTTCGAACCGGACATGGCTGAAGCCGAACGCGAAGAGCGCTACTCCGGCTGGCAGAAGGCGGTAGAGCGCACCCGCGACTGGGCGCCTCACGATAACCAGGGCTGAGTATCGTCAGCGGACAAGACTCAGGGCGCGAGGCGACTCGCGCCCTGAATCTATCCAACCACAGGGTCGCCACACCAAACGATTGCGTGCGTCATGCACGGGCGCACTCGCGACACTCGACATGACAGGCAGGGTATCGGTGGGTCATGATTGCGCCATTTGCACAAGGTGCCTGAAGGACCACCATGAACCTGCCTCCCCGCCAGAAACAGATCCTCGAGCTGGTCCGCGAACGCGGCTATGTCAGTATCGAGGAACTGGCCACCCTGTTCGTCGTCACGCCCCAGACTATCCGCCGTGATATCAACCAGCTTGCGGAAATGAACCTGCTGCGTCGCTACCATGGCGGCGCCGCCTACGATTCGAGCATCGAAAACACCGCCTACGCCATGCGTGCCGACCAGATGCGCGATGAAAAGCAACGCATTGCCGAAGCCGTTGCCGCGTTGATCCCGGACAACGCCTCGCTGTTCATCAACATCGGCACCACCACCGAAAGCGTCGCCCGCGCCCTGCTCAACCACAGCAATCTGAAAATCATCACCAACAACCTGCACGTGGCCGCCACGTTGAGTGCCAAGGACGACTTCGAAGTGCTGGTCGCCGGTGGCAACGTGCGCCGCGACGGCGGCGTGGTCGGCCAGGCCAGCGTCGACTTCATTGGCCAGTTCAAGGTCGATTTTGCCCTGGTGGGCATCAGCGGTATCGATGAAGACGGCAGCCTGCTGGACTTCGACTACCAGGAAGTGCGGGTATCCCAGACCATCATCGCCAACGCCCGGCAGGTGATCCTCGCCGCCGACTCCAGCAAGTTCGGGCGCAACGCCATGGTGCGGCTGGGCCCGATCAGCCTCATCGACTACCTGGTCACCGACGCACCGCCCATGCCAGCCCTGCAACAGCTGCTGGTGCAGCACAAGATCCGCCTGGAAGTCGCCTGATCCACGCCCCCGGTGCAGCCTCTGCACCGGTCAGAAATGTTCGATTTTTTTCTTTTCTATCGACCCGATTAAGGTTTTTGATGAACACCGACTAGATGCAGGCTTTTTGTTGCGTTATGATTTTCGGAAATGAACATTGATGTTCGATTTCGTCCTTAGCGCTCGATTATGCTCCCGGAGGCCACCGATGACCGACATGACCGCGCATGCTCCATCGCCTGACCAGATCTATGACATCGCCGTGATCGGCGGCGGTATCAACGGTGTAGGCATCGCTGCCGATGCCGCCGGCCGAGGCCTGTCGGTGTTTCTCTGTGAGCAGGACGACCTGGCCAGCCATACCTCTTCGGCCAGCAGCAAGCTGATTCATGGTGGCCTGCGCTATCTGGAACACTACGAGTTTCGACTGGTTCGCGAAGCACTCGCCGAACGCGAAGTGCTGCTGGCCAAGGCGCCGCATATCGTCAAGCCCATGCGTTTCGTACTGCCGCATCGCCCGCACCTGCGCCCGGCGTGGATGATCCGCGCAGGCATGTTTCTGTATGACAACCTGGGCAAACGCGAAAAGCTACCGGCCTCGCGCACGATCAACTTCGGTGCCGACAGCCCGCTCAAACCGGCCATCACCCGCGGTTTCGAATATTCCGACTGCTGGGTGGATGACGCGCGCCTGGTGGTCCTCAACGCCATGTCGGCCCGTGAGCATGGCGCGCAAATCCATACCCGTACCCGCTGCACCAGCGCACGACGCAGTGACGGTGTCTGGCACGTCGACCTGCAGCGCCGCAATGGCGAAGTCTTTTCGATTCGCGCCCGCGCCCTGGTCAACGCGGCGGGGCCTTGGGTCGCACGGGTCATCCGTGAAGATCTGAAGCTGGATTCGCCGTATGGCATTCGCCTGATCCAGGGCAGCCACCTGATCGTGCCGCGCCTGTATGAAGGCGAGCACGCGTTCATTCTGCAGAATGAAGACAAACGTATCGTTTTCACCATCCCGTACCTGGATCAGTTCACCATCGTCGGCACCACCGACCGCGAGTACCAGGGCGATCCGTCGAAGGTGAAGATCACCGACCAGGAGATGGATTACATCCTTCAGGTCGCCAACGACCACTTCAAGCGCCAGCTCACCCGCGACGACGTGCTCAATACCTATTCCGGTGTGCGCCCGCTGTGCAACGACGAGTCCGACAACCCGTCGGCCATCACCCGGGACTACACCCTGTCACTCAGCGACAGCGGTGGCCAGGCACCAATCCTTTCCGTGTTTGGCGGCAAGCTCACCACCTACCGCAAACTGGCCGAGTCGGCGATGTCGCAACTGGCGCGCTGGTTCCCGCAGATGAAACCGGCCTGGACCGCCAGTGCCCCGCTGCCAGGCGGTGAACAGCCATTGCAGGCCAGCGAACTGACCCAGCGCCACCCATGGCTGCCTGCCAGCCTGGCGCAACGCTGGGCACGCACCTATGGCACCCGTAGCTGGCAATTGCTGGAAGGTGCCACCAGCCTGGACGACCTGGGCGAGGAATTCGGCGCGGGACTGTACGCCCGTGAAGTGCGTTACCTGCGCGATCAGGAGTGGGCCGTTGAGGCCGATGACATTGCCTGGCGGCGCACCAAGCTGGGTCTGTTCCTCAGCGCCGAGCAGTGCAACGCATTGCAGACCTGGTTGGCCGAACACAGCCGCACAACTGAAACCGTCGCGGCCTGAGCGTAATCGTACGCATCCTGCCCGGCCTGCGGTCGGGCAGAATTTTCGCCTGCCAAAAACCAGATCCTTCCACCGAAGCGGTGAAAGCGGCTTCAGCCGCGAGCGCATCGCGGTCCTGCCACTCAAGTACGCCTGCCCCTTCCTCGGCCAATCAGGTCATTGGGCTTGAACGCAATACTGGCCTATTAGACCGAGTAGCGGCTTCAGCCGCGAAGCGACCGCCCGTTCACGACAGATGCGGTGAGCTTCCTGGCGCTTTCGCGGCTAAAGCCGCCCCCACCGGGCCACATCCCGCTTAAGCGAACAGTATTGCGGCTAGCGCCGACTCCACCTGCATCCCCTCCCTTCCAGCACTCCCCACCATTCGGATTTCCGAACGCAGCTGCCCCACCGATTCGGTTTCCCGGACGAGAAATGCCGCCAGAAAGCCGAACAGAAAAAAATAAAACCTTATAAATCAATAAGATAATCAATGAACCCAGTCTGGCACGAGTCATGCTCTACACTCATCGTCGACCGCTTCAACATCAAGGCATGTGTCTAGCTAGCGCCGTTGGAGCATTCGTTGAGATGTGGCCAGACCACAGCTCGGCCATCCGAATAAAAAATGAAGTCGAGGATTCATCGATGCGTATCGTTCCCCAGTTGTTGGGCGCAGCCGTTGCTGCTGCCGCTCTGCTCAGCACTCCAGTCTCCGCCGCCGAACTGACCGGCACACTGAAGAAGATCAAGGATTCAGGCACCATCACCCTCGGTCACCGCGACGCGTCCATTCCGTTCTCCTACATCGCAGACGCTTCCGGCAAGCCAGTGGGCTACTCTCACGACCTGCAGATTGCCGTCGTCGAAGCGCTGAAGAAGCAGCTGGACGTTCCGAACCTCAACGTTCGCTACAACCTGGTGACTTCGCAGACCCGTATCCCGCTGGTACAGAACGGCACGGTCGACCTGGAGTGCGGTTCGACCACCAACAACGCCGAGCGCGCCCAGCAGGTCGACTTCTCGGTCGGCATCTTCGAAATCGGCACCCGCCTGCTGACCAAGGTCAAGGACGGTCAACCGGCCTACAAGGACTTCGAAGACCTGAAAGGCAAGAACGTGGTGACCACCGCCGGTACCACCTCCGAGCGCATCCTCAAGGCCATGAACGCCGAGAAGCAGATGGGCATGAACATCATTTCGGCCAAGGACCACGGCGAATCCTTCCAGATGCTGGAGTCGGGTCGTGCGGTCGCCTTCATGATGGACGACGCCCTGCTCGCTGGCGAAATGGCCAAGGCCAAGAAGCCTACCGACTGGGTGGTGACCGGTACGCCACAGTCCTACGAGATCTACGGCTGCATGGTTCGCAAGGACGACCCGGCCTTCAAGAAGGCCGTCGATGACGCCATCGTCGCGGTGTACAAGTCGGGCGAGATCAACAAGATCTACGACAAGTGGTTCCAGCAACCCATCCCGCCGAAGGGCCTGAACCTGCAATTCCCGATGAGCGACGAACTGAAGAAGCTGATCGCCGAGCCTAACGACAAGCCAGCCCCTGAGAAAGCCAAGGGCTGATCGGCCGCTGTTACCCGGGTGGCCGTGCTGCCCGGGATCTCCAAACACACGCAGCAGCAAGCCCCTGGCGGAGCCAATGGTGGCTTTGACGTACACACGAGCCTGAACGGATTCGAGCGATGCGCATGCGTGCATTTCGGTCGATATAGAACAAGAGGGGGAGACCCTGATGAATTACAACTGGGACTGGGGCGTGTTCTTCAAGTCCACTGGCGTCGGTGACGAGACCTACATCGACTGGTACGTCTCCGGCCTGGGCTGGACCATCGCCATTGCCCTCGCCGCCTGGATCATCGCACTGGTGCTGGGTTCGATCCTCGGCATCATGCGCACCGTACCGAACCGCCTGGTATCGGGCATCGCCACGGCCTATGTGGAACTGTTCCGCAACGTGCCGCTGCTGGTGCAACTGTTCATCTGGTACTTCCTGGTACCGGACCTGCTGCCCGAGGGCCTGCAGGAGTGGTACAAGCAAGATCTCAACCCGACGACTTCGGCGTTCATCAGCGTGGTGATCTGCCTCGGCCTGTTCACCGCCGCGCGGGTCTGCGAACAGGTACGCACCGGTATCGAAGCCTTGCCGCGCGGTCAGGAATCGGCAGCCCGGGCCATGGGTTTCAGCCTGCCGCAAATCTACTGGAACGTGCTGCTGCCACAAGCCTACCGCATCATCATTCCGCCGCTGACCTCCGAATTCCTGAACGTGTTCAAGAACTCCTCGGTGGCCTCGCTGATCGGCCTTATGGAGCTGCTGGCCCAGACCAAACAGACCGCCGAATTCTCGGCCAACCTGTTCGAAGCCTTCACCCTGGCGACGCTGATCTACTTCACCTTGAACATGAGCCTGATGCTGCTCATGCGCCTGATCGAGAAGAAAGTCGCCGTGCCCGGCCTGATTTCCGTAGGGGGTAAATGATGGACTTCACCGGAATCATCCCTGCCCTTCCCGCGTTGTGGAACGGCATGCTCATGACCCTTCAGCTGATGGTCATGGGCGTGATCGGCGGTATCGCCCTGGGCACCGTGCTGGCGCTGATGCGCCTGTCGTCCAGCAAGCTGCTGTCGAATCTCGCTGGCGCCTACGTCAACTACTTCCGCTCCATCCCGCTGCTGCTGGTCATCACCTGGTTCTACCTGGCGGTGCCCTTCGTGCTGCGCTGGATCACCGGCGAAGACACCCCGGTGGGCGCGTTCACCTCCTGCGTCGTGGCCTTCATGATGTTCGAGGCGGCGTACTTCTGCGAGATCGTGCGTGCCGGCGTGCAGTCGATCTCCAAAGGCCAGATGGGCGCTGCCAAAGCGCTGGGCATGACCTACGGCCAGATGATGCGCCTGATCATCCTGCCCCAGGCCTTCCGCAAGATGACCCCGCTGCTGCTGCAGCAGAGCATCATCCTGTTCCAGGACACCTCGCTGGTCTACACCGTGGGCCTGGTCGATTTCCTCAACTCCGCCCGCGCCAGCGGCGACATCATCGGCCGTGCCAACGAGTTCCTGGTCTTCGCCGGTGTCGTGTACTTCATCATCAGCTTCGCCGCCTCGCGCCTGGTCAAGCTCCTGCAGAAAAGGTTCGCCGTATGATCACCATCAAGAATGTCAACAAGTGGTATGGGGACTTCCAGGTACTGACCGATTGCAGCACCGAGGTCAGCAAGGGTGAAGTGGTGGTGGTATGCGGCCCGTCCGGTTCCGGCAAATCGACGCTGATCAAGTGCGTCAATGCCCTGGAGCCGTTCCAGAAAGGCGACATCATCGTCGACGGCACTTCCATCGCCGACCCCAAGACCAACCTGCCCAAGCTGCGCTCGCGGGTCGGCATGGTGTTCCAGCACTTCGAGCTGTTCCCGCATCTGTCGATCGTCGAGAACCTGACCATCGCCCAGATCAAGGTACTGGGCCGCAGCAAGGAAGAAGCCACCGAGAAGGGCCTTAAACTGCTCGATCGCGTCGGCCTGTCGGCGCATGCACACAAGTACCCAGGCCAGCTTTCCGGCGGCCAGCAGCAGCGTGTGGCGATCGCCCGTGCGCTGGCCATGGACCCGATCGTCATGCTGTTCGACGAACCGACCTCGGCGCTGGACCCGGAAATGGTCAACGAAGTGCTCGACGTGATGGTGCAGCTGGCCCACGAAGGCATGACCATGATGTGCGTGACCCACGAGATGGGCTTCGCCCGCAAGGTCGCCAACCGGGTGATCTTCATGGACAAGGGGCAGATCATCGAGGACTGCGCCAAGGAAGAGTTCTTCGGTGACGTGTCGGCCCGCTCCGACCGCGCTCAGCAGTTCCTGGCCAAGATCCTTCAACACTGACAGGTGGCCCGGCAGCACCGCTGATCGGCGCTGCCGGGCCAACCTGCCTGCACCTGCAAAACGCTGAACCCACGGCCCGCCCCACGGGCCGCTGGCCGCTCCGGGACGACTGTGATGAAATGCGACTCCCCTCTTCCTCGCGCCGCACCACCATCACTCATCGTGAAGCCCCGTCTGATCCGTCAACTGTTCCTGCCGCCGCTGATCCTCATCCTGGTCATCGTTTTGGGCTATGCCGCCTACCGGGTCAGTGAGCACTACGGCATCCAGACCCTCAGCGAAAGCGGTGCCCGCCAGCTGGAACTGCATGCGCGCACCGTCGAAAGCGAAATCAGCAAGTACACCTACCTGCCGAGCATCCTCGAACTGGAGGACAGCGTTAGCGAGTTACTCAGGGAGCCGTCCCCTGAACTGCAGAACCAGGTCAACGGCTACCTGGAAGGCCTGAACCGCCGCAGCCGCAGCCGGGCCATCTACGTGCTGGACACCACCGGCCGGGTGCTGGCCACCAGCAACTGGCGCGACAGCGACAGCTACCAGGGCGAAGACCTGTCGTTCCGCGCCTACTTCCAGGACGCCATCCGTGGCCAGCCAGGGCGCTTCTACGGCATCGGCACCACCACCGGCGAGTCTGGCTATTACCTGGCCCACGGTCTGGAAGACAAGGGCCGCATCATCGGCGTGGCAGTGGTCAAGGTACGCCTGGAAACCCTCGAAGAACGCTGGCAGCGGGCACGCCTGGAGGCCTTCGTCAGCGATGAGAACGGCATCATCATCCTGTCCAGCGACCCGACCCGCCGGCTCAAATCGGTACGCCCGCTCAACGAGGGGCTCAAGGAGCGCCTGGCGCGCAGCCTGCAGTACTACTGGTGGCCGCTCAACGAGCTGGTGCCGCTGGAGCGTCACACCCTGACCGAAGGCGTCGAGGAGCTGACTTTCCCGGCCAATGCCAGTGTCGACCAGGAACACACCCAGGTCAGCTACCTGGCACAGAACCGCCAACTGGCCGACACGCCCTGGCACCTGACCCTGCTCACGCCGCTGGAAGACCTGCGCCGCGAGGCGGCCAACCAGGGCATGCTGGTGGCGGTGGCCTGCGCTCTGGTGACCTTCCTGCTGATCGCCTGGAACGAGCGGCGCAAGGTGATCGCCACCCGCCTCGCCGCCCGTGAGGCGTTGCAGGCCGCCAACGATGAGCTGGAGCGCAAGATCGCCGAGCGTACCGACCACCTGCGCGCCAGCAACGAGCGTCTCAAGGCGCAGATCCGCGAGCGCCGTCAGGCCGAGGAAACCCTGCGCAAGGCCCAGGACGAACTGGTGCAGGCTGGCAAGCTGGCGGCCATCGGGCAGATGTCCACCAGCATCGCCCACGAACTCAACCAGCCCCTGGCGGCCCTGCGCACCCTGTCGGGCAATACCGTGCGTTTCCTGGAACGCGGCGCGCTGGACACCGCCAGCACCAACCTGCGCACCATCAACGACCTGGTCGACCGCATGGGGCGCATCACCGCCAGCCTGCGCGCCTTTGCCCGGCGTGGCGAAGACAAGGGCCAGGCGCAGTTGAGCAAGGCCGTGGAGGCCGCCCTGCAACTGCTGGCCGGGCGCCTGGAAAATCATTCCCTGGCCCTGCACAGCAACTTCGTCGACGCGACCCTGGGCATCGACCAGACCCGCCTGGAGCAGATTCTCGTCAACCTGATCGGCAACGCCCTGGACGCGACCCAGGCGCAGCCACTGCCCGAACTGTGGCTGGAAGGCCAGGTGCTCGACGAGCGCTACCGCCTGTGCGTGCGCGACAACGGCCACGGCATCGACAGCGAAGCGCGCAAGCATCTGTTCGAACCCTTCTTCACCACCAAGCCGGGCGAACAGGGCCTGGGGCTGGGCCTGACCCTGTCGGCCAGCCTGGCCGCCGCCGCTGGCGGCAGCTTGAGCGCCGAGCACCCGGACAACGGCACGGTGTTCATCCTCAGCCTGCCGGTGATCGCCGGCACCGCCCCCGAACCTCGCACCGAAGCCCCCACATGAGAGCTGCCATGAACATCAACCATGACCTGACAGTACTGATCGTCGAGGACGACCCTCATGTGTTGCTCGGCTGCCAACAGGCGCTGGCGCTGGAAGATATCGCCAGCGAAGGCGTCGGCAGCGCCGAAGAAGCGCTGGCGCGGGTCGGTGAGCAGTTCGCCGGCATCGTCATCAGCGATATCCGCCTGCCGGGCATCGACGGCCTGGAACTGCTGGGCCGTCTCAAAGCCATCGACCCCAGCCTGCCGGTGGTGCTGATCACCGGGCACGGCGATATCTCCATGGCGGTCAACGCCATGCGCAATGGCGCCTACGACTTCATGGAGAAGCCCTTTTCCCCGGAACGCCTGGTCGATGTCACCCGCCGCGCCCTGGAACAGCGCGGCCTGGCCCGGGAAGTCTGGGCACTGCGTCGGCAATTGGCCGAGCGCGACAGCCTGGAGGGCAAGATCATCGGTCGTTCGCCGGCCATGCAGAATCTGCGCGAGCTGATCGCCAACGTTGCCGACACCTCAGCCAACGTGCTGATCGAAGGCGAAACCGGCACCGGCAAGGAACTGGTCGCCCGCTGCCTGCACGACTTCAGCCGGCGCCGCGAGCAGCAGTTCGTGGCGCTGAACTGCGGTGGCCTGGCAGAAAGCCTGTTCGAGTCGGAAATCTTCGGCCACGAAGCCAATGCCTTCACCGGTGCCGGCAAACGGCGCATCGGCAAGATCGAACACGCGCACAAGGGCACGCTGTTTCTCGATGAAGTGGAAAGCATGCCGATTCCGCTGCAGATCAAGCTGCTGCGCGTCCTGCAGGAACGCACCCTGGAGCGCCTGGGTTCGAACCAGAACGTCGAGGTGGATTGCCGGGTGATCGCCGCTACCAAGTTCGACCTCAACGAATCGAGCAAGGCCGGGCAGTTTCGCAGCGACCTGTACTACCGCCTCAACGTGGTGACCCTGGAACTGCCGCCGCTGCGCGAACGCCGCGAAGACATCCTGCAACTGTTCGAGCATTTCCTGCAGCTCTCGGCCCTGCGCTTCGACCGCGAGCCGCGGGAGATCGACCGCCAGACCCTGTCGAGCCTGATGGGCCATGACTGGCCGGGCAACGTGCGCGAGCTGCGCAACGTCGCCGAGCGTTATGCCCTGGGCCTGCCGGCCTTCAAGCACAGCGCTGCGGGTGGAGCGGAAAGCCCGCGCCTGAGCTTCTCCGAGGCGGTGGAAGCGTTCGAGAAGAACCTGCTCAGCGAAGCCCTGCAGCACAGTGGCGGCAACCTCAGCCAGGCCAGCCAGGAACTGGGCATGGCCAAGACCACGCTGTTCGACAAGGTCAAGAAATACGGCCTTTGACCCTGCTGAGGGTCTGGCAGGTCGGCTAGCGGCGTCAGCCGTGAGGCTGACTCCCGCTCACCGTGGCTCGCGTGCTGTGTGCCGGCCTGTTCGCGGTTGAAGCCGCTGCCTCCGATGAGAAAACCGGCAACTGCCGGTGGCTCACTCAGCCCGGGCTCTTGGCGAGAATCTGGCGTATCGCGTCGACGAACACCTCTACCGGTTGCCCGCCGCTGATGCCGTACTGGTCATTGAACACGATGGTCGGCACCGAACTGACCCCACGGCCAACCCAGAGCTGTTCAGCCTCGCGCACCTCAGCGGCGAACTCGTCAGACGCCAGGATTTGCTCGGCACGATGGCGATCCAGGCCGGCACGCTCGGCCAGTTCCGCTAGGGTGTCGATATCCGATGGGTTTCTCAGATCGCTGAAGTAAGCCTGGAACAGCAGGTTCTTCAAGGCATGCTGGCGGCCTTCCAGCTCGGCCCAGTGCAGCAGGCGATGCGCATCGAAGGTGTTGTAGATGCGCCGCTCGCCCTGGGCGAAATCGAAGCCCAGCTCGGCGCCGCGGCTGCGAATGGTCTGGTGAATGGCCTCGATCTGCGCCGGGGTAGAGCCGTATTTCTCGGCGATGTGCTCCTTGATGTCCTGCCCTTCGGCAGCCATGCGCGGGTTGAGTTCGAAGGGCTGGAAATGCAGCTGTGCATGCACCTCGCTGCCCAGTTCTGCCAAGGCCTGTTCAAGCGCGCGCAGGCCGATCACGCACCAGGGGCAGGAAACGTCGGAAACGAAGTCGATCTTCAGGGTTTGGCTCATCGCAAAGCACCGCGTGGCAGGAACGAGACGACCACCATACACCCGGTACGCCGTCAAAGCTGCGCCATGTTGCGTACATCATCATGCTGAGCGCGCAGGTAAGGCAGCACGGCGGCCAGCAATGGCGCCTTGAACGCCTCCTGGAAGCGGTGCGCGAAACCGGGGATCAACCGCAGCTGGCTGCCACGAATGTGCGCGGCCAGGTGCACGCCATGCATCACCGGCAACAAGGGGTCGGCGGTGCCATGCACCACCAGGGTCGGCACGCGCAGGCGGTCGAGCAAGGCCACGCGGCTGGGCTCGGCGAGAATCGCGGCGATCTGACGCTTGACGCCTTCCGGATTGAACGCGCGGTCGTAGGCGATGGCCGCCTGCTGCAGGAGCTTGCTGCGATCGTCCTTCACCTGTGGGCTGCCCAAGGCAGCGAGCAGGTCGGCCTGCTGCTCCAGCGCGGCCTCGCGATTCGGCGCGCTGCGCCGGGCCAGCAGTTGCAGCAAGGCAGCCTTGGGCATCGGCAGCCCTTCGGCACCGGAGCTGCTCATCACCAGGGTCAGGCTCTCGACCCGCTGCGGGGCCTGGTCGGCCAGGTGCTGGGCGATCATGCCGCCCATGCTGGCACCCAGCACATGAAAACGGCGCACCTGCAGATGGTCCATCAGCCCCAGCGCGTCATCGGCCATGTCGCTCAGCGAGTAAGGCGCCGACACCGGCAGACCCAGCTTGAAGCGCAGCACCTCGAAGCCCAGGTTCACTTCGGAGACCGGCCTTACCCAGGTGGACAGGCCGACATCGCGGTTGTCGTAGCGGATCACCCGAAAACCTTGTTCGCAAAGCGCCACCACCACTTCGTCAGGCCAGTGGATCAACTGCCCACCCAGGCCCATGACCAGCAGCAGCGCCGGGTCGCTCGGCTCGCCGATGCTCTGGTAGGCGATACGCACGTCCTTGAGTGTGGCCGTCTGCACAGGCACATCGACATTGCATTTCGCGGCAGCAAAAGAGGGCAGGCCGCAAAGCAGGGCGGCCAGAAAAAAGAACACGCGCATTGGAAGAAACACCGAAAAACAGATCCCCAGTTGGCCGCCAGTCTGATGATGTTTTCCCGGTCGCGCTGCCACATTCAGGTGACAGTTTGATGACCCAGGACGAATGGCATTCACGTGATTGCCCAAGGGCGGGTCGGCAGGCACTCGACAGACGCAGGAACATGAGAGAAACTCACGAACTTTACCTTTTCATACGAATTTATTTCACGGAGCGTCACCGTGCTGGAAATCCGCCACCTCAAGACCCTGCATGCGCTGCGCGAGGCTGACAGCCTGGTAGAGGCCGCCGAGCGCCTGCACCTGACCCAGTCGGCGCTGTCGCACCAGTTCAAGGAGCTGGAAGAGCGCCTGGGCATGGCGCTGTTCGTGCGCAAGACCAAGCCGGTGCGGTTCACCAGCGCGGGGCTGCGCCTGCTGCAACTGGCCGACTCGGTATTGCCGCAACTGCGCAGCGCCGAACGTGACCTGGCGCGCCTGGCCGGTGGCACGGCCGGCCGGCTGCACATGGCCATCGAATGCCACAGCTGCTTCCAGTGGCTGATGCCGACCATCGACCAGTTCCGCGATGCCTGGCCAGAGGTGGAACTGGACCTGTCGTCGGGGTTCTCCTTCGCTCCCCTGCCCGCCCTGGCACGTGGCGACCTCGACCTGGTGGTAACCTCCGACCCGCTGGAACTGGCTGGCCTCACCTACGTGCCGTTGTTCACCTATGAAGCCATGCTGGCGGTGGCCAACCAGCATGCGCTGGCCAACCGGCCGTACATCGTGCCGGAAGACCTGCTCAACGAAACGCTGATCACCTACCCCGTGGAACGCGACCGCCTGGACATCTTCACCCGCTTCCTGGAGCCCGCCGACGTCGAGCCGGCCCAAGTGCGCACCTCGGAACTGACAGTGATGATGATGCAGTTGGTCGCCAGCGGCCGTGGTGTGTGCGGTCTGCCGCACTGGGCGCTGCACGAATACAGCTCGCGGGGCTATGTGCGCGCCAAGCGGCTGGGCGAGAAGGGCCTGTTCGCCACCCTGTATGCGGCAGTGCGCACCGACATGCTCGATGCGCCCTACATGCGCGACTTCCTGCTGACCGCCAAGGACACTTCGTTCTCGACCCTCGACGGCGTCAGCGCGGTGCGCTGATCAGGCCGGCTGCAGCGTTGGCCAGTAAGCCGGGAGAATCAGGTCGCGGGTCAGCGGGGCCAGGTCCAGGGCCGCACAAGCCTGGGCATCGACCCAGAGCGCTTCCTCGATCTCGGCGGCGGGCGTTACCGGCGCCCGACACTCGACACGAAACAGCTGGCAACGCACGCTGAACCCCGGCTCATTGGCCGCCGGGGCCGAGAATTCGCCGATGAAAGCTGCCTGCGCGGGGTCGACGCGCAACGCCAGTTCTTCTTCCAGTTCGCGGACCAACGCCTGCACCGCCGGCTCGCCCGGCTCGATCTTGCCGCCGGGCTGCATGAAGGCCCGAGTGCCGCGCTTGCGCACCAGCAGGGTCTTGCCGTCTTCACCCACCAGCAGCGCAGCGGCGATATCGATGATCTTCACAGGCTGATCTCCCGTTTCAGCAGGCGCGCTTCTTCACCGCGCTCCTGGGCCAGGTCGATCAGGCGGTCGATCAGCCCGGCGTAGGTCAGGCCGCTGGCCTGCCACAGCTTGGGGTACATGCTGATGGACGTGAAACCGGGAATGGTGTTGACCTCGTTGATGGCGATGCCGCCTTCATCGGTGACGAAGAAGTCGACCCGCGACAAGCCCGCGCAACCGAGCACGCGATAGGCCTGCAAGGCCACCTCACGCACCTGGCCCGCCAGTTGCTCAGGCAACTGCGCAGGGATGTCGGTCCGCGCCTGGCCGTCGTTGAGGTACTTGGTGTCGTAGGCGTAGAACTCGTCATTGGCGACCACTTCGCCGCATACGCTGACTTCCGGCTGGCGATTGCCGAGCACCGCGCACTCCACCTCGCGCCCGACCATGCCCTGCTCGACCAGCACCTTGTGGTCGTATTCGAAGGCCAGCGCCAGCGCCGCCTGGAAACCCGCCGAGTCGACCACCTTGCTGACGCCCACCGAAGAGCCCTGACTGGCCGGCTTGACGAACATCGGTACGCCCAGTTGCGCCGAGGCGGTGGCGAAGTCCAGAGACTCACCGCGCTCCACCACCAGGAATGGCGCCACATTGATGCCAGCATCACGCAGCAGGCGCTTGGTCACGTCCTTGTCCATGCACGCCGCAGAGGCCAGCACGTCAGGACCGACGCAGGGAATCGCCAGCATGCGCAGCAGGCCCTGCAGGGCGCCGTCTTCACCAAAGGCACCGTGGATCAAGGGAAATACCACATCGATGCGCGGCAGGCGCTGGCCCGACTCCACTTCGAAGAACTGCGCCGCATCGCTGCCTGGCAGCAAGGCCAGCTGGCGCCCCGCCTGGCTCAGCGCAATCTTTGCCGGGTCCTGCGCATTGACCAGGTAATCGCTCTCTTCGAAGCGCAGCCAGTGGCCCTGCTTGTCGATGCCGATCAGTGTCAGGTCGTAGCGGGTACGGTCGATGGCCTTGATGACATTGCGTGCCGACTGCAAGGACACTTCATGCTCGCTGGACTGCCCGCCGAACATGATGGCGACTGATGTTTTCAAAGCGCGGTACTCCTGATTTTTCAGGCCGCGAAGATAAAAGCAATGCCGGGGGGAGTCCAGAGGTCCGACCGTCGCAGTCGGCAAAAGCCTTGAAAAAGATGCCGGACGGTCGGTCGCCGAAGGCTGGCAGACCACCGGAGCATTGAAAGCGCTGCGTGCCATCAAGCGCGCCCAGACCGAACGGTGTTGATAGAAAACCCGGTTGTCGCTAAGGTTTGGCCCACTTTGCCAAACAGCTCCACGACCGACGGAACGGCGCGCGAGAGGCATCGAGTGAGACCGCCGCCCGGCTGATCCTGACCCGCCTCAGGGGTGTCCGTGCCAGTGCCTGCGGTACACGATACTCCTCCCCTGCAGGATTCCCCATGTCCGATACCAGTACCCGCTATGAACTCCCCCAGCACGCCTATGTCCGCCTGATCGAAGCCCGCGACTCCTTGCGGTTGCTGGACAGCTACGTGAACAAGACCGATGTGCTGTGCAACCCGTCGATGCTGGTGGGTTATGTCTCGATGTTGCAAAGCGCGCTGCAGGAGGTGATCGCCGCCAGCAGGCCGACGGCCCCCGACGAGCCGTTCATGCGCAAGGCAGACGAACTGGGCTTCGTTGCATTGAACCCCAAGGAGCAGGCACTGATCGAACACCTGCGCTGGACCAGCCTGCAAGGCCGTGAGGATGTCTACGCCATGGCCGAACGCATCCGTCACATCAAGCCCTGGGTGATGGAGCGCTGAGCCGAGGCTCTGGTACGCCTGTTTCTGAGACATTCTGCAATAGCGCGCTTTTGCTTTTTGCGTAGAATCCGGCGACCCTCCCGTGCCCCCAACAACCCTGACTGACGGTAGGCAACCAAGGCCCTCGCTCGCCTGTCTTCTTAATCACCGACTTTTGCAAGAGCCCACCGTTATGACTAACGGACGCGATCACCGTATCGACTTCTTTCGCGGCCTGGCGCTGATCTTCATTTTCTGGGATCACGTGCCGGACAACCCGCTGGCGCAACTGACCGTGCGCAACTTCGGCTTCAGCGATGCTGCCGAGATCTTCGTGTTCCTCGCCGGCTACGCCTCGATCCTCGCCTACGGGCGCATCCACGCTCGCGACGGCTGGCTGGTGTCGAGTCTGCGCATCCTGCGCCGTACCTGGGTGCTGTATGTGGTGCACATCTTCCTGCTGACCCTGCTGATGGGCATGGTGTTCATCGCCAACGAACATGTCGACACCCGTGACATGATCCAGCAGATGGGCCTGCAGCACTTCGTCGGCAACCCGCAGCAGGCCCTGGCCGATGAGTTGCTGCTGCGCTTCAAGCCCAACCTCACCGACCCGCTACCGCTGTACATTCTGCTGTTGCTGGCGCTGCCGCTGTACCTGCCGCTGATGTTGCGGCGCATCGAGCTGGCGGTGCTGCTGTCGGTGGCGCTGTACATGATGGTGCCGCTGTACGGCTGGAACCTGCGCGCCTACGAAGGCGGCGGCGTGTGGTACTTCAACCCGGTGGCCTGGCAACTGGTGTTCGTGCTGGGCGGCGCCCTGGCGCTGTACAACCAGCGCCCGCGCCAGCCCGACCCGCGCCCGCTGAGCCAGCAGCCACTGTTCGCCCTGGCCTCGGTTTACCTGGTGATCGCAGGGGTGCTGACCTTCAGCGAGAAATGGCCGGCCGTACATAGCGCCGTCGTCGCCAGCCTGCAGCTGGAACACCTCTACCCGATCAGCAAGACCGACCTGGCGCCCGTGCGCCTGTTGCACTTCCTCGCGCTGGTCTATGTGGTCGCCCGGCTGCTGCCACGCGAGGCAGCCTGGCTGAACAACGGGCTGGCCCGGCAGACCTGCCTGTTGGGCCGCCACTCTCTGGAAGTCTTCTGCCTTGGCGTGCTGCTGGCGCCCATGGCCGATGCCGCCAACGCCCTGGCTGGCGACACCTGGCCGATGCAGGTCTGCACCGCGCTGATTGGCCTGGCCCTGATGGTGCTGCTGGCCAACGGGCTGGAATTCAATAAACGCCTGGACAGCGGCAAGGTGGCGCAAAAGGCCGAGAAGTTGCGCACCGTGTCGGATTGATTCATGTGCGCTGGCCAGTCCGGGCCGACCTCGCCAGCGCGCATCGACCACGACCGGTTCACACTCCGCCATTTCCAGGAAAACGCCTACAGAGTGTTCAGGCCAAGTTCCCCGGGCATTTGCCGTCAACATGGCAAATAGCAACGAGAACAACGCCATGCAGATCACTGCCCCGAACACCTTACAGTCCATCATTCCAGCGCCTCAGCCCGGCCCTCAACGAGTGCCGCAGGCAGAAGCGTCATTCGATGAGGCGCCACAGCCACCGGCGCTATCGTTGATCGATGCCTGGCCGGGCAGCTCCTTTCCCCGTGTGCTGCCGCCGACCTTGAGCGCACACCAACAACCCGCTCGGACTTCGCACACCTTCTACCAACGCCAGGAGGCCCCTTGGCGTGATGCCTCCAGTGTCGTTGCGCAGGACCAGCGGTGGTTTGGCAGTGCCGATGAGACGAGCCGGGCGTCCTATCTGAACAAGGTCATCGAACGCTCCAACCAAGCCGTGCATCGGGCTTACGAAGTTTCTTACGAGTTTCGCCAGCAGTTGCCCTTTCTCAACCCAGAGCTTGCCAACAAGCACTTTGGCTTCACCCTTGGCCCTGATCAGCGTATCCAGGTCACCGACCCGGACGGCGTGCTGACACCCGCCGAAATGAGCTACCTGAGCGAAAAACTGAACGCCCTGGAGTCGCTGCAGCAGGCGGTTCGCGAGCACGCGCGTACGGTGCTGGAACTGGTCGATCACCTGACCGAGAAATTCGCTGGCGGTTACCAGATAGACCTGAGCAACTACCACCGGATCATCGACTACGGGCAGATCTTCACGCGCAACACGATTGGCAACTTCATGGACACCTGGGCCTGGCAGGTCATGCGCCATGCCGAACCACGGGAGGACCCACAGGAACCGCGCGGCACCCAAATCGACCTTCAGGCCTGAGCGCCGGTCACGCTCGAAGCGGCAACCACTCCAGCACCCCATCCGGACACGCCGGCAGTTGCGCCAGCAGATAATCGCGCAGTACGCGCATCTGCCGGGCCTTCGGGCTGGACTTGAGCCACACCAGGTCATAGCCCTGTCCTGTGGCCACGGCCTGCCTGAACGGCAGGCGCAATTGCCCATTGCTGATCTCGCTACCGGCCAGAAACAGGTCGACCACTGAAATACCCAGCCCCTGGGCGGCGGCGCTGATGCCTTGGTCGAGGGTATCGAACAGTTGCCCGCGGCGCAGGTCGACGTGCCTGCCGCTGCCCACGCGGGCCAGCCAGCGCTGCCAGTCACGACGGTCGCGGGTCGCGTGCAGCAGCTCCAGGCGCCCGAGCACGGCAAGCTCAGGCTCCGGGTCTGGCAGGTAATCGGGATGACACACCGGCACCAGCCATTCCTCGAACAGCCGGCAGCGCTCGACGTCCGCCGGGTAATGCCCATCACTCAGGAGGATCGCGCAGTCGTAGGGCTCGGTATAGAAGTCCACGGTGTCGACATCCATCCACACGCTGGACAGCTGCACTTCGCAGCTCTGCCCGGCCTGCCGAAAGCGATCCAGGGCCCTGAGCAGCCAGCGCATGGTCAGGGTCGAGGGCGCCTTGAGGCGCAGGCGCTGACGGTCACTGCGCAGCAGCGTGCAGGCATCGTCGATGAGTTTGAAACCGGTCTTTAGAGGCTCGGCCAGCATGCGCCCCTGCTCGGTCAGACGCAGGCGCGGGCCGTGACGCTCGAACAGCTCGCAATCGAACAGCGACTCCAGGTTGCGCACATGGTGACTCACCGCACTCTGGGTCACCGACAGTTCCTGTGCCGCCTTGCTGAACGACCCGTGGCGGGCGGCGATTTCGAAAGCGCGCAGGGCATAAAGCGCTGGAATCCGTTCGGTCATAAAGGCATCCATCATGAGTTGAACTCATAGTAGGTCAGAAGCCAACGCGTTTTACAACGCGGCGCCGGGCCTCGAAAATTCGCACCTCACCTCTTCCCGTTGAATGAATGACGCGCCGTGAATACTGCCTTGATCCTGAGCTACACACTGACTGTGCTATTGCTGATCGCCACGCCCGGCCCGGTGGTGGCTCTGGTAACCCACACCGCCAGCCAGAGCGGCACCCGGCGCGCCATGACCACCTTGCTGGGTACCAACCTCGCTTCACTGGTGCTGATCGGCGCCGCCGCCTGGATCATCGTCAGCAGCGCCGCGCTGGACGCGCGCCTGCTCAATGGGCTGAGCGTGCTGGGCTGCCTGTTCATGGCCTGGCTGGGGCTGGGAACCCTGCGCGGGGCGAGGGGTAGCGACCACGCCGAGCCTGCTTCGATCAATAGCCAGGGAGGCTGGCTGCAAGGCTTTCTGACCGGCATCGCCAACCCCAAGGACATCGTGTTTTTCCTCGCCTTTTTTCCGCAATTCCTGCAGGTCACCAGCCGCCTGGAAAGCAGCCTGTTGCTGCTGGTGCTGATCTGGGTGGTCCTCGACCTGGCGGTGCTCAGCGCCTGGATCCTGCTTGCCGTCCAACTGACCCGGCGCGGCGCCGGGCGCCTGGTCAGGCTGGGCTCGGCCACGGCCCTGCTGCTGATTGCGATGGTCGGCCTGGCCTACAACCTGAGCGCGGTGTGGCGCTGAAGACAATTTCCTCCACCGCTCTGAACCAGCGTCTAAGCTTGTGACAAGTGCGTTTGAAAAGGCCGGGGCCAGTCGATCATGGGCGTATTACGGCATTCCGATACCGGTCCGAAAGAGACCGACACCGCACCTGAACAAGAGACTCGCGTGCAACCTGCCCCGCGCCGCAAGCGTTACGGCTGGCGAGTATTCTGGGTACTGGCGATCATGGGGGGCGTGGCGCTGGGCGTCGCCATCGTGCAGGAAACCCGCAGCTCGCGTCTGCAGGCCCGAGAAATCAGTCGCTTTGCTTCGACGCTCACCTGGTCGCTGCAGCCAGGCCCCACCGACCAGAAAATCTACCCCGGCGACGGTCCCTTCGACAGGCGCCTGGGTTATTCGGCAATGGACCGATTCCTGGAGCGCCTGCTCAAGCGCGACTACCTCATCAGCGCACAGGCACGCTTCTCTCCCGAGCTGATGCGCTACACCGAGCACGGTTTCTTCGTGCCTTACGAGGAGAAGATCCAGGCCGGCCTGACCATCACCGACTGCCGTGCACAGCCCTTGTACCGCTTCGATTATCCGCAACAGCTGTACCAGAGCTTCAACGACATCCCACCGCTGGTGGTGCACAGCCTGCTGTTCATCGAGAACCGCAACCTGCTCGATCCGCAGCAACCTTTGGCCAACCCGGCCGTGGACTGGCCGCGCTTCGTCAAGGCAGCCTGGTCGCAGGTCGCCAAGCTGCTGGCCCTGCCCGGCCAGTCGGCCGGCGGCAGCACGCTGGCCACGCAGCTGGAGAAGTATCGCCACTCCCCCGACGGCCTGACCTTGAATGGCGGCGAAAAGCTGCGGCAGATGTTCTCGGCCAGCGTGCGTGCCTATCAGCAGGGCGAACAGACCCTCGATGCCCGCCAGCACGTGGTGCGCGATTACCTCAACAGCGTGCCGCTTTCCGCCGTGCCCGGTCATGGCGAGGTACACGGCCTGGCCGAAGGCCTGAGGGTATGGTTCGGCGCCGACTTCGAGACCACCAACCAGCGCCTGCGCGACCCGGCCGATACCACCAAGGCGCTGGCCTCCAAAGCCGTGGCGCTGCGCGAAGTGCTGTCGCTGGTGATCGCCCAACGCCGCCCTTCGTACTATCTGGCCAAGGGACGCGCTGAACTGGCCGAACTCACCGACAGCCATATTCGCGTACTGGCCGATGCCGGTGTCATCGACCGCCGCCTGGCCGATGCCGCCCTGGCCGCCCAGGTGACTTACCGCGACTGGGACCAGCAACCGACCTGGCAGCCCATGGAAGGCAACAAGGGCATCAACGTGGTGCGCACACGCCTGTCGAACATGCTCGACCGGCCGCTGTACGACCTCGACCGCCTGGATCTTTCCGCCAGCACCACCCTGCATGGCGAGCTTCAGGACAAGGTCACCCAGTACCTGCGCGACCTGGCCAACCCGAAATTCGCCGCCAGCCTGGGGCTGATCGGCGACCGCCTGCTGACCCCGGCGAGCACCGGCGAGGTGCGCTACAGCTTCACCCTGTTCGAACGCAGCGCGGATGGCTTTCGGGTCAGGATCCAGACCGACAGCACCGACCAGCCGTTCGACATCAACGAGGGCAGCAAGCTGGAACTGGGCTCCACCGCCAAGCTGCGCGTACTGACCACTTACCTGGAAATCATCGCCGAGCTGCATCAGCGCTACGCCGGCATGAGCGTGGCGCAGCTGCGCAAGGTGCCGGTGGAGGAACCCGACCTGCTGACCCGCTGGGCGCTGGACTACCTGGTACGCACACCAGACCGCGACCTGTCGCAGATGCTCTCTGCGGCGCTGGACCGTCGCTACTCGGCCAGCCCCGGCGAAGCCTTCTTCACCGGTGGCGGCCTGCACCGCTTCAACAACTTCCGCCGCGAAGACAACGGCCGCCTGCCGACCCTGCGTGAATCGCTGCGCGAGTCGATCAACCTGCCATTCGTGCGCCTGATGCGCGACGTGGTGCGCTACAGCACCTACCAGGCGCCGGGCAACAGCGCCGAGCTGCTCAAGGACGACAAGGACCCACGCCGCCAGGAATACCTGAGCCAGTTCGCCGACCGTGAAGGCCGGGTGTTCCTGCTGCGCTTCTGGAAGCGCTACAAGGATAAGAACAGCCAGGAGCGTCTGGACACCTTCCTCGACGGGGTAAGGCCCATGGCCTCGCGGCTGGCGGCGGTGCACCGTTACCTGCTGCCGGCCGCCGACCAGGCCACCTTCGACAGTTTCGTCCGCGCCCACCTGCCGGACAGCGAACGCGCCAAGGTGAGCGACAAGCGCCTGGTCGAGATGTATCGCAGCTACGGCCCCGGCGCCTACGACCTGCCAGACCAGGGCTACATCGCGCGTGTCCATCCCCTGGACCTGTGGCTGGTGGGCTACCTGCTGAAGCACCCGCAGGCGCAGTTCGGCGATGCCGTGGCGGACAGTACCTACGAACGCCAGGAGGTGTACAGCTGGCTATTCAAGAGCCGGCACAAGAGCGCCCGCGACAGCCGCATTCGAACCATGATGGAAGTCGAGGCATTCCTCGACATCGAACAGCGCTGGCAGCGCCTGGGCTATCCCTTCGACCACCTGGTGCCCTCCCTGGCTACGGCGCTGGGCAGTTCCGGCGATCGCCCGGCCGCGCTGGCCGAGCTGATCGGCATCATCCAGAACGACGGCATTCGCCTGCCGACCGTGCGTATCGACAACCTGCACTTCGCCGAGGGCACACCCTACGAAGCCCAACTGGTCAGCAACCCGCAACTGGGCAAGCGCGTCATGGAACCCGAAGTGGCGCGGGCCATGCGCGAGGCGCTCTCGGAAGTGGTTGATGGCGGCACCGCCAGGCGTATCCAGGGCAGCTTCGTGCTGCACGATGGCACGCCGGTGGTGATGGGCGGCAAGACCGGTACCGGTGATAACCGCATCCAGAGCTTTGGCTCGGGCGGTCATGTGTTGCAGTCACGGGCCCTCAACCGCACCGCCACCTTCGTGTTCTACCTGGGCGACAACCACTTCGGCACCCTCACCGCCTATGTGCCGGGCCGCGCCGCCGAAGGCTTCCGATTCACCTCGGCCCTGCCGGTGCAGGTGCTCAAGGGCATGGCGCCCTTCCTCACCCCGTACCTCGAAGAACACGGCCAGGCCATGTGCGGCAAACCGAGCGCGCCGCCGGTAAAGGATGGCGTACTCAGCGCCGCCCTGCGCTGAGGCCCCAATAAAAATGCGAATGAGTCTCGATAAAGTGCTTGCGAATTCGTAAAGATATATCTTAAGGTATATCTAAACGTAACACGGAGCACACGAGATGGCTGAAGAGTTTCCCCCTGCCTGGCCAGCTGCGGACAAACGCGGTGGCCGCGAGCGGGGCGGCCGCGGCCCACGGGTGTTCGCACCGGGCGACCTCAAACTGCTGCTGCTCGACCTGATCGCCGCCCAGCCCTGCCATGGCTATGACCTGATCCGCCAGATCGAAACCCTCTTCGACGGCCAGTACAGTCCCAGCCCCGGGGTGATCTACCCGACCCTGACCTTTCTCGAAGAAAGCCAGCTGATCCACGGAGATACCGACGCCGGCAAGCGCTGCTACACGCTGACCGACACCGGGCGCGCGTGGCTGGCCGAGCAACGTGTGGCCATGGAAAACGTGCGGCTGCGCATCGAAGTCAGCAAGCGTGCCCTGCGTGGCCATGACCGGCCTGCAGAAATTCACGAGGCCGTGCACAACGTTCGCCATGCGCTGCAGATGCACCACGGGCGCTGGACGCCTGAAGAGATCATCCGCGTGCGCGACCTGCTCAATGAAACCGCCAAGGCGATTGCCGGCGGTCCCCTTTCCTCTGCGGAGAATTCGCCATGAACTCAGCCGAATCGATCCATCGCGTCATGCATGAAATCAAGCGCCGCAAGCTCGAAGTGCTGCGCGTCACCGACCTCACCCCGCTGATGCGCCGCATCACCCTGCACGGCCCGGAGCTGGCCGGGTTCATCAGTCTGGGCGCCGACGACCACGTCAAGCTGCTGTTCCCGCGCAACGCGGAGGAACAGGCCGCGTTGGACACGCTGCAACTGGGCAGCAGCAACGAAGGGCCACGCCCGGCCATGCGCGACTACACGCCGCGCCGCTACGACCCGCAGAGCCAGGAACTGGACATCGACTTCGTCCTGCACGGCGATGGTCCTGCCGCCACCTGGGCCGCTCAGGCCGCCCCTGGCCAGGTCCTGTACATTGCCGGCCCGCGCGGCTCCATGGTGGTACCGGACATCTTCGACAGCTACCTGCTGATCGGCGACGAAACGGCACTGCCGGCCATCGCAAGGCGCCTGGAAGAGCTGCCGGCAGGCCGCACCGCGAAGGTGCTTGTCGAAGTGGCGAATCTGAACGAACGCCAGGCGCTGGCCAGCCAGGCCGAGGTCGCGATCACTTGGGTGGTGCGGGGCGAACAGGACCTGCTGGACGCCATTCGCCAGGTCGAGATTCCGGCGGGCAAGCTGTACGCGTGGGTGGCTACCGAAGCGACACTGTCGCGCCAGGCACGCCGCGTACTGCTCGACGAGCGAGGCCTGGACGACGAATTCGTCAAGGCTGCCGGCTACTGGCGCCAGGAAGAAGAGCCTGCCGCCTGATCGCGCAGGTACGCCTGTGGGTCAGGGCCTTTTCAGCAGGCGGTCGGCTGCCAGCAACAGCAAGGCGATGCCCACGAAGCCGGCCAGCACACCGCTGGCGTTGACCAAGGCCTGGGCCACGCCAATGCTGCCGATGTCGATGAAGGGATACACGTAGTCGCCCAGCAGGCTGCCGCGTATCAGCACATAGCCGAAGTACACCAGCGGATAGAGCATCCACGCCAGCACATGGCGAGCGCCCAGGTACGCCTTGGGCACGCAGACACACCAGTAGACGATGAACACCGCTGGCATGATGTCATGCAGCAGTTCGTCGGCCAGCCACTGCCAGCCTTCGGGCTGCCAGAGGTGGCGCAACAACAGGTTGTAGGCAATGCTCACCAGGGCAATGCTCGCCGTGATGCCACCACAAACCGTCGGGTTACGGAAGAAACGGTGCCCGGCGCTGCCGCGTGTGCGCTGAGCGCACAGGTCAGCGCCACCGCCACCAGAGTGTTGCTCAATACCGTGAAGAAGCTGAAGAACTTCACCAGCCCGCCCAGCAGGCTGGCCTGGTCGTCCCAACGGGAGATGAAGATCAGGTACTGCTGAATCGCCAGGCCAGACCAACCCATGACCGCCGCCAGCAACAGGCAACGTCTGCGTAGCAGGCCGAGCGGCCGCTGTTCATTGTGCATTGCGTGTCCTCAGCGTCTGGGGCAGCGCCCTCAACGCGAGGCACCCCGCTGCAAACGGATATACAGGGCTTCGACCTTTTCCCGTGCCCAAGGTGTCTTGCGCAGGAAGGTCAGGCTCGACTTGATGCTCGGATCGCTCTTGAAGCAGCGGATATCGATGCGCTCGGCCAGCCCGGTCCACTGGTAGTGCTCTACCAGGACTTCGAGGATGCGTTGCAGGGTCACGCCATGCAGCGGGTCTTTGGAGGGGGTAGTCATCTCGCACCTTGAATGAGCGCCGGAAAAGGAGCGCACCTTAGCCGAGCCGGCGCGCAGCGGGAAGAGCCTGTCCCCGGCCACGCTTCACGCGAGTGTAGGCGCCGATGCCTTCCAAGCGGCGACCGGTGGTCAACAAGGCGGTCATCGGTCCTGTTTCGCCATGTCGAGGAAACGTTTTGTTACCTGTGACGTCTGCTCTGTGTGCAGGCCGCATCCATCGGACGCCCGAAGGCCTGCCGCCCCTTGTCCCGCCTGCCTGGGCCGTGGCGTGAAAGCCCGGTTCCCCGGAGCCGCAAGGGAAGACGCCTGAGCTCTAATAACGATGAACAAGGCGCTATTCACTAACCTTCATGGAGATTCGCACTATGGGCACTGAAGGTGCTGTTCGCCGACGCCCCCTGCTACCGACCCTGCTTGCAGCGCTACTGCTGCTGATGGGCCTGGTGCTGCTGGGCCTTGGGCTAAAACTGCTGCAATTGGGCGGTTCGCCCTATTACCTGGTGTCGGGGATCGCCCTGGCGCTGACCGCCCTGCTGCTGTTCAAAGGGCACCGTGCCGCCCTGGGGATGTATGCGCTGTTCCTGTTCGCCAGCACCCTGTGGTCGCTCTGGGAAGTCGGCCTGGACTGGTGGCAACTGGTGCCACGCCTGGCACTGTGGTTCGTGCTGGGCCTGGTCATGCTGCTGCCCTGGGTACGTCGCCCGCTGCTTGCCGGTACGCCTGCGCCGCTGCACAGCGGCGGCCTGACCCTCGCCGTGCTGCTCGCCGGCCTGGTGGCGCTGGCCAGCCAGTTCACCCATCCGGGCCGTATCGAGGGCCAGCTGGACCGCGAAACCGCCGGCACGACCAGCAGCGCCCCGGCCATGCCGGACGGTGACTGGCAGTCCTACGGTCGCACCGCCTTCGGTGACCGTTATTCGCCGCTGACGCAGATCACCCCGGACAACGTGCACAAGCTGGAACCGGCCTGGACCTTCCGCACCGGTGACATCCCCGGCCCTGGCGACCCCGGCGAAACCACCGCAGAGAACACGCCGCTGAAGGTCAACGGCATGCTCTACGTGTGCACGCCACACAGCCAGGTCATCGCCCTGGACCCGGACAGCGGCAAGGAAATCTGGCGCTACGATCCGAAAATCAGCACCCAGAGCGCCAAGGACTTCAAGGGCTGGGCCCACATGACCTGCCGTGGCGTGGCCTACCATGATCAGGCGGCGTATGCGACCGAATCCGCGTCGGGTGCACAGCCGGTGGCATCGCCCGCCGCCTGCAGCAAGCGCATTTTCCTGCCCACCGCCGACACCCGCCTGATCGCCTTGGATGCCGACACCGGCAAGCCATGCAGCGACTTCGGCAACCAGGGTGCGGTCGACCTGACCACTAACATTGGCAGCTTCGCACCGGGTGGCTACTACTCCACGTCGCCACCGGCCGTGACCCGCGACCTGGTGATCATCGGCGGTCACGTGACCGACAACGTCTCCACCGACGAGCCCTCTGGCGTGATCCGCGCCTACGACGTGCGCACCGGCCAACTGGTGTGGAACTGGGACAGCGGCAACCCGGAGAAGACCGAGCCGATCGCACCGGGTGAAACCTATACGCGCAACTCGCCCAACATGTGGTCGATGTTCAGCGTCGACGAGAAGCTGGGGCTGGTCTACCTGCCCATGGGCAACCAGATGCCTGACCAGTGGGGCGGCAACCGCACCGAAGCGTCGGAGAAGTACAGCGCCGGCCTGGTGGCCCTGGACATCGCCACCGGCAAGGTGCGCTGGAACTACCAGTTCACTCACCACGACCTGTGGGACATGGACGTCGGTGGGCAGCCGACGCTGATGGACCTGAAGACCGCCGACGGCCTCAAGCCGGCGGTGCTGGCCTCGACCAAGCAGGGCAGCATCTACGTGCTGGACCGGTTGACCGGCCAGCCCATCGTGCCGATCCACGAAGTGCCGGTGCCGCAAGGCGCAGTCGAGGGCGATCGCACCTCGCCGACCCAGCCCAAATCGGAGCTGAACTTCATGCCACCGGATCTGCGCGAGCGCGACATGTGGGGTGTAACGCCATTCGACCAGGCGCTGTGCCGTATCGACTTCAAGTCGCTGCGCTATGAAGGCCCGTTCACCCCGCCTTCGCTGCAGGGCAGCATCGTCTACCCTGGCAACTTCGGGGTCTTCGACTGGGGAGGTATTTCGGTCGACCCGGTGCGCCAGATCGCCTTCGTCAACCCCAGCTACATGGCCTTCCGCTCCAAGCTGGTGCCTGCCGCCGAGGTGGCTGCCGGGCCGGGACGCAAGAGCGAGACCGAGGGCGTACAGCCGAACAAGGGCGCGCCTTACGGGGTGATTCTCGAAGCGCTGCTGTCGCCGATGGGCCTGCCTTGCCAGGCACCGGCCTGGGGCTATGTGGCAGCAGTGGACCTGACCACCCACAAGGTGCTGTGGAAGCACAAGAACGGCACCGTGCGTGACAGCTCGCCGGTACCGATTCCGCTGACCATGGGCGTGCCCAGCCTGGGTGGCACCATCACCACCGCCAGTGGCCTGGGTTTCCTCAGCGGCACCCTGGACCAGTACCTGCGCGCCTACGACCTGCGCAACGGCAAGCAGCTCTGGGAAGGTCGCCTGCCCGCCGGCGCGCAGACCACGCCGATGACCTACACCGGCAAGGATGGTCAGCAGTACGTGCTGGTCATGGCCGGCGGCCACGGCTCGCTGGGCACCCGCCAGGGTGATTACGTGCTGGCGTTCAAGCTGCCGAAGTAATCACCCCATTCCCCGCCGCCCTCGAAAACGGGGCGGCGGGCAAGCTTGCCGCCCCGTCGGAGCGACCTGATTCGCAATGAGGCCTTGATCGAACAGGCGCTGTTGCCCGTCAGCTCGCTCCGGATCGCCTAGTCATCCCCTGACATCGGCACGGGCGTCTGCCAGGCCGGTTTACGCACCTCCTGGCTGTCGAAGTGGCGCCTCGCCATGCGGATCTGCTCGACGTTTTCCACCACCCAGGTCCACACCGGCGACATGCGCACCAGCAACCCATGACCCAAGGGGGTCAAGGCGTACTCGACACGCGGCGGGACCTCGTCGAACTCCTGGCGTGACACCAGGCCGTCACGCTCCATGTCACGCAGGGTCTTGGTGAGCATGCGCTGCGTCACGCCCGCCATCTGCCGCTTGATCTCGGCATGACGCATGGTTCCGTACACGCCCAAGGCATGCAGGATACCCAACGCCCAGCGGCTGCCGGCATGGGTGAGGACTTCGCGCCTGACACCGTCATCATCTTCCCTCAGCGTCTGGCAGATGAGCTCTGCCTGCCTGAGCGTTTCCTGATCGGTCATTGCTCCCCCTGGTATCACCCGTGTGCCTTCTTATCGGTGCGGCCTGATCGTGCCAGCATTCGCGCATCCTACAGGCAACGATATTCCAGGAGAAATCATGACCGCAGTGACTCAACCGGCTCCCCAATCGATCCTCGTGCTGGGCGCGGGCGAACTGGGCCTTCCGGTTTTGCGCAACCTTGCGCGGGTGGCCAGGCGTGTGCCGGGTTCGACCATCAGCGTGCTGCTCAGGGACTCGACCATCAATACCCAGGAACCGGGAAAGAAGTCGGAGATCGATGAGCTGCGCGGTCTGGGCATCCAGATGGTTGCCGCCGACCTGGTGAATGACTCGATCGACCAGTTGGCCGAGGTGTTCGCCCATTTCGACACTGTGATTGGCTGCGCCGGCATGGTCGCGGGTCGGGAAACCCCCATGAAGCTGGCTACCGCCGCGTTGAAGTCGGGGGTGAAACGCTACTTCCCCTGGCAGTTCGGCGTCGATTTCGAGGTCATCGGGCGCGGTAGCCCTCAGGATCTGTTCGATGCCCAGCTCGACGTGCGCGAGGCGCTGCGTGCCCAGGACAAGACCGAATGGGTAATCATCTCGACTGGCATGTTCACCAGCTTCATGTTCGAGCCCGTATTCGAGGTGGTCGACTTCGATAACCACACCCTGAACGCGCTGGGCAGCCTCGACAATCGTGTAACGCTCACCACACCGGATGACATCGGGGCTCTGACTGCCGAGATCGTATTCTTCGAACCGCACTTTCGTAACCAGATCATCTACCTGTCTGGCGATACGGTGTCGTACGGGCAGGTGGCCGACATTCTCGAACGCGTACTGGGGCGCCCCTTCGAGCGTAACGTGTGGACGGTTCCGTACCTGCTCGATGAGCTGCGCAAAGACCCCACTCACCACATCAAGAAGTACCGCGCCGTGTTCGCCCAAGGTCGAGGCGTGGCCTGGTCCAAGGCTGAGACCTTCAACGAGCGGCAAGCGATTGCGGTCACCACCGCCGAGCAGTGGGCCAGGCAGAATCTCGTGGGCCGTTGAGGCGGCCCGCGTTCACTGGGCTTGGCAATTCACTTGCGAATCACCTCGCCACGCATCGGCGCCAGGCGACCGATCAGGCGGTTCTGCACCGGGACGGGAATGTTCTCGGCGTCCATCGCGTCGATCAGGTCTTCCACCAGCGCGTTGAAATCGCTCGGGCTCAGGTTCTGGCCCTTGTGCGACTCGGCCATGCTGGCGCCGGTATAGGTGCAGGGCCCCCCAGCCTCGGCGCAGAACTGCTCAACCAGCTTGTCACGCAAACGTACAATGTCGATCTTGCGAAACCGCTCGACGATGCGCTCGTCCTTGGCCACGTTGAGCAACATGCCTTCGACGATACGCTGGATCCCGGCGCGCTGGCCCAGCGCCTGGTACAGGCTGTCATCCTTGGGTGGCTGTTGCGCACAGGCTGCCAGCAGCAAGGCCAGCAACAGAGTCAAGACCGGCTTCATCAGAAACTCCCCTGCAAGGACAGATAGGTGCCGTTCTGGTTATCCAGCGTGGCGATCTCGCCCAACCGCGCGTAGGCCAGCACGACGGAGAAATGCTTGCTGGGGAACCAGCCGACGAACACGTCAGCCCAGTCGCTTTCCCCGGCGAACGACAGGTTGTCTGGCTTTTCGCGGTACTCCACGCCCACCGCCCAATGCGGGTTGAACAGCACGGCCAGCGAACCTTCCTTGAGCAGGCTGCGGCTGTCACGCCGGTCGCCGCCGAAGCCCAGCAGGCCGGTTTCGTTGGCGCGGCTGTAGCGCACACCACCGTTGACCAGCAGGTTGTAGCCAAAGGCCCCGCCAATGAACAGGCGGCTGGCGGTCAGGTAACCCTCGACATCGGCATCACGCTTGGCGCCCACCAGGCTGGGAATCAGGAAGTCGTTCTGGTGCTTGTACTGCACGCCCAGGGAAACCTGCGGCAGGTCGTCGAAGATCAGGTCGCCGAACAGGCGCACCTTCACGCCGAAAATGTCCTGGGTGAAGTTGTCATCCGGCAGGCTCAGTTTGTGCTGCAGGGTGCCAAGGTCGAAACGCTGGTGCGCGTAGGAGAACTCCACACGGTTACCGTAGGCCACCGCCATGCCCGCCACATCCAGGGCGTAGTCCGGCAGGTCGACATGGGTGGCGAAGGCACTGGCGCCCCACTCCCCCTCCTCGCCATAGCCGGTAAGAACGGCCCAGGGCGTGATACCACCACCAGCCGCACCCTCGATACTGTTGGCACCGCCCGTGGCCACCAGGCGTCCGTCGGCTTCGGCAATGGGCGCCATGACGCCCAGCAAGCACCCCAGTAACAACGCATTCTTGTAGTGCATATCAGTGGACCATCAGGCTGGTGGGTTCATGACTCTTGGCGATCCATGCCTCGAACGCCGCCGCCGTAAGCGGGCGGCTGATCAGGTAGCCTTGAGCCGTATCGCAATGCCAGCGCTCGAGCAGGTCGAGGCTGTGCTGGTACTCGACACCTTCGGCGACCACCTTGAGCCCGAGGTTGTGGCTCATTTCGATGGTGGAGCGCACGATCACCGCGTCTTCGCTGGTTTCGTCGAGGTTACGCACGAAGGACTGGTCGATCTTCAGCTCCTGCACCGGCAGGCGTTTCAGATGGGCGAGTGAGGAATAGCCCGTACCGAAATCGTCCACCGACAGGCTGATGCCGCACTCACGCAGGCGGTTGAGCACCACCAGGGCCTGCTCGGGCTCGCTCATCACGGCGCTTTCGGTAATTTCGAAGATCAGTTGCTCGGCGGCGACCTGATGCTGCGACAGTATCTGGGTCACGTGCCCGACCAGATCGCCGCCCAGCAGGTCATCGGCCGAGACGTTGACCGACAGCTGAATCAGCAGGCCGCGCTGACGCCACTCGTCCAGCTGGCGAATCGCTTCTTCGATGACCCAGTTGGTCAGCAACTGGATACTGCCGGTGCGCTCGGCCAGAACGATGAATTCGCCCGGCGAGACATTGCCGAACTGCGGGTGATTCCAGCGCAGCAGGGCTTCGGCCTGGCGTACCTGGCCCAGGCGGATGTCCAGCTTGGGCTGATAGTGCAGATGCAGCTCACCGTTGCGTGCGGCGCTGCGCAAGTCGCGGATCAGCGCGATCTGCCGCTGATGCGCCAGGTCTCGACCATCTTCGTAGATGTGCAGACGCCCAGGCATCTTCGCGGCATCCTTGCAGGCGATCAGCGCGCGATTGAGCAGCTCTTGGGCGGCGTCACCGTGCTCGGGGTAGACGGCAATGCCGATGCCGCAGTCCAGGGTCACGTCGTGCCCGTCGATGCGCAGCACCTCCCCGAGCATCTGCTGCAACTGGTCGGCACGCGCCACCGCGCCGTCGGTGCTGGCATGATCGAGCAGCACCAGAAACTCGTGGGCGGTCAGCCGGGCCGCAGTGTCACCCGCCTGCAGGCTGGACTGCAAACGCTGGCCCAGGGTACGCAACAGTTGGTCAAAGGCCTCGACCCCGAGGCTGTCGTGAACGGCGCGGAAGTTCTCGATACCCAGGTGCATGAGCGCCATCTTGCGGTGAGTCGCGATCGCGCTGCCCAGGCGCTCCATCACCAGCGTGCGGTTGGGCAGGCCGGTGACCGCGTCGTGCAGGGCATTGTGGGCCAGTTGATCCTCGCGTACGGCGATGCCGCGTTGCATGGTGTTGATCGCACCGGCGAGCATGCCCAGTTCATCTTCCCGGGCCATGGTCACCGGCGTGCGGTAGTCCCCGTCACCGATGCGCTTGGCGGCCAGGGCCAGCGCCCGCACCGGCAGCGATACGCTGCGAGCCAGAGCCAGCGTGCCGATCAGGGAGGCGGCCAAGGCGGCCAGGGAAATCCAGAAGATCTTCTCGTCGAGCGGCACGAAGGCTTGCAGGGCCTTGTCCAGCGGGCTTTGCAGCAAGGCGATGACCTGGCTGTCGGGACTGCTGGCCAGGGTCAGGGTCTGGCTGAGGAATTTCTGGTTGTCATTCTCGGTCAGGTGCATCTGCCCGCCGGCTGCGCTGCGCATATACGCCACCAATTCGGGATGCATGCTCTCGGGCTGGGTACTGATGAGCTTGCCAGGCTGGCCGTTCTCGATGGTCAGGAACGACACCTCCAGGCCACTGAGCGAGCGCAGCTCCTGGGCGATGTCGCTGTCGATGGCGAACCCCATCACCACCCGCCCCAGCGGCAGAGGCGCCAGTACGGTACTTTCGACCAGCAAGTGCGGGGTTCCGCCGCCGGGCACGATAAGCATCGACTGATTGTTGCGCTTGGCAGTGCGCAGGGCCTGGTCGTAGACGAAGCGCGAACCCTCCGGGACCTTGTCCTCGGTGCTGGCCACCACCATGCCGTTCATGCCCAGCAGGAACATGTCGCTGGCGTTGATGCGCCCGCCGTGGTTGAGCAGTACCGAACGGATGGTCGAGGCATCGGAACTGGCCACCGCATCGCGGAAGCCGAAGTCGGCGGCCAGCAATTGCACGGCGTCGCGCAGGCGGCGGCCGCGCAGGTCGATCAGCCGTTCGAAGACCCGGCTACCGACTTCCAGTTGCGTCTGTGCCTGGCTGCGCACGGCGTCACCGGTGGCGAACTTCACCGACGCGTATACCGCGCTGACCACTACCAGCAACAGCACGATGAGCACGCCGGCGATACGCGCCTGGAAGCTCAGACGAAGTTTCATCAATGCGCAGCCTTATGAAATGCGTCACCGAAAGCGCCGGGTGCAGGCCGTGCAGGCAGATCTTCGGGTTTGACCTCGACATCCAGATCGAAGCGTTTGCTCAGGCCGGCAGCCGGGATCTCCAGGTCACCACCCGGTATCGGCTGCATGTCTTCGCTCTTGAAATGCCACAGCGTGGCGGTATAACGGCCCGGCGGCAGGGCATCGAGCTTGAGCGTGCCGTTTTCATCGGTCACCCCGTACCAGGGGTCGTCGGTGACGTAGATGTAGCCGAGCATCCAGTCGTGGATGTTGCAGCCAAGCACCACCAGGCCGGGCTTGTCGAACAGCACCGGCTCCGACGGGGTTTTCTCGTAGAGCCGCAGTTCGAAGCGCTTGGTGGGTGAGAACGAATACACCTGGTGACGAATGTCATCACTGTTGGGGAAGCTGACCTGGGTGCCGGTGTGCACGGCGAGGACCCTGGGCACGAACTCCTGATCACGCTGGTCCATGCTGGCCTTGAGCACCGGCGCCGGCCCTGTACCGCCCTTGAGGGTGATGACCGCATTGGCCAGCGGCTTGCCTTGCCGATCGAAGACCTGGGCATTGAGACCGGCCGCCTGGGCCGTGGCCATCGACAACGCGCAGAGTCCCGCAAGCAGCAGCGTGGAGAAGACTTTGGTCATAGGCTGAACCCTTTCACGACGGCAATGCCGAAAAGTTACGCCCACCCTGGCCACGCGATCTGGCTTGCAGCATAGCTGCCCTTGGAGACCAGAGATACGCACCAATAAAGGCATTTTGATATTGCGCTCCAGCGACCGACGAGTGGCGCTCTGTGGCCCCCTCTCGGACGCAGTGTTACGCCCATGCCACACTATCGACCGCTGCTATTGAAACCTGAGACCACTCGCCCCATCTAAACAGGCATGTTCAATTTCGCAGGTGCCCCATGAGCGACCAGCAGACCGACCCAAACGATTCGTCCGCACCAGCCCCCGAGCATGAAGTGACGCTCGGTTCGGGCAGTACTTCGCTGGTCCTGCCCGGCCAGAACCTGCCTGACAAGGTGTACATCATCCCGATCCACAACCGCCCGTTCTTCCCGGCCCAGGTACTGCCGGTGATCGTCAACGAAGAGCCGTGGGCGGAAACCCTGGAATTGGTCAGCAAGTCGGATCATCACTCCCTGGCGCTGTTCTTCATGGACACGCCCCAGGAGGACCCGCGCCACTTCAACACCAAGGCCCTGCCCGAGTATGGCACGCTGGTAAAAGTCCACCACGCCAGCCGGGAAAATGGCCGCCTGCAGTTCGTGGCCCAAGGTCTGTCGCGGGTGCGCATCAAGACCTGGCTCAAGCACCACCGCCCGCCCTACATGGTGGAAGTGGAATACCCGCAGGTGCCCAACGAGCCGACCGACGAGGTCAAGGCATACGGCATGGCGCTGATCAACGCCATCAAGGAACTACTGCCGCTCAACCCGCTTTACACCGAGGAACTGAAGAACTATCTCAATCGCTTCAGCCCCAACGACCCTTCGCCGCTGACCGACTTCGCCGCCGCCCTGACCTCGGCCAACGGCGTGGAGCTGCAGCAGGTACTGGACTGCGTGCCGGTGCTCAAGCGCATGGAGAAAGTCCTGCCCATGCTGCGCAAGGAAGTGGAAGTCGCGCGCCTGCAGAAAGAGATCTCCGCCGAGGTGAACCGCAAGATCGGTGAGCACCAGCGGCAGTTCTTCCTCAAGGAACAGCTCAAGGTCATCCAGCAGGAGCTGGGCCTGAGCAAGGACGACCGTAGCGCTGACATCGAGCAGTTCGAACAGCGCCTGGAAGGCAAGACCCTGCCGGCCCAGGCGCGCAAGAAGATCGACGAGGAAATCAACAAGCTCAAGGTGCTGGAAACCGGCTCGCCGGAATACGCCGTGACGCGCAACTACCTGGACTGGGCCAGCTCCATTCCCTGGGGCGTCACCGGGGTCGACAAGCTCGATCTCAAGCACGCGCGCAAGGTTTTGGACCGTCATCATGCCGGCCTGGACGACATCAAGGCGCGCATCCTCGAATTCCTCGCCATCGGCGCCTACAAGGGCGAGATCAATGGCTCCATCGTTTTGCTGGTCGGCCCGCCAGGCGTGGGCAAGACCAGCATCGGCCGCTCCATCGCCGAATCCCTGGGGCGGCCGTTCTACCGCCTGAGTGTCGGCGGCATGCGCGATGAAGCCGAAATCAAGGGTCACCGCCGCACCTACATCGGCGCCCAGCCCGGCAAGCTGGTGCAGGCGCTCAAGGATGTCGAGGTGATGAACCCGGTGATCATGCTCGACGAGATCGACAAGATGGGCCAGAGCTACCAGGGCGACCCGGCCTCGGCGCTGCTGGAAACCCTCGACCCGGAACAGAACGTCGAATTCCTCGACCACTACCTGGACCTGCGCCTGGACCTGTCCAAGGTGCTGTTCGTGTGCACCGCCAACACCCTGGATTCGATTCCCGGCCCGCTGCTCGACCGTATGGAAGTGATTCGCCTGGCCGGCTACATCACCGAAGAAAAGCTGGCCATCGCCAAGCGTCACCTGTGGCCCAAACAGCTCGACAAGGCTGGCGTGGACAAAAGCAAATTGTCGATCAGCGACGCGGCGCTGCGTGCGGTCATTGAGGGCTATGCTCGGGAATCTGGCGTACGCCAACTGGAAAAGCTGCTCGGCAAACTGATCCGCAAGTCGGTGGTCAAGCTGCTCGACGAACCGAACCTGACCATCAAGATCGGCCCGAAGGACCTGGAAGGCCTGCTCGGCATGCCGGTGTTCCGCAGCGAGCAGGTGTTGTCCGGTACTGGCGTGATCACCGGCCTGGCCTGGACCAGCATGGGCGGCGCGACCCTGCCCATCGAGGCGACGCGCATCCACACCCACAACCGCGGCTTCAAGCTCACCGGACAACTGGGTGATGTGATGAAAGAGTCCGCCGAAATCGCCTACAGCTACGTCAGCTCCAACCTGAACAAGTTTGGCGGGGACGCCAAGTTCTTCGACGAAGCCTTCGTGCACCTGCACGTACCTGAAGGGGCCACACCGAAGGACGGCCCCAGCGCCGGCATCACCATGGCCAGCGCCCTGCTGTCCCTGGCCCGCAACCAGCCGCCGAAGAAGGGCGTTGCAATGACCGGCGAGCTGACCCTCACCGGCCACGTGCTGCCCATCGGCGGGGTGCGCGAGAAGGTCATCGCGGCGCGCCGGCAGAAGATCAATGAACTGATTCTGCCCGAGCCGAACCGTGGCAACTTCGAGGAACTGCCGGCCTACCTCAAGGAAGGCCTGACGGTGCATTTCGCCAAGCGCTTCGCCGACGTGGCCAAGGTGTTGTTCTAAGCCTTCGGCGGTTCATGTCGTGGGAGCGACCCTGGTCGCGAATAGGCTGCCGCCTTCACACGCCAAGCAGCCTCTAGGCGCAAGCTCACGGCCGCAGGATCATCTACCGCGTTTGCGGTATCCTGCGGCCCTGTCTTGCCGAAAGGATCTCCTCATGCCCCGAGTCCGCCTGCTGGCGCCATTCAGCTTCGCCCTGCTCGCCGCCTGCGCCCAGAAGCCCGACCCCATCGTCTCGCTGGACGACCCGAGCGATTGTCCCTTGACCCTGAACAGCGGCCAGACGCTGATCCTCTCGCTGCCCAGCAACCCCACCACCGGTTTTCGCTGGCAGGTGCGCGATGCGGCCCCCGGCGTGCTGCGCAGCCTTGGCCCGGAGGTGTACAACGCCGACCAGAGCAAGGATATGGTCGGCAGCGGCGGCCAGTCGGTATGGCGCTACAAGGCCAGCAGTGCCGGCAGCGGGCGCCTGGTCATGACCTATCAGCAGCCCTGGGAGCCGCAGGCCGAGCCCCAGGACCGCTTCGAGTGCGAGATTCGCGTGCAGTAACGCGCCACCTCGTCCGCTAACCGGCACGCGACCATGCAGCGGCGCAGCAAACTGGCTAAAATGCGCGCCTTTGCCTCCCTCGTGCCGGAACCGCCGTGACCCAGGAACCCGATCGCCTCTTCGCCCAGCCCCTGGCCCAAGTGCCCGACTTCGCCTTCAACGAAGACGTGGTGCGGGTCTTCCCGGACATGATCAAACGCTCGGTGCCCGGCTACCCGGCCATCGTCGAAAACCTCGGCGTGCTGGCCGCGCACTTTGCCAAGCCCGATACCCTGCTCTACGACCTGGGTTGCTCGCTCGGTGCGGTGACCCAGGCGCTGCGTCGTCATGTGCGCCAGGACGGCTGCCGGGTGGTGGCCGTGGACAACTCCAGCGCCATGGTCGAGCGTTGCCGCGAGTACCTCAAGGCCCAGGACTCGATGTTCCAGGAGCTGCTGCCGGTCGAGGTGGTCGAGGGCGATATCCTGCAACTGCCCTGGCAGCCGGCCTCGGTGGTGGCCTTGAACTTCACCTTGCAGTTCATCGCTCCCGAACGGCGCCTGGAACTGCTCGGCCGCATCCGCCAGACTCTGGTGCCGGGCGGCGCGCTGATCCTCTCGGAAAAGCTGCGCTTCGCCGACACCGAAGAGCACGAACTGCTCACCGAACTGCACCTGGACTTCAAGCGCGCCAACGGCTACAGCGACCTGGAAATCGCCCAGAAGCGCAGCGCCATCGAAAACGTGATGAAACCCGACAGCCTCGAAGAACACCGCCAGCGCCTGCGCGAGGCCGGTTTCTCCAAGGTCGTGCCGTGGTTCCAGTGCATCAACTTCGCCTCTCTGATTGCCTTGCCATGATTGATCTCGCACCACTGGCCCGCCGCCTGGCGGGCTCGCCACTGGCCGAATGGGCCAAAGGCCTGCAAGCCCAGCTGGATACCAAGCTGGCCAAGGGTCACGGTGACCTGGCGCGCTGGCGCAGCGCCCTGGAGGCCCTGCCCGCGCTGCAACCCGAACGGGTTGACCTGCTGGACAGTTTCACCCTGGATACCGACTGCGACGACGCCACCCGCGCGCAGGTGCATCAGGCCCTGATGGGCCTGTCGCCGTGGCGCAAGGGACCGTTCAATGTGTTCGGCGTGCACGTCGACACCGAATGGCGCTCGGACTGGAAATGGTCGAGGGTCGCCCCGCACCTGGACCTGCAAGGCAAACGCGTACTGGATGTCGGCTGCGGCAACGGCTATTACCAGTGGCGTATGCTCGGTGCCGGCGCCGAGAGCGTAATCGGCATCGACCCGAACTGGCTGTTCTTCTGCCAGTTCCAGGCCATGCAGCGTTACCTGCCGCAATTGCCGGCCTGGCACCTGCCATTCGCCCTGGAAGACCTGCCCGAGCGCCTAGAGGGCTTCGACACGGTGTTTTCCATGGGGGTGCTCTACCATCGCAAATCCCCCATCGACCACTTGCTGGCGCTCAAGGACTGCCTGGTGCGCGGCGGTGAACTGGTGCTGGAAACCCTGGTGGTGCCTGGCGACGAACGCCAGGTGCTGGTGCCGGAAGACCGCTACGCGCAAATGCGCAACGTGTGGTTCCTGCCCTCGGTGGCCGCGCTGGAACTGTGGATGCGTCGCGCCGGCTTCAGCGACGTACGCTGCGTGGACGTCAGCACCACCAGCATCCAGGAGCAGCGCAGCACCGAATGGATGCGCTACCAGTCACTGGAACACTTCCTCGACCCCGAAGACCACAGCCGTACCGTGGAAGGCCTGCCGGCGCCGATGCGTGCGGTCATCCTGGGTCGCAAGCCCTGAACCTCAGGGCTCCTGTGCCTTGCTCGCCGCACGGCGAAGGCGGAAGAACTCGCTGAGAATCGTGCCGCACTCCTCGGCCAGCACCCCGCCCTCGTACAGCACCCGGTGGTTGAGAAAACCCTGGGTGAAAAATTGCCCCTGGCTCTGTACCACACCGGCCTTGGGCTCCAGGGCGCCGTACACCACCCGGCCGATGCGTGAATGCACGATCAGCCCGGCGCACATGCTGCACGGCTCCAGGGTCACATACAGGGTGCTGCCTGGCAGCCGGTAGTTGCTCAGGGCCTGCGCCGCGTCGCGGATGGCGACCATCTCGGCATGCGCGCTGGGGTCATTGCCGCTGATCGGGCAGTTGTAGCCGCGCCCCACCACCTGGCCATCCACGACCAGCACCGCGCCCACCGGCACCTCACCCAAGGCCGCCCCCTGGGCCGCCAGCGCCAGGGCTTCGCGCATGAAATCCTGGTCGCGACTGCGGTCGATGATCATCGGCTGACGCATCAGGCCACCTCGATGGCGGCCATCAGGCCGGTTTCCATGTGGTCGATCACGTGGCAGTGGAACATCCAGGTGCCGGGGTTATCCGCCACCAGCGCGACCCAGGCGCGCTCGTTGCGGCCCAGCAGGAAGGTGTCGGTGAAGTACGGGATGATCTTGCGCCGGTCGGACTTCAGCACCTTGAAGCTCATGCCGTGCAGGTGAACCGGATGCTGGTACTGGGCCATGTTCTTCAGCTCGAAGATGTAGGTCTTGCCCAGCTTGAGCCGCGCGATGGGCCGGTCGGCGCAAGTCTTGTCGGTGATGTCCCAGGCCTGGCCGTTGATCTGCCACAGGCTCGGCGGCTTGCCGTTGTCGGTGCCGCTGGACACCGCGCCGGCCCACTCGAAGTTGAAGGTCAGGGTCTCGGCGTTGTCCAGATCCGGCTCCGCCAGCGGGTTGGCCGGCAAGGCCGGTGGCCAGTCACCGGGCGCCTGAGTGCTGGCCACCGAACGCAGCGTGCCCAGACGTACCGGGCCATTGCGCAACGACAGTTCCTCACCTTGCGGCGGTGCCTTCACCGCCAGGCACAGGCGCATGCCCGGACCCAGCCAGTATTCCTTGCCCAGCGGGCGCGGCTCTACCGGGTTGCCGTCGATGGCGTAGATGCGTGCGTCGGCATCCGGCAGGTTGATGCGATAGGTGACAGTGTTGTCGAGGTTGAGCAGGCGCACGCGGGTAATCTCGCCCGCCGGCAGGTCGATGACGGCCTGCGGCGTACCGTTGATAGTCGAAAGCCGCCCCGCAGTGCCTTCGCGAGCTGCTTCGCGCAGCACACTGAACTCGGTGAATGCACCGTTCTCGTCGATGTGCCAGTTCTTCAGGCTCAGGGTGCGCTCATGGGCGAAGCCGGTGGGCTCGCGCTCTTCGACGATGAGCGGCCCGACCAGCCCACGGCCCAGCTCTTCGCTGCTGCTCACGTGCGGGTGGTACCAGAAGCTGCCGGCATCCAGCACGCGGAACTTGTAGTCGAAATACTCGCCCGGCTTGACCGGCAACTGCGACACATAGGGCACGCCGTCCATCTCCAGCGGCACCCGAATGCCGTGCCAGTGAATGGTGGTTTCGACTGGCAAGTGGTTGATGAAGCGCAGGCGCAGCCACTCGCCCTGGCGCACACGCAGTTCAGTGCCCGGCGCCGAACCACCGAAGGCCCAAGCCGGCGTCTTGTGGCCAGGCACCAGCTCGACATCCAGCGGCGCGGCAATCAGCTCGAAGTCATGCCCCTCCCCCGGCCCGCGCTGGGCCAGCCAGTAACGCGAGGCACCGCCAGCGCCCAGGCCGACCACGGCCAGGCCGGCGATACCACCGAGGATTTGACGACGAGTAAAGGGCATGCACGAACACCTTGAAAACGACTGACAGCAGGCACCTGAGAGCAGATGCGAGGGGCGAATACGATACACGCGCATTTGCCGGAAGATAAGGGCGAGGCGGCGAACAGGCATGAAAAAGCCCCTGCATGGGCAGAGGCCTGGGGACGGAGGACGGTGTCGGCGCCGTGTCACTTCATCAACAGTGAGGACACCTTCTGGGAGTCGCTCTTGGTCAGCGTGCCGTTGGTCTGCAGCTTGTTCAGCGAGGCACTGGCGGACATCAGGCTCGCGGTCAGTGCGGCCATCTCGGCTTGCAGGGCACCCACACGGGTCTTCTTCAGCTCGGGGTCCATGTTCTGGTCCGCCATCATGGCCTGAATCTCCTGCTGTTTTTCCGCGATCTTCTGCTTCAGTTCGCGGATGGCCTTGAGCAGGTCCTTGGCGTTATCCGGCAGGCCGCTCTCGTCGATGTCCTTGTTGGGGTTGGCCTTGCGCTCTTCGGCGGCCTTCTGGATGCTCGCGCTGGACAGCGACACCTGCACACCTGCCGCAGGTGCAGGGCTGGCACTTTCGGCGGTCTGCTCACGGGAGTCGGTGGCGGCCTCGCTGACGCTGCGCTGCAGGTTGGCGCTATTGAGTTGTGCCGCAGTAGAAATCTGGGCAGTCAGGTTGATCATGGCAGGTCCGTCGCTGGGTAATTTGCCTGTATATCGGCCCTGCACCGGACACCTTTAGCCTCCGCCACCCTGACGAATCCTGGTCACTCTACATAACGCAGGCTGAGCCAGGTCCGGCCGATGATGGCCTGGACAAAGGTCCGCGCCATGTCGGCCCGCTCCGCGGGCGCCACGTTGTAGAGCGCGCAGAGGTCTTGCGCGATGGCGCTGGACAATGTCGGATCAGCCGGCTCACTGCGCAAAAAGCCCAGATAGGCCGCACCCACTCCCATCAGTTCATAGCCGTAGGCAGCGCCCAGGTGCCTGGCCACGGCAAAGTTCTGTGCGGGCCCCAGGTCGCACTCGAAATAGCCATTGGGAAAGGCCACCAAGGCTTCGCAGGCATCGGCCACAGGAACCGCCAGCAATGACGCCGGCTGGTCGATCAGCGCTACCGGGTCCTGCTGGAAGGCCAACCATTCTTGCAGAGCCTCTTCAGTGAGCATCAGGCCATGGTTGCAGGCCTCTGCAAACGAGGCACCCGCCACCTGATCCAGAAAGTTGCGCAGCGCGATGGGAAACTCGGCCTTGGTGTTCAGGTAGCCCGGATACTCGCCGTTTTCGAAGCACTCGGGCGGCAGGCCGGCCTGTTCCTCCGGCGTGGCCTTGCCCAGATCGAGGTCCAGCCGCGCATGGCCGGCGGTGTAGCGGGCCTGGGGCAAATCGTCCAGAGAAAGCAGTGGCTTGCAGTCCGGATGCTGCCCGCAGAGCTGTCGGCAGGCGGCGAGCAGGTCATCGAGGCTGGCGACGCCATCGAGACGATACTCATCGCACAGACCATTGGCCGGGTTGTGGTCCGAGTGATTACCGAGGAAGCGGATGTTCAAGACGCAGCGTCCTTGTGTCGAGATTGACGCGCATCATACAAGACGCCTGCGCGCCATCAGCCAGGCACTTGCACAATGCGCCCTCATTCAAAAGCCCCACTCGACAACGCAATGCCCAATGCTTCGCGCCTTGCTTCGATCTGTTGGTCCAGCGCACGCTTGCCGCTAGCCAGCCGCACGGCCTGCAACTCAGGCAACGGCTTATCGAGCAGTGCCAGAACATCCAGTGCCGGTGTTTTGTAGATACACAGCCTGGCCAGTGGCACATCGTCCAGGCCGTCGAGGGAGGCCAGCGACTTGAGATTGGGGTCTTGCAGGGAAGGCGACTGAATGCGCTGCGACATGACTAGGCCTTGTAAGAAGAACACGGGACACCGTATGCCCTAGCCGGGCTGAGCACAGCGGCGCGGCACGCTGTTGCGAACGCCCAGCAGGGCCAGCAGGATCACCCCCGCCAGGTACAGCTGCGCCGCGCCATCCAGGCCCAGCCGGGGCACCAGGGTGCTGACCGCCAGGGCCGGCAGGCAGAACGCCAGGTAACTGAGTACATAGAAGGCCGCCAGCAAGCCGGCACGCTGGGTCGGTTCGGCCAGCGGCAGTACGCTGCGGGTGGCACCCAGGAAGCCGCTGCCGAAGCCGATACCGGTGACCACCGTTCCCAGCGCGAAAAGTCCCAAGTGCCCACCGAGCACCGCCAGCCAGAGCAGCGCCGGACCGGCGACCAGGGTGCCCGCGCCCAGGCGCAGCAGGCGAGCAGCAGGCCAGAAGCGCAGCCCATGCAGGCAAGCAGCGCCGCTCAGGGTCAGGCCGGCGACGACACCACCACCGATCAGAACAGCATTCGCCCCGGTCGCCGCCTTGATCAGCCCCGGCATCAGCGAAAGGTAAAAGCCGCCCACCGCCCAGACTGCCAGTTCCAGCGGCAACACCCGCCACAGCACGGCCCGAGCCTGGGGTGGCACCGCCAGTTGCGGGCGTAGTGCCGCCAGCAACCCCGGCTGCCGGGGCAGCAGGTCAGGCAGGCGCAACAACAGCAGGCCCTGCAATACGAAGAGCAGCAGGAACAGCCGATAGACCAGTTGCAGCGGGGCTGGCGCGAACTCCACCAGCAAGCCGCAACCCAATGCACCGCCGGCCATCCCCAGCAGGGGCGCCAGGCTGTTCAACCACGGACCACGCTCGCGGTCCACATCGAGCAGCGCCGCGCCCAACGCACTGGTGGCAATGCCGGTCGCCAAGCCTTGCAACGTACGGGCGACCACCAGGTCTGCCAGGCCGTTGGCCTGATGGAACAGCAGCATGGACGCCACCTCCAGCGCCAAGGCACCGAGAATGACTGCCCGCCGCCCCAAGTGGTCGGACAGACGTCCCCCCACCAGCAGCGCGGCAAGCAAGGCGAAGGCATAGACCGCGAATACCCAGGTCAGCCAGAAAGTGGAGAAGCCCCAGGCCTGCTGATACGTGGCGTACAACGGCGTGGGTGCAGCGGAAGCCGCCAGGAAGGTGAACAGCAGCGCCCCGAGCAGGGACAGGCGCGCCACAGATGAGGAAATTGAGAAAGGCATGACCCACCATTAAAGCAAAAAATTAGCTTTAAAGCCTGAACGCTTTCTTTCGCTAAAGCAATGCTTTTGCGTTAAAGCGCAGGTATCCTGTGCGCCATGACTCAAAAGCAAGCCCGCCCCGGAGGCCGCAGCGCCCGTGTTCAGCAAGCCATCCACGACGCCGTGCTGGCCCTGCTGGAAGAGCAGCCACGCGAATCCCTCACCGTTCCCCTGATTGCCGCACGCGCCGGCGTCACGCCGTCCACCCTCTATCGCCGCTGGGGCAACCTGCCGAGCCTGCTCGCCGATGTCGACCTGTGCCGCCTGCGTCCGGACGAGCCGCCGGACGATACCGGCAGCCTGCGGGGTGACCTTGAGCGTTGGCTGGAACGCTACGTCGACGACCTGGCCTCGACCCCCGGCCAGGCCATGCTCCGGGATGCCCTGGCCGCCACCGACCCCGGCTGCGCGGTACGCTGCACCGAACCGACCCGGGAACGCCTGGAGTTGCTGCTCGAACGCGCCCACTCGCGTGGCGAAGCGGCGCCCAGCCTGGACGTGCTACTGGATGGCCTGGTGGCACCACTGATCTACCGGACCCTGTTCGGTGCCGAGCGCCCCGATGAACAGCTCTGCCAGCGTTTGTTGGCGCAGACGCTGGGGACCGATACCCGCTGACTTCTGCAGCGGCCCGCAAGGCGTTGGCAAATTTCAGGCAGCCCCGTTAAAGAGATCGCGACAGCGCATCGAGCCTTTCCACTCCTCTCCAGGCACCCAGCAATGCGGTGCGCAATTTTCTGCAGCGTCTTTACTTGCCGCAAGCACTGACGGAACGAAATCAAAGTGCCATTAGTCGTAAAGATTGCAGAAACCAGCGTATCGGCCGACACGATCCCATAGGAGCAATGTTCAAACCTTGCTCGGTCCAGGCGGGAAAGAACAATCCGTTCGGTTATTTATTCGGTTGTATTTTCAGAGCGTCGCCTGATGAAGAAAACACTACTCGGCATACGAGCGTTGATGTCTGCGCCCACAGCCAATCCTGGCCTGGTCAAGGCACAGTTCACGGCACTGGCTCGTCAGTTGCCGATGATGTATTTCATCCTGCTGATCAACACCCTGATGATGGCGGGCACCCATTTCGCGGTCGCGCCGCTTTGGCTGGTGCTGTATTGCCCGCTGATCATGACGGTGTTCGGCGTGATTCGTGCGGCCGACTGGATACGCACGCGCAAGCGGACGCTCAGCACGGCGCAGATGCTGACGGCGCTCAAACGCACCAACATGCTTGCGCCCTTTGTCGCCATTGGCTTCACCGCCTGGTCGCTGGCGCTGTTTCCCTATGGCGACAGCTATACCAAGTCGTATGTCGCCTTCTATATGGCGATTACCGTCATCGGCTGCATTTTCTGCATGATGCACCTGCTGCCATCGGCCCTGATCACCACCGCAGTGGTCAACACGGCGTTCGTGGTGTTCTTCGCGTCCACCAATATCATTACCTTCGTGGCCACGGCGATTGACGTCCTGCTGGTGTCCATCGCCATGCTGGTCATTCTCAAATCGCAGTACACCGACTTCACCCAGCTGGTGAACATGCAGGCGCAGACGGCAAAACTCAGCGAGGAAAACCTCCACCTGGCCAATCAGGACAGCCTGACCGGGCTGGCCAATCGGCGGCAGTTCTTTTCCCGCCTCGATACGCTGCTGGCCAGCGCAAGCGAACAGGAGGTTCGCTTGGCCGTGGGGCTGCTCGACCTGGATGGCTTCAAGCCGGTGAATGACCTGTATGGCCATAGCGTGGGTGACCGGCTGCTGTGCCAGGTTGGCCAGCGCCTGACCGGGCTGCTTGACGAAGATGTGCACCTGGCGCGGCTGGGAGGCGACGAGTTCAGCCTGATCATCACCCAGGCCATGAGCGACGACGAATTGCGGGCGTTTGGCGAGAAAATCTGCGCCAACATGCGCGAGCCGTTTCTACTGGTGGACATTCCTATTCAGATCAGTGCGTCGCTGGGCATCGCGACCTTCCCGGACCAGGCCTCCAGCGCCACGCAAGTGTATGAATACGCCGACTACGCCCTGTATCAGAGCAAGCGCCAGCGCCCCGGTACGGTGTGCCTGTTCAGTGCCGAGCATCGCCAGCAACTCAATCGTGACGGGCTGACCGAGCAGGCCCTGCGCCGAGCTGACCTGGAGAGCGAGTTTCACGTGGTGTTCCAGCCCATCGTGGACATTCACACCGAGCAAACCATCGCCTTCGAGGCACTGGCGCGCTGGCAAAGCCCGGAGCTGGGTAACGTACCGCCCGGTCAGTTCATCCCGATTGCCGAGCGCGTCGGCATGGTCAATCGCCTCACGCTGCCGTTGCTGAGCAAGGCGCTGGACACGGCCGCGAGCTGGCCGGCGGGCATGCGCCTGTCCTTCAACCTGTCCGCCCACGACCTGGGGTCGGAGGACGCTGCCCAGCAGGTCGTCGAGCTGATCAAGAGCAGTCGTTTCGATCCGGCCTGTCTCGACCTGGAAATCACCGAAACCGCAGTCATCCAGGACCTGCCACAGACCCAGCGAGCGATCAGTCGGTTTCGCGACCTGGGTTGCGGTATTTCCCTCGACGACTTCGGCACTGGCTATTCCAGCCTGAGCCAGATCCACGCGCTGTCGCTGACCAAACTCAAGGTGGACCGCACCTTCGTCACCCACATCGACCTCGACCCGGCCAGCTTCAAGATCGTCAAGTCGCTGATCGCCCTGTGCCAGGACATGCAGCTGGAATGCATCGTCGAAGGCGTGGAAACCGCCGCAGAACTCGGCGCCCTGAAAAACCTCGGCTGTACCCGAGCGCAGGGCTACCTGTTCTCCAAGCCCATGCGCGCCAGCGACATCAGCGCCTGGCTTGAAGCCGAGCAAATGGCTAAGGTGCAGGCGGTTTGATCCATCGATAGCGCAAGAAAGCCCGCAATTACGCGGGCTTCAGGGCATTTTTTGCTAGATCGTGCCGGGCAGTGCCGGACGCGGGATCATTCCCACTCGATGGTCGCTGGCGGCTTGCTCGACACGTCGTAGGTCACGCGGGAGATGCCGTCGATTTCGTTGATGATCCGGCCGCTGACGGTTTCCAGCAGTTCGTACGGCAAATGGGCCCAACGGGCGGTCATGAAGTCGATGGTTTCCACGGCGCGCAGGGCGACGACCCAGGCGTAGCGGCGGCCATCGCCGACCACGCCGACGGATTTGACCGGTTGGAACACCACGAAGGCCTGGCTGACCTTGTGGTACCAGTCGGCCTTGCGCAGTTCTTCGATGAAGATGTGGTCGGCACGACGCAGCAGGTCGGCGTATTCCTTCTTCACTTCACCCAGAATGCGCACGCCCAGGCCCGGGCCTGGGAATGGGTGACGGTAGACCATGTCGTAGGGCAGGCCCAGTTCCAGGCCGAGGCGGCGCACTTCGTCCTTGAACAGCTCACGCAGCGGCTCGACCAGCTTGAGGTTCATCTCTTCCGGCAGGCCACCGACGTTGTGGTGGGACTTGATCACGTGAGCCTTGCCGCTCTTGGCGCCGGCCGACTCGATCACGTCGGGGTAGATGGTGCCCTGGGCCAGGTATTTGATGTTGTGCAGCTTGCTGGACTCGGCATCGAACACGTCGATGAAGGTGCGGCCGATGATCTTGCGCTTCTTCTCCGGGTCACTTTCGCCAGCCAGGTTGGCAAGGAACTGCTCTTCGGCGTTGGCGCGGATCACCTTGACGCCCATGTTCTCGGCGAACATGGCCATTACCTGCTCACCTTCGTGCAGGCGCAGCAGGCCGTTGTCGACGAATACGCAGGTCAGCTGGTCACCAATGGCCTTGTGCAGCAGAGCGGCGACCACCGAAGAGTCGACACCGCCAGACAGGCCCAGCAGCACGTTGTCGGTGCCAACCTGGGCACGCACGTTGGCGATGGCGTCTTCGACGATGTTCGACGGGGTCCACAGGGCTTCGCAGCCGCAGATGTCGAGGACGAAGCGCGACAGGATGCGACCGCCCTGCTTGGTGTGGGTCACTTCCGGGTGGAACTGCACGCCGTAGTAGCCACGCGCATCGTCGGCCATGCCGGCGATCGGGCAGCTCGGGGTGCTGGCCAGGATGTGGAAACCGGCCGGAATCTCGGTGACCTTGTCGCCGTGGCTCATCCACACGTCCAGGCCCAGTACACCGTCGGCGTCCACGTGGTCTTCGATGCCGTCGAGCAGGCGTGCCTTGCCGACTACATCGACGCGAGCGTAGCCGAATTCACGCAGGTCGGAACCCTCGACACGGCCACCCAGTTGCTCGGCCATGGTCTGCATGCCGTAGCAGATACCCAGCAGCGGAACCTTGAGGTCGAATACCGCTTGCGGGGCCCGCGGGCTGTTGGCCTCGTGGACCGACTCCGGGCCACCGGCCAGGATGACGCCGTTGGGTGCGAACTCGCGAATCGCCGCGTCGTCCATGTCGAACGGATGCAGTTCGCAGTACACGCCGATTTCGCGCACGCGGCGGGCAATCAGCTGGGTGTACTGGGAACCGAAGTCGAGGATCAGGATACGCTGGGCGTGAATGTCGAGGGCCATGGCTCATTCTCGTCAAAAAACAGAAACGACACGGGGCTGCGAAAACAGCCCCGGCTACAAAACTCGTTGGGAGGCAGCCTGGCGAAGGCCAAGCTGCCGACCCGATCAACCAACGCGATAGTTCGGCGCTTCCTTGGTGATCTGCACGTCATGGACGTGGGATTCGGCCATGCCGGCACCGGTGATGCGGACGAACTCGGGCTTGGTGCGCATTTCTTCGATGTTGGCGCTGCCGGTGTAGCCCATGGAGGAACGCAGGCCACCCATCAGTTGATGGATGATCGCGGCCAGCGAGCCCTTGTAGGCGACGCGGCCTTCGATACCTTCAGGTACCAGCTTCTCGGCACCGGCCGAAGAGTCCTGGAAGTAGCGGTCCGAAGAGCCCTGGGCCTGGGACATCGCACCCAGCGAACCCATGCCACGGTAGGCCTTGTAGGAGCGGCCCTGGAACAGTTCGATTTCGCCCGGAGCTTCTTCGGTACCGGCGAACATCGAACCCATCATCACAGCGGAGGCACCGGCGACGATGGCCTTGGACAGGTCACCGGAGAAACGGATACCGCCGTCGGCGATCAGTGGCACGCCAGTGCCTTCCAGCGCTTCGGCAACGTTGGCGATGGCGCTGATCTGCGGAACGCCGACACCGGCGACGATACGGGTGGTGCAGATGGAGCCAGGGCCGATACCGACCTTGACCGCATCGGCGCCTGCCTCGACCAGGGCCTTGGCCGCTGCGCCGGTGGCGATGTTGCCGCCAATCACCTGAACCTGCGGGTAGTGCTCCTTGACCCAACGTACGCGGTCGATCACGCCCTTGGAGTGACCGTGGGCGGTGTCGACCACCACCACGTCGACGCCAGCGGCCACCAGCGCGGCAACGCGCTCACCGGTGTCCTTGCCGGTACCGACCGCGGCACCGACGCGCAGACGACCCTGGTCGTCCTTGCTGGCCAGCGGGTAGGCCTTGGCCTTTTCGATGTCCTTGACGGTCATCATGCCCTTGAGGCTGAACTTGTCGTCGACGATCAGGACCTTCTCGAGGCGGTGCTTGTGCAGCAGCTCACGCACTTCGTTCTTGTCGGCGCCCTCACGGACGGTGACCAGACGCTCTTTGGGGGTCATGACTTCTCGCACCGGAATGTCCAGGCGGCTTTCGAAACGCACGTCGCGGGAGGTGACGATACCGACCAGGTCGCCGTCGTGCAGCACGGGCACACCGGAGATGTTGTGCTGGCGGGTCAGGTCGAAGAGGTCACGCACGGTGGCGTCGGCCTCGATGGTGATCGGGTCCTTGACTACACCGGCTTCGAACTTCTTGACCTTGCGGACTTCAGCAGCCTGCTGGTCGATGGTCATGTTCTTGTGGATGATGCCGATACCGCCTTCCTGCGCCATGGCGATGGCCAGGCGGGCTTCGGTGACGGTGTCCATGGCTGCGGAGACCAGCGGAATGTTCAGCTCGATGCCGCGGGTCAAACGGGTTTTGAGACTGACTTCGTTGGGCAGGACCTCGGAATAACCGGGTACAAGGAGAATGTCGTCAAATGTTAAGGCTTCTTGACTGATACGCAGCATCGCGGGGGCTCCCGAGCGGGAAAATTGGAAGCGCGCCATTATACCCACACACACTGGCCGGCTCAATGCAAAAACTTGGCCCGTTTACAAAGCCGGTTACAAACCCAAACCACCCCGTTCAGTCCTGCCAACGCACCTTCACCCAGGTCACCGAACGGTCCAGCCGCGCGGCGAACTGGTCGAGAAAATCCTTCTTGAAGCCGGCAGCTAGCCAATCGTTGAAGATGAAACCCAGGTTGGAGAACCCGCATGGGTCAAGAAACAGGAAGCCGTTGATGTCATCTTCATGCCCGCACAGCGGGCAGGTGAAATTGTCGGTGTGGCCGGGCATCCAGTCTTCCAGGCTTTCGAACAGCGCCTCACCGATCTCCTGGCGGCACTCCGGGCAGCCGGCCTCTTCGGCAAAACCGTCGAGCGGCGTATAAATGCAGCGCCGGGTGACGATCTCCAGGCCATTGACCGGCTGGCCGAACGGCAGCACGTCGGGGTTCTCCACCACCTTGCGAGCGCCCGGCGCGATGGCATAGGCCATACGGTTGCCAGTACGCCCGCAGGTGCTCAGCTCGGGCTCCACCACATTGAGCTTGACCAGCCAGCGCAATGCCTGGCGCGCCTTGAGCTCGTGCAGCGGAAAACTGGAGATTTGCGGGACGATGATGCTCTGGCTGGGCATGGCGAGGGTCACAGGAAGATGGAACAGGGGCGGCAGCTTAATTCGCCGCCGCCACAGGTCAAGCCTCAGCCGCCGAAGTAACGCGCCAGCAGGGCGATGCCGCTGATCAGCACCAGCCAGGTAATCAGCCGCACGAAGGCTTCGCGGGACAGCTTCATGGTCAGCGAGCGGCCGACCCATGAGCCGAACAACATCGCTGGCAGCAAGCAGGCTGCCAGCACCAGCAAGGGGATCTGCGCATAGACCCCGGCGATGATGAACAACCCCAGGCGTACCACGGTGCTGCAACTGATCAGCGCCCCCTGGGTGGCGCGCACCTGCTCCTTGGCCTCCAGGCGACCATTGAGATAGATGGCATAGAGAAAGCCGCCACTGCCGAACAGCGCACCGAACAGCCCGCCCACGATGCCCATCGGCACCGCCCAGCCGGCCGACAGATTGGCTGGGCGCACCTTCACCGCCAGGCTGTACAACGCATAGGCGGTCACGAACAGCCCCATCAGCAACAGCAGCACATCGGACTTGAGGTTGAGCAGAAACAGCACACCCAGCGTGCAGCCCACCGCCATACAGGGCAGCAGGCGCAGCAGCTCGCCCTTGACCACCGACTGCCGAGCCGGCAGCAGATTACCCAGCGCAGCAAGAAAATCGAGCATGACCAGCAAGGGGATGATGCGCGACAACGACATGAAGTGAATCAGCACCGGCCCGGCCACCAGGGCAGTACCGAAGCCAGCGATGCCGAAAACGATATAGGCGGCCAGTACCGCCAGTTCGATGCACAACCAGTCCAGCGGGCTGAACCCCAGCTGGGAAAACCACTCGATAACTTGCTCGATGCCCACTCCACGCTCCTTGTGCCGCTTGTCATTGTTTTTCCATATAACGCCAGCGTCTGGAAAAGCGCCAGCACCAGGCCGTATTTCCCTTTATGATGGCCGCCATGATCAAAGACCCTTTCGCAAGACTCGGCCTGGACCGGGAAGTCCTCACTGTCAGCCAGCTCAACGGCCGCGCCCGGGTGCTGCTCGAAGACGTATTCACCGGCATCTGGGTCGAGGGCGAGATTTCCAACCTGTCGCGCCCGGCGTCCGGGCATGTCTACTTCACCCTCAAGGACAGCAACGCCCAGGTGCGCTGCGCGCTGTTCCGCCAGAACGCCGCGCGAGTACGCCAGGCGCTCAAGGATGGCCTGCAGGTCAAGGTCCGCGGCAAGGTCTCTCTCTACGAAGGCCGTGGCGACTACCAATTGATCCTCGATGCTGTCGAGCCCGCTGGCGATGGCGTGCTGCGCCAAGCCTTCGAAGCCCTCAAGGCCCAACTGGGCGAAGAAGGCCTGTTCAGCACCGAACGCAAGCAGCCCCTGCCCCAGCACCCACGCCGCATCGGCATCGTCACCTCGCCCACCGGCGCGGTGATCCGCGACATCATCAGTGTGTTCCGCCGTCGCGCCCCGCAGGTCGAGCTGATCCTGATCCCTACCGCCGTGCAAGGCCGCGAGGCGGTCGGGCAGATCGTCCGCGCCCTGCAACTGGCCGACCGCGCCGGCTTCGACGCGCTGATCCTGGCCCGTGGCGGAGGCTCGCTGGAAGACCTCTGGTGCTTCAACGAAGAGCCCGTAGCCCGTGCCATCGCCGCCTGCGTTACACCGATCGTCAGCGCAGTGGGGCATGAAACCGACGTTTCCATCAGCGACTTCGTCGCCGACGTGCGTGCCCCTACCCCGTCGGCGGCCGCCGAGCTGCTGGCCCCCGACACCAGCGACCTGCACCGCCGGGTCGAGAACCTGCAACGTCGCCTGCACAGCCGCATGCGCGAGAAACTGGCCCGTGAGCAATTGCGCCTCGACGGGCTGTCGCGGCGCCTGCGCCACCCCGGCGAGCGGTTGCGTCAACAGGCGCAACGCCTGGATGACTTGGATATGCGCCTGCGCCGCGCTTTCGAGCAAGGCATGCGCAAGCAGCAGCTACAGGTCGCTCACCTGCAGAGTCGCCTGGCCGCCCAGCATCCGGGACGCACCCTGGCCTTCCTGCGCCAGCGCCTGGATGCCCTGGCCGAGCGCCTGCCGCGAGCGATGCGCGAGCAGATCAAGGCCCGCCGCCTGCAATTGCACAGCCAGATGCAGACCCTGCATGTGGTCAGCCCCTTGGCGACCTTGGGCCGAGGCTACAGCATCCTTCTCGACGAACGGGGCCAGGCGATCCGCCAGGCCGCGCAGACCCACAACGGCCAGCGCCTCACTGCCCGCTTGGGCGAAGGCGAGCTGCAAGTGCGGGTGGAAGACAACCACCTGACGCCCGTAACCCTTTCCCTTCTGGACTGACCCGCCGATGCTTCGTCTTATCGCACCGTTGTTCGCCCTGCTGCTCTGCCTGCCAGCACAGGCCGAGAGCTACATTTCGCGCATGCTCAACAAGCCGGTACCCGGTGGCGTGGCGGTCATCGACCTGGGCAATGCCGCACAGCCGCCCAAGGCCACCTACCAGGGCAAGCCGGTGTTGGTGGTGCGCGAACAGGACGGCGGCTGGCTGGCCATCGTCGGCATTCCATTGAGCGTCAAGCCCGGCACCCAGCAGGTCGTGAGTGGTGGCCGCAGCCTGAACTTCACAGTGGGCAGCAAGAAATACAAGGAACAGCGCATCACCCTGAAGAACCAGAGCCAGGTCACCCCGGACACCGAGCAGACCAAGCGCTACGAGCGGGAATTGGCCGAGCAGTTGCGTGCCTATCGCAGCTTCAGCCCTGGCACGCCGAGCAACCTGATCCTAGACAAGCCGGTGAATGGCCCGCTGTCGAGTCGCTTCGGTGTGCGCCGCTTCTTCAACGGTGAAGAACGCAACCCGCACTCGGGCCTGGACTTCGCCGTGCCAGCCGGCACGCCGATCAAGTCACCGGCTGCCGGCAAGGTGATCCTCACCGGTGACTACTTCTTCAATGGCCAGACCGTGTTCGTCGACCACGGCCAGGGTTTCATCAGCATGTTCTGCCACCTGTCGAAGATCGACGTGAAGGTCGGCGATGCGGTGCCACGCGGCGGCGTGGTGGGCAAGGTCGGCGCCACCGGCCGCGCCACCGGCCCGCACATGCACTGGAACGTCAGCCTCAACGATGCACGAGTGGACCCGGCGATTTTCATCGGCGCGTTCGAACCCTGATCTCGCGAGGCGGTTGGCAAGACACCAGGTTGCGGGAGCTAGGAAGGTCCCGCAATTAATCACTTTAAAGATGGATTTTTAAGCCATTAAAAATCACCAAAAACGTCAAGCAGAAGATTTCTATCAATTTTCTGCAACTGCTTGCCAACATTTACCCCAATGGTTACGGTTGGCCCCATGAAAACCTCTCAAACCCTCATTCTGCTGCGTCAGCACGCCTGCCTGGATCTGGTGAGCGCACGACTGCCAGGCCTTACCGTCTGACCTCGCCCCTGCCTCATCCGCATTCGTATTGCCTGGCCGCCCTCTATCGGCCGCTATAGCACAAGCACAAAGGATTAGCCCGATGACCATGCTCAAAGACCCTTCGAAGAAGTACCGTGCGTTTCCGACCATCAACCTGCCGGACCGCACCTGGCCTTCGAAGTCCATTACCCAGGCGCCAATCTGGTGCAGCTCCGACCTGCGCGACGGCAACCAGTCGCTGATCGAGCCAATGGACTCGGCCAAGAAGCTGCGCTTCTGGAAGACCCTGGTCAGCGTAGGCGTCAAGGAAATCGAAGCCGCCTTCCCAGCCGCCTCGCAGACCGACTTCGACTTCGTCCGCACCCTGATCGAAGACAACCATGTGCCCGAGGACACCACCATCCAGGTGCTGACCCAGGCCCGTGAAGACCTCATCGCCCGTACCTTCGAATCGCTGCGCGGCGCCAAGAAAGCCATCGTCCACCTGTACAACGCCACCAGCCCGTCGTTCCGCCGCATTGTCTTCAACCAGGACAAGCAAGGCGTGAAGGACATCGCGGTCAATGCCGCCAAGCTGTTCGTCAAGTACGCAGCCCAGCAGCCTGAAACCCAGTGGACCTTCCAGTATTCGCCAGAGACCTTCAGCGCCACCGAGCTGGAGTTCGCCAAGGAAGTCTGTGACGCGGTCATCGAGGTGTGGAACCCGACTCCGGAACACAAGATCATTCTCAACCTGCCGGCCACTGTCGAAGTCTCGACACCGAACGTCTACGCCGACCAGATCGAGTGGTTCTGCCGTCACGTCAACCGTCGTGACAGCGTGCTGATCAGCCTGCACACCCACAATGACCGTGGCACCGGCGTAGCCGCCACCGAGCTGGGCCTGATGGCCGGCGCCGACCGTGTCGAAGGCTGCCTGTTCGGCAACGGCGAGCGCACCGGCAACGTCGACCTGGTAACCCTGGGCCTGAACCTCTATACCCAGGGTGTCGACCCTGAGCTGGACTTCTCCGACATCGACGGCATCCGCAAGGTGGTCGAAGAGTGCAACCAGATCCCGGTACACCCACGCCACCCTTACGTCGGCGACCTGGTGCACACCGCCTTCTCCGGCTCGCACCAGGATGCGATCCGCAAGGGCTTCTCCCAGCAGAAGGACGATGCGCTCTGGGAAGTGCCTTACCTGCCGATCGACCCGGCCGATATCGGCCGCAGCTACGAGGCGGTGATCCGCGTCAACAGCCAGTCCGGCAAGGGCGGCATCACTTACCTGCTGGAACAGGAATACGGTATTTCCCTGCCGCGCCGCATGCAGATCGAGTTCAGCCAGGTGGTGCAGGGTGAAACCGACCGCCTGGGCCTGGAAATGACCGCGCAGCAGATCTACGCCCTGTTCAAGCGCGAGTACCTGCAGGCCAATAAACCGTACGCCCTGGTCAGCCACCGCCTGCAGGAAGAGAACAACACCAGTGCCGTAGATGCCGAGGTCAACGTCAACGACGAAACCCACCATTGGAAAGGCAAGGGTAATGGTGCACTGGAAGCGCTGGTCTCCAGCCTGCCAGTGCGGGTCGAGATCATGGACTACAACGAGCACGCCATCGGTGCTGGCACGACCGCCAAGGCGGCGGCCTACATCGAACTGCGCGTCAACGGCGAACGCGCCGTGCATGGCGTGGGTATCGACGAAAACATCACCACCGCCAGCTTCAAGGCCCTGTTCAGCGCACTGAACCGCTCGTTGAGCCAGTCGCCGACCACCTCCGCTGCAGCCTGACCCTCGGCAAATTTCGCCTCAAAATGCACCTTATTGGTGCTTGAGGCGAAGTTCCTTCTTGTTTTTGCCCCACCGTTGTGCAAGTTGCATTTCTCGCATACCCCCCGCACATTCGGCATAAGGCACGCCCAAATCACCGTGATAGCATTGCGGCCTTAAACGTTTCAGGCATAAGCCGCTTGACCTGCTCGGGTCATCTCATCTGGCTGTTAACGTGCCTCTAGTGCGTTGAATCACAAGTTGGCTGCACAATCCTGATGTGCCTTTGACCACCATGCTGCATGGCCACGCCTGACAGCCAAGATCACTGGCCATTTTTTGCACGAACTTGTGAGTCACCACACTAGGCTGTAATCCTTATTTATCACGACGACCATCGCATTGATTTTCGAACGAGAATCCTGCACGGAGCGACTCACCGTGCATTGAGAAAACCGTCGGCCTCGCTGCTGCCAGGCTGACCCTGCCCTACATGGAGCGACTATGCCCAAGGCTTCCCATCAAGGCCTGCGCCGCAGCTTTCGTGCGCTGACCTCTTCCAGTTCCTGCTACCGCACCGCCTCGGTATTCGACCCCATGTCCGCCCGCATCGCGGCCGACCTCGGCTTCGAAGTCGGTATCCTCGGCGGCTCGGTCGCCTCGCTGCAGGTGCTGGCAGCTCCGGACTTCGCGCTGATCACCCTCACCGAGTTCGTCGAGCAGGCCACCCGTATTGGCCGCGTCGCCGAGCTGCCCTTCATTGCCGACGCCGACCATGGCTACGGCAACGCGCTGAACGTGATGCGCACCGTGATCGAGCTGGAGCGCGCCGGCGTGGCGGCCCTGACCATCGAAGATACCCTGCTGCCAGCGCAATTCGGCCGCAAATCCACCGACCTGATCTCGGTAGCGGAAGGCGTGGGCAAGATGCGCGCCGCGCTGGAAGCCCGTGTAGACCCTGAACTGTCGATCTTCGCCCGCACCAATGCGGGCATCCTGCCGGTGGCCGAGGCCAACGATCGCATGAAGCAGTACCAGGCCACCGGTGTTGACGGCATCACCGTGGTCGGCGTACGTGATTTCGAGCATCTGGCGCAGATTTCCGAAGGCATCACCGTGCCGATGATGCTGGTCACCTACGGCAACCCAGAGCTGCTGGACAATAAGCGCCTGGCGGAAATGGGCGTACGCATCTGCGTGGACGGTCACGCGGCCTACTTCGCGGCGATCAAGGCAACCTACGACAGCCTGCGTGCACAGCGCCAGATCACCTGCAAGACCAGCGAAATGAGCGCCACCGAGCTGACCCACACCTACACGCAGCCGGAAGACTACGTGCAGTGGGCGAAGAAGTTCATGAACGTGAACGAGTAAGCGCCGGGCATTAAAAAACCTCCGTCTCTGGCGAGAACGGAGGTTTTTTTGTGCCCTCGATAATCTCAGGCGGTGGTGTTCACACTGCCTTGGGCCTGCAACTGCATCAGCGAACCCTGCAAGCTGACCAGCTGCGCGCTGGTGGTGGCGATCTGTGCCTGGATGGTCGCCACCTGAGCGGCCTTCTCCACTTCAGAGCCTTTGCTCTTCTGTGCAGCTGCCAGCTGTTGCTGCAGTTGCTGCAGTTGCTTCTGGGCCACCTTGATCTGCTTCTCGAGCTGGTCGATCAACTGCTCGGTAGACGACTTGGCACCAGAGGCGCCTCCACCGGCAGCAGTCCCCGTAAGCTTGCTGGTGTCGGCGGTCGCCGTGGCATCCTTGCTGCCGGCTGCGGCGTCTTGCGCCTCGGACGTCGTCGCGTTGCGAGCGGTCAATGACAGAGCGCTGTTATAGCTGGTCAACGAGCTGGTATTGATGGTGGTCATGGCAAGCTCCTTTATGTTGCCGAAGGTATCGGCCACTCGCTCGAGAACTGAAGGGCATCATTGTATCCGGAAGGTATCAGCATCCAGATAAGCAGGAAAACGGTCGCGATAGGCAGCCAGTCCGGCGCCGTCCAGGGTCGCTGTGAACACTCCGTCGGCTGTTCCGACCTCCAGCAGGCTGTCACCCTGGAAATCCAGCACTTGGCTGTCACCGGCATACACCAGGCCATTGCCATCCTTGCCGACCCGATTCACCGCCGCCACATAGCAGAGGTTTTCGATGGCCCGCGCAGGCAGCAGACGATTCCAGTGCAAACGGCGGGCGCCTGGCCAGTTGGCGACATACAGCAGCAGATCGGTGTCCATGGCATCGCGGCTCCACACCGGAAAGCGCAGGTCGTAGCAGATCAGCGGGCGGATGCGCCAGCCATTGAGCTCGACGACGACCTGCTGCTCACCGGCACTGTAGTGCTCATGTTCGCCGGCCATGCGGAACAGGTGGCGCTTGTCGTAGTGCGCCAGCTCACCGTCGGGGCGCGCCCAGTACAGACGGTTGCGGTAACTGCCATCGGCGGCCTGCACGATCACGCTGCCGGTCACCACCGCCTCCAGGCGCTGCGCCTGGGCCAGCAGCCACTGCGCGGCCGGACCGTTCTCCGGCTCGAACTGGCCTGCCGAATCCATGCTGAAACCGGTGCTGAACATCTCCGGCAGAATCACCAGATCAGCACCGTGAGCCTGCTTGAGCAGGTCATCGAAGTGAGCGAAGTTGGCTTGCGGGTCGTGCCAGGCCAGCTGGGTTTGCACCAGGGCCAGCTTCAGCGGCGGCAGCGTGTTCAGATCGCGCATAGTTTTTCCGCTGCCTGGCGCAGCGTCTCCTCACGTTTGGCGAAGCACAGACGAATCAGCCGCTGACCTTCGGGCGGCTGCTGATAGAACACCGAGACTGGAATGCTGGCCACGCCGTGCTCACGGGTCATCCACAGGGCCATGTCGACATCCTTGAGGTCTGGACGGATCTGCGAATAGTCCACCAGCTGAAAGTAGGTGCCGGCCACGGGCTGGAAGGTGAAGCGCGAGCCGGCCAGTTGGTTGCAGAAGAAATCCCGCTTGGCCTGGTAGAACCCTGGCAACTCGTCGAGATGCTCGGGGTGTTCGGCCATGAACTCGGCCAGGGCGAACTGCAAGGGTGTGACGCCGCAAAAACTCACGTACTGGTGCACCTTGCGCAGCTCTGCGGTCAAGGCCGACGGCGCCACCACGTAGCCGGTTTTCCAGCCGGTGACGTGGTAAGTCTTGCCAAACGAGCTGACCACGAAAGCCCGCGCATACAGCGCCTCATGGGCCAGGACACTGGCATGCTGACGGCCGTCGTAGACCAGGTGCTCGTAGACCTCGTCGCTGATCAGGTAGATGTCACGGTCGGCGATCAGCCGGGCCAGTTGATCCAGCTCGGTTCGACTGATCAACGCACCGCAAGGGTTGTGCGGCGTGTTGATGATGATCATGCGGGTGCGCGGGCTCAGCGCATCGCTGAGTGCCTGCCAGTCGATGGAGAAATCCCGGGCATCGAGCTGCACATGCACACAGCGCCCGCCGGCCAGCTCCACCGAGGGCTCATAGCTGTCGTAGCAGGGGTCGAAGACGATCACCTCGTCACCGGGCCGGATCACCGCCTGCACGGCGCAGAAGATGGCCTGGGTGGCACCGGGCGTAATGGTCACCTCACTGTCGGCATCGACCTGCGCGCCATACAGGCGAGCGATCTTCGCCGCCACCTGCTCGCGCAAGGCGGGCAGGCCGGTCATCGGTGAATACTGGTTGCGTCCCTCGGCCACGTGCCGGCCCACCGCATCGCGCAGCGCCTGCGGCCCATCGAAATCGGGAAAGCCCTGAGACAGGTTGATCGCCCCGGTCTGCGCCGCGAGCTGAGACATGACGGTAAAGATGGTGGTGCCCACATTGGGCAACTTGCTGTCGAGCATGGAAGGCCTGCGCTGGGGATGAACCGAAGGGTTCAACCCTAGCGCAGGATCGAGCGGCAAGCTACAAGCGGCAAGCTACGAGAGCAAGCAAAAGCGCCTCGCCGTGCGCTCTGGCTTGCCGCAGCTTCAACGCTTCTTGTCGCGGCGCTTCTTGTCGGCCTTCTTGTGGTGCGACATCAGGCGGCGCTTCTTGTTGACCTGGCGGTCGGTCAGCTTGTTCTTGATGTGCTCGTACGGGTTGTCGCTGCCCTTGAACTCGATGCGGATCGGCGTACCGACCAGCTTGAGCACGCGGCGGTAGGTGTTCTCCAGGTAGCGCACGTAGGACTTGGGCACGGCCTCGACCTGGTTGCCGTGGATCACGATCAGCGGCGGGTTGGCACCACCGAGGTGGGCATAGCGCAGCTTGATGCGTCGGCCATTGACCATCGGCGGCGCATGGTCGCTGACCGCATCTTCGAGAATCTGCGTCAGGCGGCTGGTCGGCCAGCGGGTCACCGCCGACTTGAAGGCGTTCTGTACCGAAGCGTACAGGTTACCCACACCGGTGCCGTGCAACGCAGAAATGAAGTGGATGTCGGCGAAGTCGACGAAGAACAGCCGGCGCTCCAGTTCGATCTTCACGTAGTCGCGCTCGCCAGGGGTCATGCCGTCCCACTTGTTGAGGGCGATGACCATGGCACGGCCAGACTCCAGGGCGAAACCGAGCAGGTTCAGGTCGTGGTCGACCACGCCTTCACGAGCGTCCATCACGAAGATCACCACGTTGGCGTCCTTGATGGCCTGCAGGGTCTTGACCACCGAGAACTTCTCGACTTCCTCGTGGATCTTGCCGCGCTTGCGCACCCCGGCGGTGTCGATCAGGGTGTACTTCTCTTCATTGCGCTCGAACGGAATGTAGATACTGTCGCGGGTGGTGCCGGGCTGGTCGTAGACGATGACGCGGTCTTCACCGAGCATGCGGTTGACCAGCGTCGACTTGCCAACGTTGGGGCGACCGATGATGGCGATCTTGATGCCATCCTTTTCACTCGGGCCAGGAATGCGCTTGGCTTCCTCGCCTTCGGCGACCTCTTCGTCTTCCTCGCCTTCGGCGGCAGCGGCTTCTTCGTCTTCGTCCCAGGTCAGCCCCTGCAGGACGATGTCGAGCATCTGCGAAACACCACGCCCATGGGCGCCGGCCACCGGAATGGCGTCACCCAGACCCATGGGGCTGAATTCGGCCCGGGCCAGGTTTTCGTCGATGTTGTCGATCTTGTTGGCGATCACGAAGCTGCGTTTGTTGCGCTTGCGCAGGTGCTCGCCAATCATCTGGTCGGCGGCGGTATAGCCGGCCTTGGCATCGACCAGGAACAGGACGACATCGGCCTCCTCGATGGCCATCAGCGACTGCTCGGCCATCTTTTCATCCATGCCGTGCTCGTCGCCGGAGATACCACCGGTGTCGATCAGAATGTACGAGCGCCCTTTCCACTTCGCCTCTCCGTACTGGCGATCTCGGGTCAGACCGGAAAGGTCGCCGACGATGGCGTCTCGGGTTCGGGTCAAGCGGTTGAACATGGTGGACTTGCCGACGTTCGGTCGGCCCACCAGGGCGATTACGGGAACCATGCGGCTCTCCACTGCGTTATTTCAGAAAATACAAAAGCCGCTGCTAGGCAGCGGCCGGAGTTCTGGGCGGGTTCCGAAGAGCCCGCAGCCCTGCCGGAGCAGGGTCGGCCGGAGCGGGCAGCTCCGGCCTTGGCGATCATTGCTTGATGGTCAGGGCTTCGAGTTTGCCACTGTTGCCATACACGTAGATCATGTCGCCGACCACCAGCGGGCGTGCCCGCAGGCCGTCGCTGTCGATGCGCTCACGCCCGACGAAGCGGCCGTCCACCTGGCTCAGCAGGTGCAGGTAACCCTCGAAGTCACCCACGGCCACGTAGCTGGAGAACACCTCAGGGGCGCTCAGCTGACGACGGGCCAGCGAATCGTTGCTCCACAGCGCGGTGGACGAACGCTCGTCGATGCCTTCCACGGTGCCCGAAGCCAGGCTCACGTAGACGCTGCCGAAGCCCTGCGCCACGCCATCGTAGCTCGACGCATCGCGCTGCCACAGCACGCGACCGCTCTGCAGGTCCAGGCCGGCGACGCGGCCTTGGTAGCTGGCTACGTACAGGGTACCGCCAGACAGCAGCAGACCGCCGTCGATGTCGACCACGCGCTCCAGCTCCGAACGACCTTGCGGGATGGCAACGCGTTGCTCCCAGACCGGTACGCCATTGCTGATGTCCAACGCCACCACCTTGCCGGTGGACAGGCCGGCCACGGCCAGGCGGTTGGTCACGATCGGCGCGCCGGTGCCACGCAGGGTCAGCACCGCCGGTGTGCTTTCGTAGATCCAGCGTTGCGAGCCCGTGTAGGCATCCAGGCCAATCACGCGGTCATCCTGGGTCTGTACCACCACCACGTCGCCGTTGTTGGCCGGTGGCGCCAGTACTTCACTGGTCACCCGTGCACGCCATTTCTCGTCACCGGTGCTGGAGTCCAGAGCCACCACTTCACCCTTGAGGGTGCCGATGGTCAGCAGGCCGTAACCGACCCCCACGGCGCCGGACACCGGCAGGTCCAGATCCTTCTTCCACAGCGTCTCGCCGGTCATGCGATCCAGGGCGACGATCTCGCCGGTCACGTCGGCGGCGTAGATACGGTCACCGTCGATGGCCGGTACCAGCATGTTGTAAGTCTTGCCCTGGCCGTCACCGACCGAATGGCTCCACTTCTTCTGCAGGACGACCTCCTCCTTGAAGCTGGTCAGCTCGGCCGGAGGCAATTCCTTCTTGCTGTTGCTGCTGCAACCCACGGCCATAACGGCCAGAGCCAGCAATGCTGCATGTTTCCAACGAATCACGTCACGCATCCCCTTTGGCCAGATCGTCGAGCTTCATTTGCAGGCCACCCACCGCGGCGTCGGGCGACAGCGCGGACTTGGCCTTTTGGTACGCCGCATGGGCTTCGTCGGTACGACCGAGTTGCACCAGCAGGTCACCCTTGAGTTCTTCACGGCTGGCCAGGAACGCTTTGTCGGCGTCGCCAGCAAGCAGCTTGAGCGCGTCTTCGGCCTTGTTCTGCGCAGCCAGCACACGTGCCAGGCGCTGACGGGCGATCTCGCCGAGGGTGGCGTTGGCGGGCTTGTCGGCTACAGCCTTGAGTTCGGCGGCCGCGTCGTCCAGCTTGCCGGTGTCTACCGCGACCTTGGCGACGAACAGGCTGGCGTATTGCGCGTAGGCGGTGCCGCCGTATTCGCTCTTGAGCTTGCCGGCCAGGTCGGCCACGCGAGCAGGATCAGCCTCACCGGTCGGCGTCAGCGAAGTTTCCAGCAGTTGCTGGTAGAGCACCGAGGCGTTGGCGGCCTGGGTACGCTGATACTTTTGCCAGTACTGCCAGCCGAAGACCACGATCAACGCCAGCAGACCGCCAGTTACCAGGGGTTTGCCGTTACGCTGCCACCAGTCCTTCATTACCGCCAGCTCTTCATCTTCGGTACGCGACACCCCAATACTCCTATCGCCAAATCAGCTGTTTTATTCGTTCAAGCCTGTGCCAGGCTGTTCGCCAGGTGCTCGGCCAGAGCCTCCCAGGCAATGTTCTGTTGCTCGCCCTGCCCGCGCAGCGGCTTGACACCGATCTGCCGGTTGGCCAGTTCTTCTTCGCCCAGGATCAGTGCGAACAGTGCGCCGCTCTTGTCGGCTTTCTTGAACTGGCTCTTGAAACTGCCGGCGCCGGCGTTGACCTGCAGCCGCAGGTTGGGCAACTGGTCACGCACCTGCTCGGTCAGCGCCAGGGCAGCCAGCTCGGCCTGCTCACCGAAGGCGCAGAGGTAGACGTCGACCTGGCGGGCCAGATCGGCCGGCACTTGCTCCAGGGTTTCCAGCAGCAAAACCAGGCGCTCGATGCCCATGGCGAAGCCTACGCCTGCCGTCGGCTTGCCGCCCATCTGCTCGACCAGGCCGTCGTAGCGGCCACCGGCGCAAACGGTGCCCTGGGCACCCAGCTTGTCGGTGACCCACTCGAATACGGTCTTGCTGTAGTAATCCAGGCCGCGAACCAGCTTGGGGTTGATCACGTAAGGAATGCCAGCGGCATCCAGACGCGCCTTGAGACCTTCGAAATGCACCCGCGACTCTTCGTCGAGGTAGTCGGCCAGTTTCGGCGCGTCTACCAACAGGGCCTGGGTTTCCGGGCTCTTGGTGTCGAGAATACGCAGCGGATTGGTCTTCAGACGACGCTGGCTGTCTTCGTCGAGCTGATCATGCCGTGCGGCAAGGAATTCGACCAGGGCGTCACGGTAGCGGGCACGCGCCTCGCTGGTGCCCAGGCTGTTGAGTTCGAGCTTGACCGCATCACGAATGCCCAACTGCCCCCACAGGCGCCAGGTCAGCACGATCAGCTCGGCGTCGATGTCCGGGCCGTCGAGGTTGAAGACTTCCACACCGATCTGGTGGAACTGCCGGTAGCGGCCCTTCTGCGGGCGCTCGTGGCGGAACATCGGGCCGATGTACCAGAGTTTCTGCACCTGGCCACCGCCAGTGATGCCGTGCTCCAGCACCGCACGCACGCAGGCTGCGGTGCCTTCGGGGCGCAGGGTCAGGGAATCGCCGTTGCGGTCGGCGAAGGTGTACATCTCTTTTTCGACGATATCGGTCACTTCACCGATAGAGCGCTTGAACAGCTCGGTGAACTCGACGATCGGCATACGGATCTGCCGATAGCCGTAGTTATCCAGCAGACCCGATACGGTGCCTTCGAAATAGCGCCACAGCGGGGTCTGCTCGGGCAGGATGTCGTTCATGCCACGAATGGCTTGCAGAGACTTACTCACAAAAAATCCTTAGCAATCTTGATTAGCCGCGCACGATCACGGCGGCGTCGGCTTCTGCCTTTTCAGCGGCCTTCTCGCGAATCAGGCGCTCCAGTTCGGAGACGAGGTTCTCGTTACCCAGCTTCTGCGACGGCTTGCCATCGATGTAGATCAGGTTCGGGCTGCCACCGGTCAGGCCGATATGGGCCTCCTTGGCTTCACCCGGGCCATTGACCACGCAGCCGATGACCGCGACATCCATGGGCACCAGCAGGTCCTCCAGGCGACCTTCGAGTTCGTTCATGGTCTTGACCACATCGAAGTTCTGCCGCGAGCAGCTCGGGCAGGCGATGAAGTTGATACCACGGGAACGCAGGTGCAGCGACTTGAGGATGTCGTAACCGACCTTGACCTCTTCCACCGGGTCGGCGGCCAGCGAGATGCGGATAGTATCGCCAATCCCTTCGGCAAGCAGCATCCCCAGGCCCACGGCGGACTTCACCGTGCCGGAGCGCAGGCCACCGGCTTCGGTGATGCCCAGGTGCAGGGGCTGGACGATCTGCCGCGCCAGCTGGCGGTAGGCCTCGACGGCCATGAACACGTCGGACGCCTTCACGCTGACCTTGAAGTCCTGGAAGTTCAGGCGGTCCAGGTGCTCGACATGGCGCAGTGCGGACTCGACCAGCGCTTCGGGGGTCGGTTCGCCGTATTTCTTCTGCAGGTCCTTTTCCAGCGAACCGGCGTTGACGCCGATGCGGATCGGGATACCACGGTCACGCGCCGCATCGACCACCGCCTTGACGCGATCCTCACGGCCAATGTTGCCGGGGTTGATGCGCAGGCAGTCGACACCCAGCTCGGCCACGCGCAGGGCAATGCGGTAGTCGAAGTGGATGTCGGCGACCAGCGGCACCTTGACCTGCTGCTTGATGCGCCCGAACGCCTCGGCGGCGTCCATGTCCGGCACCGAAACGCGCACGATGTCGACACCGGCAGCTTCCAGACGGTTGATCTGCGCGACCGTGGCGGCGACGTCGTTGGTGTCGCTGTTGGTCATGCTCTGCACGGCGATCGGGGCATCGCCACCGACCGGTACGGAACCGACCCAGATCTTTCTGGATTCGCGACGCTTGATGGGGGAATGGCCGTGCATGACTTATTGCCCTAGCTTCAGGCGAGCGGTTTCGCCGGTGGTGAATGGAGCGACGTCTACAGGCTGTCCGTTATAACTGACCTCGGCCCCTCGTGCGAAGCCCAGGCGGACCGAAAACGGCGGCTTACCGCTGACTTCGAGGTTTTCGCCCTTGCGCTTGAGGGCACTGACCAGCACCTTGCCATTACCGTCGGTCACCTGGGTCCAGCAGTCGGCGGTGAACTTCATGGTGACCTGGGCGGAACCCGGCAGGATCGGCGCGATAGGCTCGGAAGAGGCCGGTGCGGAAGGCGCCGCCGGGGCCGTGCCTGCCGGGGTGTGCGCTACGCTCGGGGCGCTGGAGGCCTGCTGAGTGCTGCTGCCCTGGGCTGCCGGGGTCGCAGGGGTGGTGGACGGGGCACCCGGCGCCTGGACGGCTGGCGCAGGAGCGCTGGCGATGGACTCAGGGGCCGGCGCCGCGGTCGAGGACGGGTTCAACGGCAGTGGCGCGCTGCCCCCCTCGCTGGCTTGAGCTGGCGCCGGGGCCGGTTGCTGCGGCTCGTCGATCGGGTGAATCTGCGTGGTGCCATCGGCGCTTTCGACTTCGACGTGCTCCATCACCAGGCCGGTGAGGTCCTTGCCACGCTGTGCAGCCTGGTCCTGCCACCAGAGGAAGCCGCCACCGACCAGCACCAGCAGCAACAGCAGGCTGACGATACGCAGGATGTTGTGCGACAGCCGCACCGGCTCTTCGATACGCCCCAGCGAGTGGACTTCGCTGCCCTTGCCGTCGGTACCGGTGTACTGGTCGAACTGCGCGACCAGCGCAGCCTGGTCGAGACCCAGCAGCTTGGCATAGGCCCGCACATAGCCGCGCGCGAAGGTGTGACCGGGCAGCCTGTCGAAATCGCCGTTCTCGACGTGGTTCAACGAGGAGACGGTGAGGTTGAGCCGGTGGGCCACGTCAGGCAACGACCAATTCTGATGCTCACGGGCCTGGCGCAGGGTCTCCCCAGGATTTGCGCGATGGGCTGCTACAACTTCGGGATGCGCCGTTTTCATCATTGCTCCGACAGGTATTGCTGATATTCCGGCGTACCGGGATAGAGTCTTTTCAACTGCAGACCATAACTGGCTGCAGTGTTGCGGTCTTCGTAGATCTTCGCCAGGCGCAGGCCGAGCAGCAGGCTGCGAGCGTTCTGCTGGCTGAGCTGACTGTAACGTTCGTAGTATTCACGCGCCGGGACGTACTGCCCATCTTCGTAATACAGCTCTGCCATTTCCAGCAACGCGCGCGGCTGACGCCGGTCCAGACGCAGGGCACGGGTGAAATGCTCACGAGCCTGTTCACGCTGCCCGAGCTTCAGGGCGGTCATGCCAAGGCTTTCGAAGACGCGGGAGCGCTCAGGATACAGGTTATCGGCGGCGGCCTGTTCGAAACGCGCGTAAGCGTCCTTATAACGCCCCTGCTCGTAGAGAAAACTGCCGTAGTTGTTGACTATGCGTGCATCGCCCTTGCTGGCGGCGATCGCCTTGAGGTAGTACTCGTCGGCCAGCTTCGGCTCCATCTCGGCCTGGAACACCAGGGCCAGGGCGGCATTGGCATCAGGGTCGTTGCCGTCGAGGTCCAGAGCCTTCTTCAAGGGCACCTTGGCGCGCTCGGTCTGCCCTTCCTGCAGATACCCCAGCCCCAGTTGCACATAGGCCTTGCGTGCTTCTTCGCGCCCCTTGCTGGTGGACAACGGGTTGACGTCACCCGACGAAACACATCCTGCCAGCCAGAAGGCGAAACATAACAGCAGCGAGGCACGCACAGACATGGAGTCTCTCTTTGCAGTCAGGTTCAAGAAGCCGCGCGACGGTCCTGCCCGGTCCCGGCTTCAAGCTCGCGAACGGCGATGTAGCGTTCGCTGCGCCGTGTGCGGTCCATCACCTGGCCGACCAGCTGGCCACAGGCGGCATCGATGTCTTCGCCACGGGTAGTCCGTACGGTGACGTTGTAGCCGGCGTTGTGCAGCATGTCCTGGAAGCGGCGGATGGCGTTGTTGCTAGGCCGCTCGTAACCGGAATGCGGGAACGGGTTGAACGGGATGAGGTTGATCTTGCAAGGGGTGTCCTTGAGCAGCTCGATCATCTCGATGGCGTGCTGGGGCTGGTCGTTGACATCCTTGAGCAGGGTGTACTCGATGGTCAGCACGCGCTTTTCACCCAACGCAGCCATGTAGCGGCGGCAGGAGTCGAGCAGCACGCTCAGGGGGTATTTCTTGTTCAGCGGTACCAGCTTGTTGCGCAGCTCGTCGTTAGGCGCATGCAGCGACAGTGCCAGGGACACGTCGATGTGCTTGGCCAGTTCGTCGATCATCGGTACCACGCCGGAGGTGGACAGTGTCACCCGGCGCTTGGAAATGCCATACCCCAGGTCATCCATCATCAGATGCATGGCGGCGATGACATTGTCGAAGTTCAGCAGCGGCTCACCCATGCCCATCATCACCACGTTGGTGATGGCACGGTCGATGGTGGCGGGTACGCTGCCGAAGGATTTGTTGGCGATCCACACCTGGCCGATGACTTCGGCGGCGGTGAGGTTGCTGTTGAAGCCTTGCTTGCCGGTGGAGCAGAAGCTGCAGTCCAGGGCACAGCCTGCCTGGGACGAAACGCACAAGGTGCCACGTTTGCCCTGGGGAATGAACACGGTCTCGACGCAGCTGCCGGACGCCACGCGCACGACCCATTTGCGGGTACCGTCGCTGGAGATGTCCTCGCTGACCACTTCGGGGCCGCGGATCTCGGCACACGCCTTGAGCTTTTCGCGCAGGGCTTTGCCGACGTTGGTCATGGCGTCGAAATCATCGACGCCAAAGTGGTGAATCCACTTCATGACCTGACCGGCACGGAAGCGTTTCTCCCCGATGGACTCGAAGAATTTTTCCATTTCCGGCTGGGTCAGGCCCAGCAGGTTGGTTTTACCAGTGGTCGCGATCATGGATTCACCCTTCACTCGATAACCCGAAGGCTTAGCGAGCGGTTACCTCGGTTGCAGCGAAGAAGTAAGCGATTTCACGTGCAGCAGCGGCTTCGGAGTCGGAACCGTGGACGGCGTTGGCGTCGATGGACTCGGCGAAGTCGGCACGGATGGTGCCAGCAGCAGCTTCTTTAGGGTTGGTAGCGCCCATCAGCTCACGGTTGCGAGCGATAGCGTTCTCGCCTTCCAGAACCTGAACGACAACCGGACCGGAAGTCATGAAGGCAACCAGGTCACCGAAGAAGCCGCGCTCTTTGTGCTCGGCGTAGAAGCCTTCGGCTTCGGCCTTGGACAGTTGCTTCATTTTCGAGGCAACGATGCGCAGACCGGCTTCTTCGAAGCGAGAGGTGATCTTGCCGATGACGTTCTTGGCAACGGCGTCTGGCTTGATGATGGAGAAGGTACGTTGAACAGCCATGGTGAAACTCCAGAAACAGAGATTAAAGCGAAAAATTAAACCCGCGAATTATACGCGGGTTATGAGGTATTGCCTAACGCGATGCATAGAACCCCCAGTGCGGACCTGTCGCCGAGGCGTTACGGCCCGGAAAATCGGGCCTTGCGCCCCAGGGCAACGATTGCTCGCCCGCCCCGCCGACCGCACTTTCAGTCGAGTTCTTCGATCCAGGCAGCCTGAATGGCCTCCAGGACCTTTTCTCCGCCGCGATCACGCTGATCATCGAACTCCGGCAGCTGGGTCACCCAGTCGCGCAGGTCGACGAAATTCACATAGCGCGGATCCACGTCAGGCCGCGTTTCAGCCAACTGGATCGCGATTTCCAGCACATCAACCCATTTGAGACTCATGAACGGTTTTCCTCAGGAATCAGTGCGGCGGCTCGGCAGCATGGTTGAGCGAGTACTTGGGAATCTCGACGGTGATGTCCTGGTCACCGACCCGGGCCTGACAGGCCAGGCGCGATTGCGGCTCAAGACCCCAGGCCTTGTCCAGCATGTCTTCTTCCAGCTCGTCCAGCTCGCCGGTCGAGTCGAAACCCTTGCGGATGATGCAGTGGCAGGTGGTGCAGGCACATACGCCACCACAGGCGCTCTCGATCTCGATGTGATGCTCATGGGCCAGTTCGAGGATCGAAACCCCCGGCTCGGCCTCGACGACCATCCCCTCAGGGCAATGCTCGTGATGGGGCAGGAAAGTCACCTTCGGCATCAATTATTCCTCGATATCATTCAGGTTGCGCCCCGCCAATGCGGCTTTGACCGTCGAATCCAGGCGTCGGGCAGCAAATGCATCGGTCACCTGCGACAGACGCTTGGTCTGCTGCTCGATGGCCGGGCCATCGGTGCCTTGCATCAGTTCACGGAGTTCATCCATCTGCAGCCTGATCACCAGGCGCTCTTCTTCGTCGAGCAGGCGCTCGCCATCGGCTTCCAGGGCACCCTGAACGGCCTCCAGCAGACGCTCGGCATCCACTTGCAGCTCGCGCAGGGCGCGCGCCGCCTTGTCCTGGCCGGCATGCTGGAACGAGTCCTTGAGCATGCGGGCAATCTCGCCATCGGTCAGCCCATAGGACGGCTTGACCTGAATGCTGGCCTCGACACCCGAACCCAGCTCACGTGCCGCGACGCTGAGCAGGCCATCGGCATCGACCTGGAAGGTCACGCGAATCTTCGCCGCACCGGCGACCATCGGCGGAATGCCACGCAACTCGAAGCGCGCCAGGGAGCGGCAATCGCTGATCAGCTCGCGCTCGCCCTGCAGCACATGAATCATCATGGCTGTCTGGCCGTCCTTGTAGGTGGTGAATTCCTGGCCACGCGCCACCGGAATGGTGGTGTTGCGGGCGATGACCTTCTCCATCAGCCCGCCCATGGTCTCAAGACCGAGCGACAGCGGGATGACATCGAGCAGCAACAGCTCACCACCGTCACGCTTGTTGCCCGCCAGGGTATCGGCCTGGATCGCCGCGCCGATGGCCACCACCTGATCAGGGTCGATCTCGGTCAGCGGCTGGCGACCGAACAGCTCGGCCACGGCCTCACGCACGCGCGGCACACGGGTCGAACCACCGACCATGACCACGGCCTGAACGTCGTCGATCTCGATGTCCGCGTCACGCACGGCACGGCGGCACGCCTTGAGGCTGCGCGCGATCATCGGTTCGATCAGCGCATTGAAGGCTTCACGGGTCAGCTCGGCACGCCAACCTTCGTAGACCACCTCGACACTCGCCGAGTCGGTCAAGGCTTCCTTCGCCGCGCAAGCCGCCTGCAGCAGGCTGCGCTGTGCAGCAGGCGCCAGGTCGGCGGACAAGCCAGCACCCTGGATGATCCACTGAGCAATGGCGTGGTCGAAATCGTCACCACCCAGCGCTGTATCACCGCCGGTGGCCAACACTTCGAACACCCCACCGGTCAGGCGCAGGATGGAAATATCGAACGTACCGCCGCCCAGGTCATAAATGGCCACGACACCTTCAGCCTGCTGGTCCAGACCATAGGCCACCGCCGCAGCAGTCGGCTCGTTGAGCAGGCGCAGCACGTTCAGGCCGGCCAGCTTGGCCGCGTCCTTGGTGGCCTGGCGCTGGGCGTCGTCGAAATAGGCCGGCACGGTGATCACTGCACCGACCAGCTCGCCACCGAGGGTGGATTCGGCGCGCAGGCGCAAGGTCTTGAGAATGTCGGCCGACACCTGCACCGGGCTCTTGGCGCCCTGTACGGTGTCGATGAATGGCATGTGGGACTCACCTTCAACGAAGCGATAGGGCAATTGCTCACCCAGCTGCTTGACGTCGCTCAGGCCGCGCCCCATCAGGCGCTTGACCGACAGCACGGTGTTCAGCGGGTCCAGCGAGGCAGCCGCTTTGGCAGCCTGCCCGACTTCGACACGGTCGGCATGGTAGCGCACTGCCGACGGCAGGATGACCTGACCGTTCTCATCGGGCAGCGGCTCGGAAAGACCGCTGCGCAAAGCAGCGACCAGCGAATTGGTGGTGCCCAGGTCGATACCGACAGCCAGACGGCGCTGATGCGGTTGTGGACTCTGGCCAGGTTCGGCGATCTGCAGTAAGGCCATGCTTTTAAGAATAATCACAGGCGTGCGGCCGCAACCGCACAGGGTTAGTCGTCGAGGCGCTCTTCGAGCTGGCGCACTTCTTGAGAGAGCTTGTCGAGAAACTGCATGCGCCGCATCAGGCGCTCGGCCTGTTCGCGTTGCGCTGCGTCGTCCCAACAGGCGGCGAAGCTGTCGTTGAGTTCCTGCTGGGCAGCCTTGAGGCGGCGCTTGAAGGCGGCGACGCCGTCCAGGTCTGCGTCGTCCTGGAGGTCTTCGAGCTCTTCGCGCCACTGCATTTGCTGAAGCAGGAAGTCCGGGTCATGCACCGTCACCTCAAGCGGCACCTCGCCGCCCTGCAAGGCCAGCAGGTAACGGGCGCGACGCGGCGCGCTGCGCAGCGTCTGGTAGGCCTCGTTGAGATTGGCCGAGCGTTCCAGCGCCTGGCGCTGCTCATGCTCGGGGGCATCGGCGAAACGATCTGGGTGTACGCTGCGCGCCAGTTCGCGGTAGCGGCTGGCCAGCTGGTCGACGTCCACCTCGAAGCCGGGCTTGAGGTCGAACAACGCGAAATGACAAGGAGTTCCCACGATCGATCGCCTCAGACGTTGAAGCTTTCGCCGCAGCCGCACTCACCGCGCGAGTTGGGGTTGTTGAACTTGAAGCCTTCGTTCAACCCTTCGCGGACGAAGTCCAGCTCAGTGCCGTCGAGATACACCAGGCTCTTGGGGTCGATGATGACCTTCACGCCATGGGATTCGAATACCGAATCTTCCGGGGCCGTCTCGTCGACGAATTCCAGCACATAGGCCAGACCCGAACAGCCCGTGGTACGCACGCCAAGGCGAATGCCCTCACCCTTGCCGCGCCCGTCGAGGGAACGGCGAACGTGGTTGGCGGCGGCTTCTGTCATGCTGATTGCCATCGGAGCTCCTTGGTTTTGCCCAGCGATGCAGGGAAAGGCGGCTTACAGCAGGCCTTTCTTCTGCTTGTAGTCACGCACAGCGGCCTTGATCGCATCTTCGGCCAGAACCGAGCAGTGGATCTTGACTGGCGGCAGGGCCAGTTCTTCGGCCAGCTGGGTGTTCTTGATGGTTTCGGCTTCGTCCAGGGTCTTGCCCTTCATCCACTCGGTGGCCAGGGAGCTGGAGGCAATGGCCGAACCGCAACCGTAGGTCTTGAACTTGGCGTCTTCGATCACGCCTTGCTCGTTGACCTTGATCTGCAGGCGCATGACGTCGCCACAAGCCGGAGCACCGACCATGCCGGTACCGACATCCGGGTCCTCGGCATTCATCTTGCCGACGTTGCGGGGGTTCTCGTAGTGGTCGATGACCTTTTCACTGTAAGCCATGGTTCTGTTCCTCTCACATCAGGGTGCCGCTCTGCAGGCCGCGCGGCGGCGGCCTGTCCGGGAGGCGGCTTTCGATTAGTGCGCCGCCCACTCGATCTTGGAGATGTCGACACCGTCTTTGTACATGTCCCACAGCGGCGACAGTTCGCGCAGCTTGGTCACCGCCTCGCGGACCTTCTCGGCGGCGTAGTCGACGTCTTCCTCGGTGGTGAAGCGGCCGAAGGTGAAACGGATCGAACTGTGCGCCAGCTCGTCGTTGCGGCCCAGGGCACGCAGGACGTAGGACGGTTCCAGGGATGCCGAAGTACAGGCCGAACCGGACGACACGGCGAGGTCCTTGAGCGCCATGATCAGCGACTCACCCTCGACGTAGTTGAAGCTCAGGTTCAGGTTGTGCGGAATACGGGCGGTCAGGCTGCCGTTGACGTACAGTTCTTCGAGGTCTTCGAGCTTCTTGAAGAAGCGCTCGCTCAGGGCCTTGATACGCTGGTTCTCGGCGGCCATCTCTTCCTTGGCGATGCGGAAGGCTTCACCCATGCCGACGATCTGGTGGGTAGGCAGGGTGCCGGAACGCATGCCGCGCTCGTGACCACCGCCGTGCATGGTGGCTTCCAGGCGCACACGCGGCTTGCGGCTCACGTACAGGGCACCGATGCCCTTGGGGCCGTAGGCCTTGTGCGCGGAAAAGGACATCAGGTCGACTTTCATCTTCGACAGGTCGATCTCGACCTTGCCTGGCGACTGAGCGGCATCGACATGGAACAGCACGCCGCGCGAGC